>NZ_JBFUJK010000009.1:0-196696 GCF_056401395.1 Arthrobacter sp. P4_F11
GCTGACCGTAGCCGTATATGTCGCGCTATAGGCCAGGGCGCTTCCCGGCGTGAACGCCGCAGTTTTGCTCGCCGAATCGTAGGAAACCGTCCCCGCGACGGACGAATTGGCTGAATCCTTGAGCGTGAATACCACCGAGGACGCCGTCACCGCCTGACTGAACGTCGCCGCCGGCTTCACGCCCACATCCACACCCGTCGCACCGCTCGCCGGAGACACCGACGAAACAGCCGGKGCCGACGGAGCCGACGGGCTAAAGACGGCATCCACCCAGTAGTACTCCGCGGCGTAGATCTGGTTGGGAAAGGTCGACGACGTGCCGTACCGAAAGAACCCATTGGGGGTACCAGGAAGGCTGCGGGTGAAATGCAGAGGGGCGCTGTCCGTGCTGCCGTTCCCCGCGGGTGGCGGAGATGGGTGGTTATAGAAGAATCCCTCGTCTTGGGAATAGTGACCGGACGGAGCATAGTACGAAACCACGTACATCGTGTTGGCTGTAACAGCAAGGGCTGGCGACAAGCTGACGGTTTGCCACCCTGTGGACGACTCTCCGGTGAAGGTGGCAGTGGCTAGGCGCTGACCGGACATGTTCCAGACATTCCCCACATGTGTGCCGGTGTTCTTCGCGGCCTTGTAGAATCGCACGGCGCTGATGGTTCCGGCGACATCCGCGTAGAACTTCGCGCCGACCTCGACGCCAGACCCATCACCGGAGTCCGCAGCCGCCGGGGCGACATTCACGCCGACCAGTGAGCACGGGCACGAAATGTTAGTAACAGACCCTGGGGCTGGAGACTCAAGGTTACCGCTGTCGTCCACTGCCCGAGACTGTAGGGTCGACGTCGGATTTCCGTGTGCAATCCACTGATAGGTCCAGCTTGTGGTTCCCGTGGCGGGGCGCCAGGTCTTGCCGCCGTCGGTGGATATCTCGACGCCCGCCACGACGCCACCGGTGTCCGCAGCGGTGCCGCTGATGGTCACAACCGTGCCATCAGCTATTGTGGCGCCTCCCGCAGGAGACGTAATTCTCGACGTCGGCGCTGTGGTATCCGTTGACGCCACGGCCGGGGTCAGCCCGGCGATGATGGTCACCGGCTGGGTCCCCATGTCAGCGAAGAGATTGACGGTGGCCTGCTGCATGTTCTTGTCCACGGCTTTTCCAGTCGTGTAGCCGTCGAGTCCCCAAGACCACTGCACTGTGCCAGCGCCGAAGACCAAGGCGCCGCTAGCCGCTTTGTAGGTCGTGAGGTTGTGAGTCGCTGTCCCAGGATTCTTTGTGGTGGATCCATAGTCGGTGAAGACTTCCGCAGTCGTGCTGGTGGTTTGAGACAATTTAAAGGATCCGGCGGGTCTGAAGCCGTTATCCGAATCGGAGTCCCATTCGTAGCCAAGCGTGCCCAACCCGGCGCCCAAAGTAGCCGTGGTTCCCGCGGACAGCCCGGCAACCGTGGTGTTCCTCCACAGCCGCAACTTGCTGAAACTGGCGGGAACGGTGATATCGGTAGTACCAGAGTTGACCAGGAAGAACTGTCCGGTCAAGGCGTTCTCTGGGTTCCCGCCGCCCGTGGCAGTTCCGTAGCGCGGGTCGCGCCAGGTGCCGGTCCAGGCGACCGGATCTGTCGGGGCATTGAAGTGTGTGTCTTTATACGACACCAGAGTGCGGCCTTGCGTATTCGTACCGTCGGAGCTGGGCTCCCACCGAGTCTTCCAGAACATTTCGTTGCCGCTGAAGAAGGCCAGATGAACCCCGGCGTCCCGGGCGGCTTCCACATTGGTCCGTTGGTCCGCAGACCAGTATTCGTCGTGGCCCACGGACATGAATGACTTATGGTTCAGGAGCAATGGCCCCTTGGTGGCGACGTCAAGACCGCTCATGTAGCTCACGTCGTAGCCGTTGGCCTCCATGAACCGGATCATGGGATATTCGGCATACATCAGCCAGTTCTGCCCTTGAGCATCCCCCGCAGTCGAAAATGGCCTGTTGTAGGAGACCTTGAACGCGGCCTTGTACGCCAACGGGCTGCCCGGTGGGCATGACACCGTGCAGGCGTAGAGGCTGTTCCCCCCGTAGCTGTTGTAGGCCTGCCACGTCGTATCCGAGGTCTGGAACATGACGTCTGAGTGAGCGGCGTCGTCGCGGACCACGAAAGGAATGACGCTGACGCCGGTGGCATCATTGCGCACGAGCCGTGCGATATACACTCCGGAAACGGCCGACCCCGGGACCTGCCAGGACGCTGAGACTGCCCAGTTCCCGCAGTCAATCAATCCGGTGGCGGAGAACGTCGCGCACGCCGGCTGGGTCTGCGGAAGCGAAGCGCTCGGCAGCACGTTCGCCGCGACTTTCCGGGCGCCCAGCCCCTGGTAATAGCCAAGGCGGTAGACATCGATGTGGTACGAAGTGGACGGCGTCTTGACCTTGAATTTCACGGTGTCGCCAATGTTGACGCTCATGGACGTGGAATAGCCCTGGATCGTGCTGCTGCCCGCGCCGGAAACCTGCCACTCCGAGGCCGGGTTGCCCGGCTGGGTGTTTTCGCAGGCTACTTTGCTCACAATCGGGACGGTGCATGGCCCTGCCGCAGTCGCCGCCGGGACGCCCAGGACGGACAATGCCGCGGCGAGTAGGGCCGTAATCACGGCGGCGACTGTCGGCCGGACAATCCGGCGGGGCAAAAAGGCGTGTGCAGACTTCACGGTGGACTCCCTGCTGGGCGCGATCACTCTAGGGCGCGGCCGCGGTTTCTGCACTACCTAGGCCTGACCAGGACACCGATACCTCGGAGTCCAAATGTTTGGTGCTATCAAGTTGTGTTGAAGCCGGTCGCAGGCGGAGGCGTCGAGGTGACTCTCCGCGGCAGTCCGGAACCTGGACCACCAACCTGCGGGGGCTTCCATACGCCTTGAACTCTAGGACCGCCCCGGAACCCCTGCCAGAGGATCGGAGTCAACTTTGTGGGTATCCGCAGGATCCATGTGGGTCTGCTTTATGCCGCTCAACCCCCACTGACCTGCGGTTACGCCGCCGTCCGGAAAAACGTCCGGGTCACCGTGGCCAGCCGGTGCGGGTCCTGAACTCCGCAGAGCTCGCGCGCCGAGTGCATCGAGAGCAGGGGCACCCCGACGTCGACCGTCCGGATCCCCAACCGGGTGGCTGTCAGCGGGCCGATCGTCGAGCCGCACGGCATCACGTTGTTGGAGACGAATTCCTGGTACGGAATACCGGCGTCGGTGCACAGCCGGGCCCAGAGGGCGGCGCCGGCGGCGTCGGTGGCATAGCGCTGGTTGGCATTGATCTTCAGCAGCGGCCCGCCGTTCAGGACCGGCCGGTTGGCGGGATCGTGCCGCTCCGGATAGTTCGGGTGCACGGCATGGCCCGCGTCCGCCGAGACGCAGAACGACGCCGCGAACGCCTGCCGCCGCTGGCTGACCGAAGCGCCGAGCCCGTCGGAAATCCGCACGAGGACGTCTTCGAGGACGGGCCCGCACGCGCCGGATCGGGACGCTGAGCCGATTTCCTCATGGTCGAAGGCGGCCAGCACGGCGATCGGCGAACCGCTCGGCGGCGTCATGGCGGCGTGGGCGATCAGCGCCGTGAGCCCTGCATGGGTCGCGGAGAGGTTGTCGAGCCGGCCGGAGGCAAAGAATTCGCCCCGCGCGCCGAACACCGCCGGGGCCTGGGTGTCCGCGATGACGACGTCGTACCCGCCGATCTGCGCCGGATCCACCTCGGCATCGGTAACCCTGTCCGCGAGGAGCCCAAGCAGGTCCTCGCCGGCGGGATCGCCCAGGCCAAAGACCGGATTCATGTGCTGTTGCTTGTCCAGGGCCAGGCCTTCGTTCACGGCCCGGTCCAGGTGGATGGCGAGCTGCGGGAAGCGCAGCAGCGGGCCAGTGGACGTGAGGTGCTGTGTGCCGTCGCGCATGACGAGCCGGCCGGCGAGCTGCAGTTCGCGGTCCAGCCAGGAGTTCAGGAGGGGTCCGCCGTAGACCTCGACGCCGGCCTGCAGCCAGCCGAACTTGCCCGTGGTGGGCTTCGGCTTGAGTTTGAAGGACGGCGAGTCCGTGTGGGCGCCAAGGATGTTGAAACCGGTGGTCGGTCCGGCGCCTGACGGCACCACCCAGGCGATGAGGGCGCCGTCGCGGATCACATAGAACTTGCCGGCAGTGGCGGCCTTGGGCTCCGGCCAGGGCTGCAGTTCGTCCAGGCCCGTGAAGCCAGCCGCGTCCAGCCGGCGCGCGGCTTCGTGGACGGCGTGGAAGCTCGACGGCGACGCGCTGACATACGCGCCGAGGTCCTGGATGTGCTCTTCGGCAGTGCTCGGTGTTGGCATGGCTCCGAGTCTAGCCCGGCACACACGGGCCCCGCGGCCCGGGTGGGCCGGGCGCCGCCTTGCCTAGACGGTGACGTTGAGGCCGGCGGCGTAGCCCGCGGCTACCGAGCCGCTCACGGTGGCCAGCTGGTAGATACCGCCGTCGTTGCCGAAGACGTTGTCGTATTTCAGCGTGGTGCGGGGGAAATTCTGCGCACTGGATTCGTAGCCGGCCGACGCGTAGACCTCTTTGCACGCCGCCTCGGTCAGGGCGATCTGGGACACCGCCAGGACCTGGCCGGCCGCCGTCGCATTGCTCAGGGACTCGAACACTTCGAAGTGGATGTGCGGCCAGCGGCCGCTGTAGGCGCCGGGGTAGATGGTCTTGAACGTGACCTGCCCGTTGGCGTCGGCCTCCTGGACGCCGCGGAGGTAGTTCTCGTTCTGAAGCCCGGAATCGTACATGGAGTATTTGCCCTCGCGGTCACAGTGCCAGGCGTACACCGCCGCACCGGCCAGCGGGGTGCAGCCGTTGGCTTAGTCGAGAAGGGTCAGCGTGACGGTCAGCGGTACGCCCTCGGCTGTGCTGGTGGAGGTCCCGAAGCTGGATGTGATGTCCTGACGGACCACGCCGGATGCCTCGAGGACGTTGGGTCCGTTGGAACCGTCACCGGGGTAGGGCCCGGCGGTTTCCTGCGGGATTTCGACCCCGCACTCGGCGATCGCCCGGGTCAGCGTCGGAGTGGCCGGGGCCGACGACGACGTCGCCGCGGCCGAGGGCGCCGGGGCTGGTGCCGCCGATGTCCCCGCGGCCGACGTCGAACTGCCGCTGGTGCCGCTGGTGCCGCCCGGGCTGCAAGCCGCAAGGGCAGCGGCCGTTCCCGCGCCGAGGAACATGCCCAGCGTTCGGCGGCTGACGAGGGTGGAGAGATCGAATTCCAGGCCGCGGTCGTGGTTGGGGTGCGGGGGCTGCGGCATTTTTGTCATGACCCCATCGAACCCGGCAGCGCTATGGGCTGGCTAGTCCCTTCCTGTGACGCGGCTGTGCTCCGGCACGCATGGACATTCCCTCCCCTCGGCCCGGAGACTGGGCATGTCCCCCCGGCACGCATGGACATGCCCTCCCCTCGCGCCGGGCAGTGGACATAATGGCGCTATGTCCAGTGGAGGGCGCGGGGGGAGGGCATGTCCGGTGGGGCGGGACCGCCGCGGGGGCGTCCTGGAGGCTACGACACCGGACGGGCGCCCACCGTGGCGTCCTCGGCGTCAACCACTGTGGCGTTCCCGGCGCGAGCCACGGAAGCGTCCTCGGCAGCGTCGGCAGGAGCCTCGGCGGCACCAGTTGCGGGAACGGTGGCCTTGGAGCCGTTCCTGCGGTAGCGGAAGACTCCGATCCCCACCACGACGGCGGCGAGAGCCAGCGAGAGCAGCAGCGATTCCCGGGTGGATTCCAGGATCACCATGCCGATCAGCAGGGCCACGATGCTGACGATCGATACCCAGGTCAGGTACGGGAAGAGCCACATTTTCAGCTGGAGGTCCTTGGCGGCGGCGCCCATGCGGCGGCGCAGTATCAGCTGTGAGCCGGCAATGACGAGCCAGACGAACAGCGCGATGGCGCCGGAGGTGTTGACCAGGAACAGGAAGACCGTGTCCGGGGCGATGTAGTTCAGCCCGACAGTGACGAAGCCGACCACCGTCGAGGCCAGTACCGCGGCGGCAGGCACGCCGCGCTTGGAAATCCGCATCCATGACTTGGGGGCGTCGCCGCGGCGGGACAGCGAGAACAGCATGCGGCTGGCGGTGTAAAGGCCCGAGTTCAGGCAGGAGAGCACCGAGGTCAGCACTACGATGTCCATGATGGTTCCGGCGCCGGGGATGCCGAACAGTTCGATGACCGCAACGTAGGGGCTCTTGGCGACGGAGGCCGAGTTCCAGGGCAGCAGGGTGACCACAATGGCGATGGAGCCGATGTAGAAGACGAGGATGCGCCAGACGGTGGACTTCACGGCCTTCTTGACGGCGTCGACCGGGTTCTCGGATTCGCCGGCGGCGATGGTGGCAATTTCCGCGCCGAAGAAGGAGAACACCACCACGAGGATGCCGGCCAGGACGGCGCCGGGGCCGTTGGGCATGAACCCGCCGTTACCGATCAGGTTGTCCAGGCCGGGCGCCGGAACGCCGGGGATGAGGCCCAGGATTGCGGCAGCGCCGAAGAGCAGGAAGAGCACGATTGCCGCCACCTTGATGGAGGCGAACCAGAACTCGAACTCGCCGTACGACTTCACGGACCCGAGGTTGGTGAGCGTCAGCAGCACCATGAGGACAAGCGCCCACACCCACTGGTCAATGCCGGGGACCCAGCGGTGCATGATCGCTGCCCCGGCCGTGGCCTCGATGCCGAGGACGATGATCCAGAACCATGCGTAGAGCCAGCCGATGCTGAACCCGGCCCAGCGGCCCAGGGCCTTGTCCGCGTAGGTGGAGAATGACCCGGTTTCCGGGTTGGCCGCGGCCATCTCGCCCAGCATCCGCATGACGAGGATGACGACGAGTCCCGCCGCGGCGTAGGCAACCAGGATGCCGGGGCCGGCCTGCTGGATCGCCGCACCCGAACCGACAAACAGTCCGGCGCCGATCACCCCGGCGATGGCGATCATGGACAGATGCCTGGGTTTCAGGGATTTTGAGAGCTGCTGGTCAGCGGGCATGGAAGCGCCGTCCTTCGTGGGGGGTTCAGGCCCGCTCGTTGCCGGCACGGAATCGCATCCATGCTGTGCGGCGGACCACAATGTCGTTTCACACTAGACCGCGCGGCACACCGTCCGTCTTGTGCAGTCCCACATATGACGGCGGCTCAGACCGGGCCATCACCCAACGCGAGGGCCAGGGAGTCAACCAAAGTTGCCTCATGGGCAATTCGGCAATGTGCCTGAAACCACTGCTTCAGATACTACCTGCCGGTAACCTGCCTTACGACGGCCGGGCGACGGCCGTCAATAGTCCGCGTTGCTGGGCACCACGAGGCCGGTCTCATATGCGTACACCACGGCCTGGACGCGGTCGCGGAGGTGGAGCTTGGTCAGGATCCGGCGCACATGCGTCTTGACGGTGGCCTCGGACAGGAAGTACCGGTGCGCGATTTCGGCGTTGGAGAGTCCCTCCGCCATCGCCCCGAGCATCTCGTTTTCGCGGGGTGTCAGGTCTTCCAGCAACGGATCCCGCGCCGGGCGTGCGGGGCTGCCGGCCTGCTGACCGCCCTCGTCCCCGGCGTGCCGGCCGCCGGCGCCGCCTGTCCCCGCAGGATCCAGGCCGCCGGCACCGCGGACATAGGTCTCCAGCAGCCGCTGCGTAACACGGGGTGCCACCACGGCGTCGCCGCTGGCCACCACCCGCACCGCGCTGACCAGTTCCGCCGGCGCCACGTCCTTGAGCAGGAACGCAGAGGCCCCTGCCTGCAGTGCTGCAAAGGCGTATTCATCGAGGTCAAAGGTGGTCAGGATGATGATTTTTGCGTCGGAGCCCGAGGCGGCGATCGCCCGGGTGGCCTCGATCCCGTCCAGCACCGGCATCCGCACATCCATCAGGACGACGTCGGGCGCAAGCTCCCGGACGTGGCGGACCGCTTCGGCGCCGTTGGATGCCTCGCCCACGATGCGCAAATCGTCTTCACCCTCCAGGATGAGGCGGAAACCCATCCGAAGCAGCGGCTGGTCATCCACCAGCAGGACGCGTACCGGCATGTTGTCGGACATTGTTCCCCCTTAATTCCGTGGCATTCTCGCCGTTGCAGTTCAGTTCCGCGTGCACGCGCCAGCCGCGGTCGCCGGCGCGCCCGGCGTACACGGTGCCAGCGTAGATCCTGGCCCGCTCCCGCATCCCGGCGATTCCATGCCCGGTGCCGAAGGAGTCCAGTGCGTCAGGCTTCGCCTGCGCGCCGGTTCCGGGAGCCCCCGGGTCAACGGTGCCCCTGCCGTCGTCGAGCACTTCAATGGTGACGCGGGAGCCGTTCCGGACAATGCTGACCTCCACCCGGCTGAGGGCGCGGCCGTAGCGCAGCACGTTGGTCAGCGACTCCTGCACAATTCTGTAGACGGTCAGCTGGAACGCCGCATCGTCGGGCAGAGACGGGCCGGTGTGCGTGTAGTGCAGCGGCAGTCCCGCGGTGCGGAAGCCCTCGAGCAGTTTGGCCAGGCTGCCCCCGGCCACCAGCGGCTCGCGCGGGGCATGTCCCGTGGCGGCGTCCTCGCGCAGCACGCCAAGGACGCGCCGCATGTCGGCCAGCGCGGTGCGTCCGGTCCGGGAGAGTTCGGCCAGGACGCCGGCGGCGCGCTCCGGATCCTTCTTGACCACGACGGCGGCGCCGTCCGACAGGCTGATCATGACCGTCAGCGAGTGCGCCACGACGTCGTGCATTTCGCGCGCGATCCGGTTCCGTTCCGTGACCGAGCCCAGCTGCTGGGCCCGGGCGGCCCAGGCCGCGATCTCGTGCTCGTGCTCGCGCCGCTGCCGCACCGAGATCCCGATCCCCGTGGCGATCACATTCGAGAGCGCGATGCCGATGCCCGCCGCGATGCCCGTCAGCAGCTGGAAATTCTCCGGTGTGCGGACGGCCATGTCCGGGAGCCGGCCGTCCAACGGGCCGACGGCCAGCAGGAAGTACAGGAGCAGCAGCGGGGCGGTGGTCAGGGCCAGGGCGGCGAGGGCGAACCGCCGGGTGCGGACGACGGCGACGGCGTACAGCGAAAACCAGAGCCCGGCGGAGACATTGGACCCCCAGGGATGCAGGAAGGTGACCGCCAGTTCCAGGGCCCCCACAACCGCCGCCACCCGCACCGGATACGCCCGCCGGAAGAGCAGGACCGGCGCGGCCGCGGCGAGCAACACGGCCACCGGCCAGTCGCCGTGGATGACCGATTCGACCGCCGTGGGCGTGACCAGGACCAGGTAGCAGAGCACCACCAGGACGTCCATGACCCGCGGATTGGCCAGCAGGTAGCGCCGGAGCCGGCCGCGGCGGCGGGCCGTGAGTTCAGCAAGGGACGCGTCGGCCGGTCCGGCCGACGCGTCCCTGACAGGTACCGCATCGATCATGCTCTGAGCCTAGACTCTGGGGCCCGTGGCGCCGGCCTAAACGTCCCGCCTCTTGAGCAGGACGGCGGCCAGGAGCACCGGGATGACAACCCAGGCGCCCAGCACCAGGGCGGCCTGCCAGGCCTCGAGGGTGTCCGGGAGGTGCTCCACCGCGGTCAGCGGATCCACGGTGTTGCCGGGCAGGTACTTGCGGGCCTCCACGAAGAAGTCGCCCGGAATGAGCTGGAAGGCGATGGGTGCCACGAAGAACAGACCCACGAGGCTCATGATGCCGCCCGCCGAGTTGCGGATCAGCGTGCCCAGCGCCATGCCGATGGCCGCGACCGCCGCCACGTAAATGCTGTTGACAAGGAGCAGCTTGACCGACTGCGAGCTGCCCAGGTCCAGGCCCAGGCCGTAGTTGTCCAGGATCGGCACGGATACGAATCCGGCGGCCAGGGTGGATGCGGCGGTGACGACGAAGGAGGTCACCACCACCACCACGAGCTTGGCCGCGAAGGCGGGGATGCGTTTGGGCACCGCCGCGAACGTGGACCGGGCCATGCCCGTGGTGAACTCGGAGCTCATCAGCAGCACGCCGAGGGAGCCCAGGATCAGCTGGGCGAACGCGATGCCGGAGGTGGGCACGCTGACGACGATGTCGCCGCCCTGGGCCGCGAGCCTGGCGCCGACCTCCGGGTCCCGGGCCGCGGCCTCGGAGAACTGGCCCGTCCCCCAGGCCGAAAGCGCCCCGAACCCCACCATGACCACCACTGTGGAGCCAAGCAGGATCAGAGTGGAGAGCAGGGTGCGGAACTTGATGAATTCGGAGTTGAGGACCCGCAGGAAGCTGGGGCCGGGGCCGGAACTGCTGCCGTTTCCGGACCGCGGTGCGTCGGCGCCGCGGCGCGAGGGCGTGGATTCAACGGTTGTGGAGCTCATGGCTTAGTTGCCTCCGGCTTCGACGGGAACGGCGCCCGTGGTGATCAGCGAGTGGTATTCGACCTCATCCTTGGTCAGTTCCATGTAGGCCTCCTCGAGGCTGGCCTGCAGCGGGGTGAGTTCGTAGATCATGACGTGGTTCTCCAGCGCCGCAGTGGCGATCTGGCGCGGGTCCAGGCCTGTGACTTCGAGGAGTTCGCGCTCCTGGACCTCCACCGAGACCCCGGTCCCGGCCAGCAGCTGCATGAGCCGGTCCGGCTGGTCGGTGCGGACCCGCGTCCGGCCCTGGCCCTTGCCGGTGATGATCTCCTGGATCGGGGCGTCCGCAATGATCCTCCCGCGGCCGATCACGATCAGGTGGTCCGCCGTGACGGCCATCTCGCTCATGAGGTGGCTGGAGAGGAAGACCGTGCGGCCCTCGGAGGCCAGGTACTTCACCAGGTTGCGGACCCACACCACGCCCTCCGGGTCAAGGCCGTTGACGGGCTCGTCCAGGATGACGGTCTGCGGGTCGCCCAGGAGGGCGGCGGCGATGCCCAGCCGCTGGCCCATGCCGAGCGAGAAGCCGCCGACCTTCTTCCTGGCCACCTCGGCCAGTCCGGTCATCTCAATGACTTCGTGGACCCGCTTCTTCGGGATGCTGTGGGTCGCCGCCATGGCCAGCAGGTGGTTGTAGGCGGAGCGGCTCGTGTGGACTGCCTTGGCATCGAGCAGGGCGCCGACGTCGCGCAGCGGTGCGGCGTGCCCGGTCAGCGGGGACCCGTTGACCGTCACCGAGCCCGACGTCGGCCGGTCCAGCCCCATGATCATGCGCATGGTGGTGGATTTTCCGGCCCCGTTCGGGCCCAGGAAGCCGGTGACCCGGCCGGCTTCGACGGTGAAGTTGACGCCGGCGACGGCGGTCTTGTCGCCGTAAACCTTGGTCAGGCCTCGTGCTTCGATCATGGAAGCGTTCCTTTGCGTTGCGGGAGATGATCCGGGGCACCGCAGTCACGGGCCCGTCTGCACACCACGCTACCGAGGCAACCTGCGTATTTCGCCGGTCTCAGGGATGATTCAGGGACTAATCAGGGTAGTCCGGGAGGATGACAGGGGTTTGGACGACGGGGTCGGGCGACAGGGTTCAGCCGAGGGGCGAATAGTAGGTCAGCGCGCCGGGGCGGACCGAGAATTCCACCCGCCGCACCCCGGGCATGACCTCTCCGTCGACGGCGAGGACCATGGGCCCGTTCCCGGGTTCCACCGTGATCATGTCCGTTTCGCTCAGATGGGTGATCCCGGACGTGGCCACGGTGCCCGTGAGCACGGCCCAGAGCAGCCGCAAGCGGGCGAACGGCTCATCGGCGGTGATCATCCGCAGATCCAGGACGCCGTCCGCCAGTACCGGGCGCACCAGCGGCGCATGGTCGCGGGGGTAATAGCGGCCGCGGCCGATGTACAGGATCCAGAGCCGGTGCCGCACCCCGTTGACGATCAGCGTGGTGGGGGTGCCGGCCGCGAAGGTCCGGAGCATGGCCACCACTCCGGCCAGGGGTTTGCCCAGTGCCGGCTGGAGCTGCTCCCGCCGGCGGACCAGGTTCGGGTAAAGGCCGATGCTGGCGGTGTTGAGCATCATCAGCTCGAGCTGCTCCGGGCTGTCGGGGAGCCCGCGCTCGACACTCACGTGGCCGACGTCGGCCACAGCGGCCTCGCCGCGAGACGCCGCCTGCACGGCGTCCGCCAGGGTGGGGGTTCCGGCGTCGCGGGCGAAATGGTTCAACGTGCCGCCGGGGAGCACCAGCAGCGGGAGGGAACGTTCGACGGCGGCGGCCGCAGCGGAGCCCACGGTCCCGTCGCCGCCCCAGACGCCCAGGGCCGCAATGCCCGGCCGGGTCGCGACCTGGGCGATGCCCGCGTCGACGGACTCACCGGGCCCGATTTCCTTTATATACGCTTTAGGGAATACTTTTTGCAGGGCGTCGGCAGTCTCGTCAGCATAGGACCCGCCGAGGGTGTTGACCGCGATGCCGAGCCCCTGGCCGTCAGGGAGTTCCGCGGCCGGGGCGGCGCCGCGGCGGGTTTCCGGGAATGGCGGCCGGACGGGCCACCACTTCCGCGTCACCATGGCCGCGCCGGCGCCGATCGCGGATCCGAAGAGCACATCCGAGGGCCAGTGGGCCCCGGTGTGGACCCGGGAGTAAGCCACTCCGGCCGCGAGGGGGGCCAGCGCCGCACCGAGGGCCGGGCGGACCATGCCGACCCCGAGTGCGAAAGCCACCGCGGAGGCGGAGTGTCCCGACGGCATCGACGAACTCGTCGGCTGCGGGTTCACGAAGCGGAAGACCGGAAGGTGTTCGGGCAGGGGGCGGGCCCGGGGCAGGAGGGTCTTGAACACGACGTTGGTGACCGCCGAGGCGGCGCCTTGCGCGATGAGTCCGTGCACCGCTGCCCGCCGCGTCTTGCCGGGCACCAGAGCCATGGCTCCGGCAACGCCGAACCAAAGTTTGCCCTTGTTGGCGGCGGCGGACAGACGGCGGAAGAAGTCGTCATGGCCTCCTCCCGGCAGATTGGAGATGGCGCCCACCAGTTTGCGGTCGAATTTCGACAGGCGGCCGGGGGCCTTCCTCAGCATGGTTCGCATTGGACCACCATACTGCTACCTCGCGGGCAGCGGCTTCGCGGCTCCGGCCAGGACCAGCGCCACCACAATCGGAATCCCGATCGCCAGCAGGGCGGTCCTGACACCGGTGACATCACCCAGGTAGCCCAGCAGGGGCGGCCCGGCGAGGAAGGCAATGTAACCCAGCGTGGACACCACGGACACCCGGGCGGCCGCCTTCTTGGGGTCGTCCGCGGCGGCGGACATCCCGATCGGGAACGCGAGGGCTGCCCCCACGCCCCAGAGCACGGCACCGGCGGTGGCCAGCCAGATGGTGCCGGCGAACACGAAGAGGCAGAGGCCCGCGGTCGCCGCCGCCATGCTGGCCCGCAGCACGGCAACGCGGCCGTAGACGTCGATCGCACGGCCACCGAAGAAGCGCATGGCGGTCATGGCCAGCACGAACGCGGCGAACAGCAGCGCCCCCGTGGACTGTTCGGCGCCCAGGCCGTCAACCGCGGCCTTGGCAATCCAGTCGTTGCCGGCGCCTTCGGTCAGGGTGGCGCCGAGGACGACGACGCCGATCAGCAGCGTGCGCCCGTCCCGCCAGGCCGAACCTGCGTTGCCGCGGTCCGCGTCCCCCGCGGCGGGTGCCTCCGCAGGCAGGTGGGGCAGGAAGTACCGGGGGGCCACCGTGGTCAGGACGGCGACGACGGCGGCTATGACCAGCAGGTGCTCCGGGAGCCCGACCCCCAGGGTGGATAGTCCGGCGCCGATCAGGGCGCCGACGAACGCGCCGCCGCTGAAGGCCGCGTGGAACTGCGGCATGATGGTGCGCCCGAGCCGGTGTTCGACGTCGGCACCTTCAATGTTCTGCGAAACATCCCACAACCCGACGCCGATCCCGAAGAAGAACAGGGCAATGGCAGTCCCCGGGATGGAGGCCGCCATCAGTGAGAGCGCGACGCCGACGCCGGCCGCCGCGGCCACGAGTCCGGCGCTGCGGACGGTGTTGGCGGTGCCGATCCGGCCGACGACGAACCCGGCAGTCGGCAAGGCGATCAGCGAACCGACCGCGACGCACAGCAGGAGGGTTCCCATCTGGCCCGCGGTGATGTGCAGGATCTCCGTCACGGCCGGGATGCGGGCTGCCCAGCTGGCGAAGACTAACCCGTTGATGCCAAAGACAAGGAAAGTCGCCCCGGTGGCAGCCTTGAGTTGCGGGACGGTTGCGGTACTGGTCATACGATCACTGCTTCCACCGAGTGCTGGGTGAGTTGGTCAAGTTCTTCCGGGCTGAGCTGCCGGTCCGTCACGATGGCATCCACGGCGTCCAGGGAGGCGACGAGGGCGACGGCGCTGGCGTTCCATTTGGTGCCGGCACAGGCGACGATCACCCGGGCGGCGGATTCGAGGCCGGCGCGTTTGACTGCGGCGTCGTCGAGGTCGTGGGCCAACAGTCCGTCCTTGAGGTTCAGGGCGCAGGGCGTGACGACGGCGGTGTCGAAGCGCAGTGAGCGGATGTTGGATTCCGTCATCGGCCCGCGGAAGGAAAGTTCGCCGGGGACGAGGCTGCCGCCGGGCAACAGGAGCTCGGGGCGGCGCCCGGCCGGAGCGTCGTCTGCCGACAGCGCGGTGACGGCCCGCAGCGACATCGGCATGATCGTCATCTCACGCTGGCGCAACCGGCGGGCGATCTCCGTGGCGGTGGTGCCGCTGTCCAGCCAGACGTGTCCACGGTCCGCGAGCATGGCCGCCACCCCGGCGGCGATCCGCAGCTTGGCGGTGTGGTCCTCGAGTTCGCGTTGCCCGTAGTGCGGGTTTTCGCCGCCGAAAACCAGGCTCCTGGCTCCGCCGTGGACCCTTCGCAGCACGCCGTGCAAGGCCAGGATGTCGAGGTCACGGCGGATGGTGGCGCCGGAGGCGCCGCAGGCGGCCGTCAGTTCGTCCACCGTCACGTGCTCCCGGTCGCGCAGCAGTCCGCCGATCAGGCGGTGCCGCTCATCAGTGTTCATGCTCAAATGCTAGCGGCTGGTGAGCATTTAATCATTTGTTGCGCAGATGATGGCCCATGTGGGGTCAGCGGGCGCGCTCTACGCGCTTTTCGTCCCAGACCGGTTCGGCGGACTCGTAGACCCTGCCGTCGGAGCCGAAAACCAGGAAGCGGTCGAAGGTTCGGGCGAACCAGCGGTCGTGGGTGACGGCCAGGACGGTGCCCTCGAAGTGGTCGATCGCCCGTTCCAGGGCCTCGGCCGAGTGCAGGTCCAGGTTGTCCGTGGGCTCGTCGAGCAGCAGCAGCGTGGCGCCGGAGAGCTGCAGCAGCAGGATCTGGAACCGCGCCTGCTGGCCGCCGGAAAGGGATTCGTACTTCTGCTCGGACTGCGCCGCCAGCCCGTAGCCGTCCAGCGCCCCGGCGGCGGCTTCACGGCCCATGCCCGAGCGGTGCTCGTCGCCCCGGTGCAGGATTTCGAGCAGGGTCTTACCCAGCAGGTCGGGCCGGACGTGGGTCTGGGCGAAGAATCCGGGCCGGATCCGGGCGCCGAGTTTCACGGTGCCCTCGTGCGGCACTTCGGCGATCTCGACGTCGGACACCGGCAGGTGCTCGCGCTCGGGATCCGTGCCGCCGGTGGCGAGCAGGCGCAGGAAGTGGCTCTTGCCCGAACCGTTGGAACCAAGGACGCCCACCCGGTCGCCGAACCAGATTTCGGTGGAGAACGGCTTCATCAGGCCTGTCAGTTCCAGCTTCTCGGCCACGACGGCGCGCTTGGCGGTGCGGCCGCCCTTGAGCCGCATCTGCACGTTCTGCTCGATGGGCAGGGCCTCGGGCGGGCCGGCCTCGAGGAACTTCGCGAGCCGGGTCTGCGCCGCGTGATAGCGGTTGGCCATGTCGGAACGGAACGCGGCCTTGTTCTTGTACATGTTGACGAGTTCCTTGAGCTTGACGTGCTCCTCGTCCCAGCGCTTGCGCAGTTCCTCGAAGCGCGCGTTCCGGTCGGCCCGGGCATCCACGTAGGACCCGAAGCCGCCGCCGTGGATCCAGGCGCCGGCGCCGTTGATGCCCGGTTCCAGGGTGACGATGCGGCCGGCGGCGTTGTTGAGCAGTTCACGGTCGTGGCTGATGAAGAACACGGTCTTCTTCGAATCGTTCAGTTTGGCCTCGAGCCAGCGCTTGCCCGGAACATCGAGGTAATTGTCCGGCTCGTCCAGGAGCAGCAGTTCGTCGGGGCCGGCGAAGAGGGCCTCGAGGACCAGACGCTTCTGCTCGCCGCCGGAGAGGCTCGACGCCGGGCGGTGCTGTGCCCGGTCGAAGGGCAGGCCGACGGCGGCCATGCAGACCTCGTCCCAGACCGTTTCGACGTCGTAGCCGCCGGCATCCCCCCAGTCCACGATCGCCTGGGCATAGGCCATCTGGGTGGGCTCGTCGTCGTGCTCCAGCATGGCGAGCTCTGCCTCGTCGACGGCCCGCGCGGCGCCGGCCAGGGCAGGCGGGGCGGCGGAGACCAGCAGGTCGCGGACCGTGGACTCGTCCCGGACCTGGCCCACGAACTGGCGCATGATGCCCATGTTGCCGGAACGGCCGATCACGCCTTCGTCCGGGACGAGGTCGCCGGAAATGATCCGGAACAGCGTGGTCTTGCCGGTCCCGTTGGGCCCGATCAGCGCTGTCTTGGTGCCGTCCGGGACCTTGAAGGTCACCCCGTTGAGCAGCTGGGTGCCGTCGGAGAGGAAGTAGTCGATGCCGGATACGTCAATATGAGCCACGCGTTCAATCTTCCCACGGCTCTTCCCACGGCCGGGAAAGCGTCCGCTCAGCCGGCCCGGGTCAGGAACTCCTTGAGCAGCGGCCCGGACGTGGTGGCCCCGAGTCCGCCGTCCTCGACGAACACGGCGACGGCGAGGTCACCGTGCACGGCCACGATCCAGGCGTGGGTCTTGGGCGGGGTGTCGTTGCCGAACTCGGCCGTTCCGGTCTTCGCCCCGACGGGCTCGCCGGGGACGGAGGCCAGGAACCCGGCATGTCCGCTGGTGACGACGGCCCGCATCATGTCAGCCAGCGCCGCGGCTTCCGCTGCAGTCACCGGCTTTTCGACGGCCGTGGCCGGTGCGGGGGCCGACGGTGTCGCGTCACCGGTGGCCGGGGCAGCCGGCGACGTGCCGGCTGCAGCCGTGCCTGTGGGGGCGGCGCCCTGGGCATCTGGAGGGCTGGCGCCCTCGTCCGGATTCAACACCAGCTGGGCGGCCACCGGGGCTCCCTTGGCCACCGAGCCGGCCATGACGGCGGCGGCCAGGGGGGACAGAAGCACTTTGCCCTGGCCGATCATGGAGGCGGCATGTTCGGTTCCTTCGGCATCCCCGGGGACGGAGCCGAGGAATGCGGCCGCGCCCAGCGCGGGTGCTTCAACTGCCACGCCCAGCGAGGTCGCGGCGGATTCGAGCTGTGCCTGGGTGACGGTGTCGCGGGCGTTGATGAACGCGGTGTTGCAGGAGTGCGCAAAGGCGTCGCGCAGCGTCACGGACCCCAGGGAGGACTCAGGGTATCCCTCGGCGTTTTTGAAGGTGCGGCCGTCCACCGTGAGGGTGGGCGGGCAGTCCACCTTGGAGTCGGGCGTCATTCCGTTGCGGAACATGGCCAGGGAATCGACCATCTTGAAGATCGATCCAGGGGCATACTGTCCCAGCATCGCCGTGTCGTAGCCGTTGCTGCCCGGCCCGGAGGCGGCCGCCAGGACGGCGCCGCTGGAGGGCCGGAGCGCCACAATGGCCGACGCCGGGCCGACCTTGCCGAGGACGTCTTCCGCGAGCTGCTGCAGCTTCGGGTCCAGGGTGGTTTTCAGCGGGGTGCCGTCTTTTATCTCAGTCTGAAAAAGTACGCGGCGTCCCGCGTTGGGCAGAGCCTGCTTCTCTGCGGCCGTGAGGCCTGCCTTCTCGGCGAAGACCTGGATGCCGTCGCTGCCGCGAAGCTGCGCGTCGTATTGCTGTTGCAGGCCACCGGTGCCCGTGGTGTCCCCGGCTTTGAGTGCCCCGTTCGATTTTTCGATCTGTTCTGCATTCGCCTCCGCTGCGGTGCCCAGCAGGGCGCGGGCGAAGGTGCGGTTTGGTGCCAGCGGAAGGGAGCCCCGGATGGCGCGGGCGCCGGGAATCTCGCCGATCTGAGCGTCGGTGATGGTCCGTCCTTCTTCACGCAAAGTGATGGCGGCAACGAACGCCTCGGGGCCGGCCGCCGCGACCTGCTGCCCGTACGCCGCCGGGTCGACCCCCACCAGATGGGCAAGCTTGGTGGCGGAATCGGCGGCGTCTGCACCGCCGAGCGCCGGCTTGTCGATGCCAACATTGACCACGGGCCGGTACGTGACCAGCGGGACCCCACCGGCGCCCAGGATGTCGGCGCGCGAGGGCGAATGGGTTGCCGAGCCGACGAGCTCGCCTTCGGCCAGTTCGGGGACCAGGGTGGCCGGGTTCCAGACCGTCAGCCACTTGTCGCCGGACTTCTTGAACTCGGCGAAGGTGGTGTACTTCCACTCTTCGGAGCCGATCTTCCAGCGGTAGTTGAGCGGGACCGTGGCCTTATCGGACTCCAGCGTCAGTTGGCCGCTTTCCACTGAAGGGCGGGCCGGGTCAAGCCCCTTGAATATTTCCTTGAGCTGGTCGTTGGCGGCACCGGAGTCCTTGCCCTCAAAGGCGACGGATCCGACGTCGAGCGCGGACACCGCGGACGCGAGCTGTTTGGCAGCGCTTTCGGCGCCCTCACGGCCGTCGCCGCAGGCGACCAGCGAGCCGCCAAGAACAAGGCCCACAAGGGCCAGTGCAAGTTTTGATGAGTTCCCCATGGCGCCCATTATGCCCCGGGCCACCGACAAGTCCGTTGTCACATAACACCGTCACTTAGCACCGTCACCCGCCCCCCGGCTTCACTTCGGGTGCCGGGAACGCCTAGGGCCGCCGGATGATCCTGCGCTGCGCTGCCACGGCGATCGCGGCGGTGCGGTTGTCCACGCCGAGTTTGCCGTAGATGTGCACCAGGTGCGTCTTGACCGTGGCCTCGGAAATGAACAGCTGCTTCGCGATCGCCCGGTTTCCCATCCCGGTGGCCAGCAATCCGAGCAACTGGACCTCGCGGGCGGACAGGGCAGGCTCCGGATTCCTGATCCGGCCCATCAGCCGGGCCGCGACTTCGGGGGCCAGCGCGGTGCCGCCGGCCGCGGCAGAGAGCACCGCCTGGCGGATCTGCTCCGGCGGGGCATCCTTGAGCATGTAGCCGCTGGCGCCGGCCTCGACGGCGGCCAGGATGTCGGCGTCGGAGTCATAGGTGGTCAGGATGAGCACCGGCGGCGGCGGCTCGCCGGCCTCTCCTGCCTTGATCCGGCCGGTGGCCGTGACGCCGTCCATGCCCGCGCCCATCTGCAGGTCCATGAGCACCACGTCCGCGGGCTCACCCAGGGTGTGGAGCCTGGCCAGTCCGGCCAGCGCGGCGCCGCCGTCGGCGGCCTCGGCCACCACCGTGATGCCCTCCAGATCACCCAGCATTGCCCGCAGACCGGCCCGGACCACCGGGTGGTCGTCCACCAGGAACACCCGGATGTTGTTCATTTCCGGTCCCCGCGGACCGGCGCCGGCGCGGCGTTGGAACCGGGCGCTTGGCCCAGTGGCAGCCGGATGGCCACCACGGTTCCCTCACCCGGGGCAGACTCGATGTCCAGCTGCCCGTGGAGGGCGGCCACGCGGTCCCGCAACGACGTCAGCCCATAGCCGGACCCGTCCGGACGGGCCGGCAAGGCCGAGGGGTCGAATCCGGCGCCGTCGTCGTAGATGTCCATGGCCACCTCCGGGCCCAGGAAGGAAAGGGTGACGACGGCGGTGCCCGCCTGCGCATGCGCCCGCACGTTGGCCAGGCTCGCCTGCGCGGCCCGGAGCAGGACCGTCTGGTGGGCGCCGGGGAGTTCCACCGGCACACCTTCGACGTCGAGGCGGCACCGCAGCCCGGCACCCCGCGCCGCGGTCTCCGCTTCGGTCTTTTCGCACAGCCGGAGAAGTCCGGCCACGAGGGAGCCGTCCTCGAGATCGGGGGACTGCAGGGCCCGGACGAAGTTGCGGGCCTCTGCCAGGTTGGCGGCGGCCGTGTCCCGGACAATCCGCAGCCTGTCCCGTGCCACGGCGGGTTCGCCGTCGTCCAGGGCCTTCTCGGCCGCGCGCCCCATCAGCACGATGCTGGACAGGCCTTGGGCGAGGGTGTCATGGATTTCCCGGGCCAGCCGGGTGCGCTCGGCCAGGGTGCCGGCATTGTGCTGGGTCCGGGCGAGTTCGGCACGGGTGCGGCGCAGCTCTTCGGCCGCCAGCCGCTGGTTTTCCGCCTCCAGGAACAGCGCCCGGTAGGCCAGTCCGGTGACCACAGCGAAGGCTGCGCCGAAAACGGGCCCGAGCACCATGGGCAGCTGCAGCCCCACGCTGGCCGGATCCGCAGTGGCCAGATCGGGAGACGCGCTACCGCCGTTGTGGAACCAGAGCGCCGCAATAACAAACACGGTACTCAATGCGATCGCCGGCAGCGCCAGCCGGCGCCGGAGCACGTGCAACTGCAGGAAGAACAGCGGGAAGGCCAGCCAGACGAAGTCGGCACTGGCCCAGACCAGCAGCAGCCAGAGGAGGCAGACGCCGCCCAGCCACCAGGCCGAGTAGGGCCGCGGATCGAACCGGGTCCGGCGGGCGGCGTGCCGTTTCTCCAGCACGGTGCCCACGAGGTAGAAGGCGGCGAGCAGCACGGCCAGCAACAGGGTGATCCACTCCTGCCCAGTGATGCCGCCGGCCAGGAGCCGGAGCAGCGCCACCAGGAGCAGCACCGCAAAGCCGACGTGCAGGCTCACGCGAAGGACGCGCAGAATGACGGCCGCCCCGGTGGGCTCCGGCGCGTGCGGTGCGCCGGCATGCCCGGCGCCGGCGTGCGGTGCGCCCCTGGGTCCTGTGCCGTTGTGGACCGTGTTGCCGGCGTCGCCCTCCATGCTTCCAGCGTAGTGCCGGTGCGGCGGGGCTCCTGCGGAAAACGGCCCGCCCACGGCGGAATCAACCTTTTGGTTGATCGCAGGGCCGTCCGACCGGTGGCGGCGGTCCAACCGGGCGGCCGATGCCCTGGAGCCCGGCGGAGGGAAGGCTGGAAGCAACGCCACAAGCGCCTCAAACGACACCAAGAAGGACAACATGTATCTCGCCATCCGCGATATCCGCTTTGCCAAGGGACGGTTCGCCCTGATGGGCGCGGTCGTCGCCCTCATCACCCTCCTGCTCGTCATGCTTTCCGGGCTGACGGCCGGACTCGGAAACCAGTCGACGTCGGCCCTCGCCGCCCTCCCGGCCGACCAGCTGGTCTTCGGCGCCCCGGCCGGGAGCGCACCCAAGGCCTCGTTTACCGAATCCGAAGTCACGCGCGCCCAACAGAGCCTGTGGTCGGCGCGCGACGGCGTCGTCCGAGCCGACGCCGTCGGGATCAGCCAGAGCCGCTTCCAGGCACTCGGCGCCGAAGGCGTGCCGGCACGCACGGCAAGCGTTGCGGTCTTCGGCACCGAGCCCGGCGCAGGCCTGGCTCCTGCCCCGCTGACAGAGGGAACCATCGCCGTCGGAGCCGGACTGGCGGAGGACCTGGAGCTCAGCATCGGCAGCCACGCCTCGGTGGGCGGCGCCGACCTCGTTGTGACGGCCGTCGTGCCGGAGCAGTGGTATTCCCACACCGGCGTCGTGTGGACCACGCTGGCCGACTGGCAGAAGCTGGCCCATATCCAAGACGCGGACGCCGCGACGGTGCTGGCCGTGACATTCGACTCCACCGCCGGAACAGGGGTGGATCTCGGTGCCGCCAACACCGCCGCGGGAACCGTCAGCACCACGATCGACGGGTCCTTCCAGGCCCTCGGCTCCTACAAGAGCGAGAACGGCTCGCTGCTGCTCATGCAGGCCTTCCTCTACGGCATCTCAGCCCTTGTGATTGTTGCCTTCCTGACGGTCTGGACGGTCCAGCGCACCCGGGACATCGCCGTTCTGAAGGCACTGGGCGGGTCCGCCCGCTACATCCTCCGGGACGCCATGGCGCAGGCGGCCCTGGTCCTGCTGGCGGGCGCGGTGGCCGGGGGGCTGGCCGGTGTGGCCGGCGGAGTCCTCGCGTCGCAGGCGGCACCGTTCCTCCTCACGCCCTGGACAACGCTGCTGCCCATCGCCGGAATCGTGCTCCTGGGCCTGGCCGGCGCAGCCCTCGCGGTCCGCAGCGTCGCCCGCGTCGATCCGCTCATCGCCCTCGGCGGCAACTGAGCAGCCCCGGCCCGCCCCATATATTCCTAGAAAGGCATATCTCATGAACTCAACCCTGAACAACACCGCCCTGAACCTCGTCAACGTTACCCTGGAGTACCCGGACGGAGACGGCACCCTCAAGGCCCTGGACTCCGTGAGCCTCAAGGTGCACGCAGGCGAATTCGTGTCCCTGATCGGCCCCTCGGGGTCCGGCAAGTCGTCCCTGCTGGCCGTCGCCGCCACCCTGGTCCGGCCCACCGCCGGCCTGGTGGTGGTCGACGGCGAGGACGCCGGCGGATTGCCCGACTCCGGCCGCACCGCACTGCGGCGGGACAAGATCGGCATCATCTTCCAGCAGCCCAACCTCCTGCCCTCCCTCACCGCGGTGGAGCAGCTCGTGATCACCCAGCGCCTGCGCGGCGGGACGGCTCGGGCGGCCGGGGAACGCGCCGCGGCTCTGCTGGACCTTGTCGGCCTCGGGCATGCCCTGGCGAAACGGCCGCACCAGCTCTCCGGCGGACAGCGCCAGCGCGTCAACATTGCCCGGGCACTCATGGGCAACCCTGCCGTGCTGCTGGTGGACGAGCCGACGGCCGCCCTGGACCACCAGCGCAGCGAAGCGATCATCCGGCTGCTGCGGCAGGTCACCGACGAATTCAGCGCGGCAACGGTCATGGTCACCCACGACACCGATTTCGTGCCGCTCACCGACGCCGTCGCGAGCATGCGCGACGGACGGCTGTCCGCCAGGGTGGCGACGGCGGCCGCTGCGGCGCCGCGGCAGGGCTAGGGGCTAGCGGCTAGGGGACCCGGTATGCGAGGTCCGGGACCCCGAGACCGAACATGTCCTTGAGGGCATGCCGGGCGGCGTGGAAGCCGGGCATCCCGGTGACGCCGGGACCGGGCGGGGTCGACGACGAACACAAGTACACCCCTGGCAGCGGCGTCCGCCAGGGCACCGGGCTCAGCACCGGCCGCCGCAACATGCCCCAAAGGTCCATGCGGCCTGCGCCGAAGTCCCCACCGACGAAGTTCTCGTCGTACGCCGCCAGCCCTGCGGCCGTGGTCACCTTGAACTGCACCACCACATCCCGGAACCCGGGCGCGAAGCGCTCAAGTTGCGCCATGACCGCATCGCTCATGTCCACGGTGGAACCGGCCGGAACGTGGCAATAGGTCCAAAGGATGTGCCGGCCGGCCGGCGCGCGGCCGGCATCAAAACGCGAGGGCTGGGATACCAGCACGTAGGGCCGGTCCGGATGCCGTCCCGAGGCGACCAGGCGCTCCGCTTCGGCGGTTTCCGCCCTGGTGCCGCCCACGTGCACCGTCCCGGCATCGGCGAGCCCGTGTGCCGCCCACGGCACCGGTCCGGAGAGGATGAAATCGACCTTGCAGGAAGCGTTCCCGAAGCGGAAGGACGCCAGGGCGCTCCTATAGCGCGGCGGGAGCTGGCCCTCCGCCAGGTGCAGCAGCGCGGGTGGTGCCACATCCAGCAGCGTGGTCCGGGCCGGCGGCAGCTCCGCGAGCGATGTGATCCGCCTGCCGGTCTCGACCACCCCGCCATGGGCCTCGATGTCAGCGGTCAGCGCCCGGGCAATCGCGGCCGATCCGCCGCGCGGAACCGGCCAGCCGCCGGCATGGCCCAGGGCGCCCAGCATCAGCCCGGCTCCGGCGGCGGTGATCGAGGGCAGCGGCGCCACGGCATGGGCGGCGACGCCGCTCAGCAGTGCGGGAGCCAGGTCCTGGCTGAACCTCGCATTCCACAGCGCCGAGCCTTGTTCGAGCGCCCGGAGGCCGAACGCGGCGGCAGCCAGGGGATCTGCCGGAATCCGCAGCAGCTGGTTCAGGGTCAGGTCCGCGACGCCCTCCACCCGCCGCACGAGGGGCTCCATGAGCTGGCGGTAGGCGGCGCCGTCCCGCCCGAGTTCGGCAACGGTGCGGTCCAGGGAACGGTAGGCCAGCGCCGCGCGGCCGCCGTCGAGCGGGGATCCGTACGAGAGCTCGGGCACCTCCAGGGGCACGCGCCTGGACAGCTCGAACCGGCGGAAAAAGGGTGAGGCCAGAACCATGGGGTGCACGGCCGAACAGACGTCGTGGAAGTGGCCCGGTTCCATCAGTTCGGCGGTGCGCAGTCCTCCGCCGGGCGTGGCGGCCGCCTCGAACACGTGGACTTTGAGTCCGGCCCGCGCCATGGTCACCGCCGCGGCCAGCCCGTTGGGGCCGGAACCGACGACGGCGACGTCAGTCATGCGCTGTGGCTTTCGGTCACGGCACTCTTCCGCCACGGCACCAGGGACGCCGCGGGCCGGCGCAGATCAATCCGCAGCCAGTCCGGGGCACCGTCGAAGGGGCCGCCATGCGGATCATCGATGCGGTGGCGGCGGATCACGTCGCAGGACGGATCCCAGATGTCCCAGGCGATACGCGCCATCAGGTACGCGGTGGCGAGCATGTGGGCAACCACGGCCAGGACGTAGTAGGGCATATCGATGTTGTGCTGGGTCGAGCCGCCGCTGGTTGCCTGCCCGAGGTACATCCAGATGGCGCCCCAGTGCAGCGCTTCGATGGCCTGCCAGATGACGAAGTCACGCCAGCGGGGCCGGGCGAGGGCGATCAGGGGGATCAGCCACAACACGAATTGGGGGGAGTACACCTTGTTGGTCAGGATGAACGCGGCCACGATCAGGAACGCCAGCTGCGCGATCCTCGGCCGGCGGGGTGCCGTCAGTGCCAGGACCGCAATCAGGATGCAGGCCAGGAGAAACAGGTCCAGTGCCAGGGAGTTGATGGCCGCGGCCTCAAGCGGATTCCAGCCCAGCCGGGCGGCCACCAGGTTGTAGGCGAACCAGGGCGAGCTGTAGCCCGCCGGACGCTCCTGCGTGAACTGGTAGAAGTACTTCCAGCCGTCCGGATTTGCCGCGGCTGCGGGGACGTTGACCGCCAGCCAGGCCGCGGTTGCGGCACCGGCCGTGATCAGCAGCGCCCGGATGCGCCCGCTCCGGAGCGCCAGCAGCAGGACGGCGCCGAGGATCAACAGCGGGTAGAGCTTGGTGGCCGTGCCCAGGCCGATGAAGATCCCGGCGAGGACGAGCTTGTTACGCGCAAAGAAGTACATGCCAAGAGCCAGCATGCACACGGCCCACATGTCCCAGTTAATGACGCCCGCCAGGACAATGCCGGGGGCGAGGGCAACCATCGCCGCGTCCCAGGACCGCCGGCGGTTCGTCCGTGCCGTGGCCAGCACGGTGATGATCCAGACGGCGGCGATCAGGGTGGCGTTGACGTCGAAGTAGCCAAGGACGCGGGGATCGTCGGTGCCGGCGCCGGGCACCAGAAGTGCGGTGGCACCCGCGATCAACCCCATCAGCACGGGGTACTCGAAGAGGCTTCCCGGGGTAATGAAGGGGAAGGCACCATCGCCCAGGCCACGGTTGCGGAACAGCTCCGGAAAGTCCGAGTAGCACGTGGCGTAGAACTGCCCGGGTGTTTCCCAGCCATTGGTGCGGCAGAAGTTCTTGAGCAGAATCCCGGCCAGGGCGGCGAGGACAGTGAGGATCACCAGAACACGTTCCACCGTAAAGAATCCCGGCGAAACGATCCCGGGCGCCGAGCGGTGGCCCAAAGGGCCGCCTACCAGTTCCGTGAAGTTTCGGAGAAAAGGGTCGCTGCGGCTCGGGATGACCAATCGGACCCGTTTACGCTCCGGCGGCTTTGTCTCCTGCATGACCTTGAGCTTACCGGGGGACATTGACCCATGCCGCCCCGCGGTCTTCGCTGGCACGTCGTATCGGAGGCCGCCACAACGGCGGGCCATGAAGGGACGCTTAAAGGGGGAGCCCGTGCGGCGACGCACGGGCTCCCTGGGATCGGTTCCAATGTCAGTCATCAGGTCCTCCTTCGCTGCGGACAGTCCTGCCGGTAACGGCCTTCGCCCCTGCACGGGATTAGTCCATGCGGCGGTGGCGGAACTGTCCGGCCGTCAGCAGATCAGGGCGTCAGCGAATCAGGCCGGCCTGATGCATGGCGAGGAACGTGTCGTCCCGCTTTTGGTCCAGGAGCTGGCCGTTGAAGCGTGTCGACTCCCTGCGGGCCAGCTTTCGGAACAGGACCGTATAGAGCTTGTTCATCATGGTTCTTACCTCCCCTCGGGGACTCGATCGGCGTGCCCGGGTGGCGGCAGGGCTGTGCGGTGGGCTGGAGCGGTGGTTGCGGTAGTCACAGGGACCTTTCGTTCGTGGGGGATTGCGCCGCCTGGGCTCAATGGTCGCGACCAGGAGGCAGCAGGAATGGGCGGATGAAACGGGCGGCCGATTTTTGGGCGCGACAAATAGAGCCCTAGATGCAAGGAATTCGAATAGCCGGTTCCGGGCGTGCCAATTAGCCCGGAAATCCCCGGCCTTAATTTAGGCCGGAATTCCGGAGCGGAAAAAGTTATTCGATGGAGAATGGCCCCTGGACGCGGTAGCGCTGAAACCCCAACAAGAAGCTGGGTTCCGAACTATGGGGAGGCTGTGCAACCGCGTGGTTCCGCCTGATCAGGCTGCCGTCATTGGGCTTTCCGTTGAAGAAGGCCAACTGCCGCGGGCCCCAAGCTGCGTTGCCTGGGACGGGAACGCGGTCAGGAAACAGTCAGTCCGACATTTGGGCGCGGCTCAGCGAACGAGGCCGGGTTGGCGGTGGTGGAGTACATCCATCCGCTAGTCAAAGTAATCATCATTTTCCCAACCTCCTTTTCTGTTCTGCCGTGGCTCCGGCTGACTGGCCGGGCGACGCGCGCCGTGACTCCGGCAAGTCGCCTTGGGGTCAGAAATAAAAATACACTACGAATACGGCAGTTGCCTACCGAATTCATAAACTTTTTTTGACTTTGTTTTAGAAACCGGTTTTAGAGTCCCCAGCGCACGATTGCCGGTGTCTTCTTATCCCATCCCAGTGTGCAGACTTTGGCGGTCCCCAACACGAAATGCCGGCCCTCGCGGGGGTCCAATCCGAGCCACCGGGCGGTCAGGATGCGGGAGAAATGCCCGTGCGCGACGATCAGCACGTTGTCCAGGCCCGATTCGAGCACCCGGGCCACGATCTTGTCCGCGCGGGCGGCGACGTCGTCGAGCGCTTCACCATTGGGCACGCCGTGCGTCCAGATCAGGTATTCGGGGTTGTCCTTGCGGATGAGGTCCGAGCTGATGCCCTCGTAGTCGCCGTAGTCCCATTCCACCGCCAGCGGCTCCAACTGGGCGTCGGGGTAGCCGGCGAGTTCGGCGGTCCGGCGGGCGCGGCGCAGGGGTGAGGTCAGTACGAGGTCGAAGTCGACGGTCTCGAGCACCCTGCGCGCCTCCACGGCCTGCTGCTCGCCCTCCACCGTGAGGGGCATGTCCGTGAGACCGGTGTACTGCCCGCTCTTGGACCATTCTGTTTCACCGTGCCGCAGGATCCACAGTTGGGGGCGGGGGCCATTGGATGGTGCAATCACTTAGGACTCCTCAGTGGTGGAAAGTTCGGCGCCGGCGGGCGCCGCCTCGGGCTGTGCCGCCCACCAGTCCCGCAGGCGGGATTCGGCGACGGCGGGATCGAGCGGGCCATGCTCCATGCGTTCTTCCAGCAGGAATTTGTAGGCGCGGCCCACCACGGGACCGGGCTTGAGACCAAGCAGCGCCATAATCTGGCCGCCGTCCAGGTCCGGGCGGACGGCGTCGAGGGACTCCTGCTCCCGCAGCGCCGCAATCCTGTCCTCGAGGTCGTCGTAGGCGAAGGACAGCCGGTCCGCCTTGCGCTGGTTCCGCGTGGTGACATCGGAGCGGGTGAGCCGGTGCAGGCGCTCCAGGAGGGGACCGGCGTCGGTGATGTAGCGGCGGACCGCGGAATCGCTCCAGCCGGCCTCACCGTAGCCGTAGAAGCGCATGTGCAGCTCCACAAGCCTGGCCACGGCCTTGATCGTGTCGTTGTCGAAGCGCAGCGCCTTCATGCGCTTGGCAGTCAGCTTGGCGCCCACCATGTCGTGGTGGCGGAAGCTCACTGCGCCGCCCGGTTCAAAGCGGCGCGTGGCCGGCTTGCCGACGTCGTGCATCAGCGCCGCGAACCGCAACACAAAGTCCGGGCCGGGAACCGGGCCGTCCGCCTTCGACTCCAGCGCTGCTGCCTGTTCCAGCACCTGCAGCGAGTGCTGGTAGACGTCCTTGTGGCGGTGGTGTTCATCGGATTCCAGGCGCAGGGCCGAGACTTCCGGCAGGACCAGGTCCGCGAGTCCGGTATCGACCAGCAGGTCCACGCCGGCCCGCGGCTGAGCGGCGCAGATGAGCTTGATCAGTTCATCGCGCACGCGTTCGGCCGAGATGATGCTGATCCGTTCCGCCATCCGGACCATGCCCTCGCGGACGTCGGGGTGCAGCGACACCCCTAGTTGGGCCGCGAACCTCGCGGCGCGCATCATGCGCAGGGGGTCGTCGGAGAAGGACGTTTCCGGCGGCCCGGGTGTGTTCAGGATCGAGGCGTGCAGGTCGCGGACACCGCCGAAAGGATCGACGAGCTCCAGCACGGGCAGCCGCAGGGCCATGGCGTTGATCGTGAAGTCCCGCCGCAACAGGTCATCCGTCAGGGATGTTCCGAAGGCCACTAACGGCTTGCGGGACTCCGGATCGTAGGCGTCGGCCCGGTAGGTGGTGATTTCGATCTGGAAGTCGTCCTTGCGCATCCCGATGGTGCCGAAGGCGCGCCCGATCTCCCAGTAGTTGTCCGCCCATTTCTTGATCAGGGCAACCGTCTGGTCCGGAGTGGCGTCAGTGGTGAAGTCCAGGTCGGGCGAGACCCGGCCAAGAAAAAGGTCACGGACGGGCCCGCCCACCAGGGACAGCTCGTGGCCGGCGTCGACGAAGCGCTGCCCCAGCTCCAGAACCACCGGATCTACCTGGAAAGAAACGGTGTGGGAGTCAGTCTTGTGATGTGCGTGCGCCATAGTTACTTAAGCTTGTCAGAAAACCGCGCCAGCACCACACCGGAACCCTCAAGGATCCGGCGGGTTCGTCACGATAGCGCACGAACCGGCGCGGGCCGACTTTCCCGGCCGTCTACTTTCCGGCCATGTTTAGGTCATCAACAGCGGGCAAGAGTCGTTAGAGTGGACCTCATGGCCCATCCCGTACCGAGCGCTCCCGGCAGGAGGACAAACGCACCGTTGCCGTCGGCAATAGGTGCCAACGTCGCGCCTGTCCAGCACACGGGCCACGCCTCCCTGCCCACTGTTGAGGAAATCTCCGCCGGCGGCGTCGTGGTGGACATGTCCGACGCCGACCTGCGGGTAGCGATCATCGCGCGCCTTAACCGCGGCGGACGTCTCGAGTGGTGCCTGCCGAAGGGCCACCCGGAAGGCAAGGAAAGCAACGAGGAAGCCGCGGTCCGCGAGATCGCCGAGGAAACCGGGATCGAAGGCAAGATCCTGGCACCGCTGGGAAGCATCGACTACTGGTTCACCGTGAGCGGGCACCGCGTCCACAAGACCGTGCACCACTACCTGTTGCGGGCCACCGGCGGGGAACTCACCATCGAAAACGATCCGGACAAGGAAGCCGTGGACGTCGCGTGGGTTCCGATCCAGGAGCTGGCGCGCAAGCTGTCCTTCCCCAACGAACGCCGCATCGCGGATCTGGCCAAAGAAGTCCTGCCGGAAGACCGCTGAAGGCCGCCGGTGCGGCCCGTCACGTCCTTTGATAGCGACTAATGCCCCGCGCGGGTGAGACGATGAAGACGATGTCATCAGCCAAACCCGCCCCCGTACCCTCCGGCCCCGCCGATTCCAAAGCTGCCCAATCCGGAGAAGCCCGTTCCAGCGCCATCATGGCCGCCGGAACCCTCGTTTCGCGTTTCCTGGGCTTCGCCAAGACCTGGATGCTGGCCGCCGCCCTGGGCCTGGGCTCCTCCGTCAATGACACCTTCATCAATGCCAACAACCTCCCCAACCTGATCTTCCTGCTGGTGGCCGGCGGGGTGTTCAATGCTGTTCTGGTGCCGCAGATCATCAAGGCCAGCAAGGCGCCGGACAAGGGTGCGGACTACATCAGCAGGCTGCTGACGCTGGCGGTCCTGGTGCTGCTGGTACTCACGCTGCTGGTCACGCTGCTGGCACCCACTGTCATTCAACTGACCACCCAGGGCTACTCGCCGCAGCAGAAGGCCCTCGCGGTGTCGTTCGCGTTCTGGTGCCTTCCGCAGATTTTCTTTTACGGCCTCTACGCCCTGCTGACCCAGGTCCTGAACGCCCACGGAGCCTTCGGGCCCGCGATGTGGGCGCCGATCGTGAACAACGTCGTGGCAATCGCCGGACTGGGCATGTTCATCGCCATCATGGGCGCCAACGCCGTCAATCCCCACACGATCGAAAACTGGGGATCCTTGCAGACCATCCTCGTGGCGGGGTTCTCCACGATCGGCGTCGTCACGCAGACTGCCGTCCTGCTCATTCCCGTGTTCAGGCTCCGGCTGGGGCTGCGGCCGCGCTTCGGCTGGCGCGGGGTCGGGCTGGGCCATGCCGCAAAGCTGAGCGTCTGGACCCTGGCGACAGCCGCCGTCGGGCAGTTGGCCTTCCTTTACGTCATGCGCATCGCCACGATTCCGGGCGCGGAACGGGCCCGTCTCCAACAAGCGGGGGACCCCGCGGCGGCCTTCATTCCGGGCAACGCCGTGCTGGAGGTGGCCAGCCAGCTGTACCTGCTGCCACACTCCATCATCGCCCTGTCGCTGGCCACCGTACTGTTCAACCGGATGACCCGGGCGTCCCAGGACGGAGACCGGGCCGCGCTGCGCAACGCGCTCTCCCACGGGCTGCGGACCATGGCCGTGGCCACCGTCTTCGGTGCGCTGGCGCTCTTCGCGCTGGCCGGGCCGCTGGGCATGTTCTTCTCCGGCGACGTGCGCCTGGACGGCGTCATGCTTGCCCAGACCCTCACCATCCTGGCCCTCAGCACCCCCTTCATGAGCGCCAACTTTATGATGTCGCGCGTGTTCTACGCCAACGAGGACGCCCGGACCCCGTTCTTCATCCAGCTGGTCCTGGCGCTGGTCAACGTGGCGGCCGCATTCGCCATCCAGTTCCTGCCGTTCGATCAGATTATCTTCGCCATCGCCATCCTCTACACCGGCGGCAACATCCTCTCCGTGATCGTCAGCGCAACCTTCCTGCGCCGGCTCCTGGGCCACCTGGACGGGCCCCGCATTGCCAGCTCCTATATCCGGATGGGCTATGCGGCCCTCGGTTCGGCCCTGGCCGGAGCCGTGGCCCTGTGGATGCTGGGCAGCTACAACCCGGACGGCTACGCCTGGAGCAACCGGATCGCCGCTCTGGTGACGATCGTCGTCGTCGGTCCCGTCATGCTGGCCGCCTACTTCCTGCTGCTGAAGCTCTTCCGGGTCACCGAGCTTCAGGACCTCCTGCAGCCGCTGCTTGGGCGGCTCCGGCGCCGCACCGCCGAGCCGGGCATCGAGCCGCAGGCAGGCGGCGCGGCGGAGGTCCGGAGGGCACCGGAACGGGCCACCGTCTCGGTGGATACGGGCCTGATTCCGCGAATTTCCGGCGGGTTCGACGCCGAATCGTTCCGTGCCGGTCCCGACATCCGGGAAGAGGACTCGTTCCCTTACGGCCGTCCCGCGGGCCCGGAGGGCGGTTACCTGCCGGCAGAAGACCTCCCCAGCACCGCGCAGGGCGGCTTGGGCAAGGGCGATGTTCCCCTGCCGGGCCGCCGCACCTACCAGGGCCCGGCCGGCCACAACCCCTACTTCCCGTTTGGCGGGAAAAAGAAAAAATGATCCCGGCTCCGTTTCGAACTGCCGTGCTCACGCGGCCTGGACAGAGCATCGGCTAGGATCGAAGACTAACAAGGGAAGTTGCGGACCAGCGGTCAACCGGCTTACCGGAGGGCACACGGTCGCTCTCGGAGTGACCACGTCGGCAGGTCCCGGACAGTCTAGGAGGAGCCCGTGTCCCACCCGATCGATGTCGGATCAGTACTCGGTGGCCGCTACAAGGTCACTGCCACCGTACTGACCTCACATGACCAGGATCTGGTGCTGGACGGTGTGGACCAGGTGCTCAACCGCCCCGTGAGCATCCTCGTCGCAGGCCCGGGCAACGCCGACCAGGTGGCCCAAAGCGCCCGTGAAGTGGCAACGGGCGAACGCCCCGGCAACGTGCAGATCCTCGATCTTGGCGTCAGCGATGCCACCACGTACCTGATCACCAACCACACCTCGGCGGCGGATCTGCTGGATCTTGTGGTCTCTTCAAACCCGCCGTACGTCGAACCCTTCTTCACGGACACGCTGGGCAGCGAGATCTTCGGGCAGGCCCGCTCCCACGAACCCGAAACCTACGACGGGCTGTACGACGACGAGGAAGTCGACGCCGGGTACATCAACTATGGCCAGGCCCAGGGCACAAACGCACAGCCGCCGGTTTCTCCGGCGGCGCCGCCCGCGGGAGTACCGTCGCGGCCCGCGTCCGCTCCTGCCGCCGCGGCAGGCGTCGCGGCAGCAGCCGGGGCTGCCGCGGCCAGGGCACCCAAAGCCCCCACAGCCGCACCGCAGGAGGCGGCGGCGCATTCAACGGCGCCGCAGCCCGTCCAGAACGGCGGCGCGCCCCGCCAGGCCGAACCGGCAGCGCAGCAGCCGGCACCCGCCGCGGCACCAAAAGTTTCCTTGTGGTCCGACGACGACTACGCCGGTGACGATCAGCGCGGCGGAGAGCACCACGGCGGCGCAGCTGCGGCTGCCGGAGTGGCAGCTGCCGGCTTCGACTCCGCGGATCGGGCTCCGGGCAACTTCCCCGCCTCCGCCCGGGCCGCCGTCGACCAGGATGAGGACGAGTACGAGTACGAAGACGAGGACGAGCCCAACCGGGAGCCGCGTTCCATGCGCTGGCTGGTCGGCGGGCTCCTGGCTGCCGTGCTGGTGGTGGGCCTGATCTTCGCGGTTACCAACCTTGGCAGCCTCTTCAAGAGCAGCCCGCAGACCAACGCCGTAACCTCCGCCTCCTCCAGCGCACCGGAACCGTCCACCGCGCAGCCGTCGTCGACCGCCACCGAGGCGCCGGCGGCCGGACCACCCGTCATCGAAGACGTGACGCGACTCGGCAATTTCGATTTCGCCGGAAATTACGACTCCGACCTCGTCAAGACTTTTGACGGGAACGGCGCGAGCTTCTGGTCAGACATGGAATTCGCGACGGACGACTGGGGCGGACTCGCCTCCGAAGTTCCGCTCGTGGTCAAGCTGCAGGACCCTTCCAAGGTCTCCTCCGTCACTCTGAGCCAGTTGGGGGCCTCGGGTGGCAACATCAGCGTCTTCACCAATGACAAGCCGACCCTGGACGGTGCAAAGCAGATTGGCAGCAACAGCTTTACGTCACCGGACCTGACCATGCCGCTGTCTGAACCCGTCACGGCGCAGTACGTGATCGTGTCCATCAAGAAGCTTCCGAAGCTGGCCGCACCCAAGACCCGCTATGGGTACGGCCTGCGCCTGGCCGAAATCAAAGTCCAGTAGCGGCCCTGCGCGGCCGCCGTTGCGCTGCTGCGTTGCGCCGTGAGGCTGCGGCTGCGCTCTAAGGCCGCCGTTGCGCCGTCAGGGCCGTGCCCGCCCGCGGGCCGGTAATCCTGGGCCGTCTCCGGCCCCGGCCCCGGCAAACCGGTACCCTGAGTAGTGGTGTTGCTCCGTGACGCCCATTTCGGCCGGAATATTCAATGCCCGGCAATAGTTGTGCCATGTGGCCGGCCATCGAGGCGGGCGCATCGACAAAGGAAGAGGTTCACCGTTCAGTGAGCAACGCAGAAAACACTGCCTCCGAAGTACGTGATGTCATCATCGTCGGCTCCGGCCCGGCGGGCTACACCGCAGCGGTGTACACGGCGCGCGCGAACTTGAAGCCGCTGCTCCTGGCAGGCTCGGTTACGGCCGGCGGCGAACTGATGAACACTACGGACGTGGAGAACTACCCAGGGTTCCCCGACGGCATCATGGGCCCGGACCTGATGGAGAACTTCGAGAAGCAGGCCGCCCGTTTCGGCACGGAGATCCAGTTTGAGGACGTCACCGATTTGGACCTCGACGGCGACGTCAAGACCGTCACCATCGGCACGGGGGAGACCTTCAAGGCCCGTTCCATCATTCTTTCCACCGGCTCGGCCTATCGCGAGCTCGGCTTGCCGAACGAGAAGAGGCTTTCGGGCCACGGTGTGAGCTGGTGTGCAACCTGCGACGGTTTCTTCTTCAAGGATCAGGACATTGCCGTCATCGGTGGCGGCGACTCGGCCATGGAAGAGGCCCTGTTCCTCACCAAGTTCGCCAAGTCCGTCACGGTCGTCCACCGCCGCGATACCCTCCGCGCTTCAAAGATCATGGCTGACCGCGCCTTGGCCCACGAGAAGATCAACTTTGTGTGGAACACCGGTGTGGAAGACGTGTTGGGACAGGACAAGGTCACCGCACTGCGGTTGAAGAACCTGGTGGACGGCACGGAATCCGAACTGTCCGTAACCGGAGTGTTCGTGGCAATCGGCAACGATCCCCGCACCGATCTGGTCAAGGGCAAACTCGAGCTGACCGCAGAGGGAACCATCGCCGTGGACGGCCGCACCTCGAAGACCAGCGTCCAGGGCGTCTTCGCTGCCGGCGACGTCATTGATCCGACCTACCGCCAGGCCATCACCGCCTCCGGTTCCGGGTGCGTGGCGGCACTCGACGTCGAGCACTACCTCGCAGATTTCCACGCCTAAACGGCGCGCAGCAACCAACGGAAGAGAGACAAAGGTTATGAGCAACGCAAAAGACGTAACGGACGCCAGCTTCAGCACTGATGTACTGGCCTCCGAGAAGCCCGTCATTGTCGATTTCTGGGCCGAATGGTGCGGTCCCTGCCGCAAGCTCGGTCCGATTCTTGATGAGATTTCGGTCGAATACAGCGAGAAGGTTGATGTGGTCAAGGTGAACGTTGACGACAACCCGGCCATCGCTGCCGAGTACGGCATCACCTCCATCCCTGCCGTCTACCTGTTCCAGGGCGGCGAGGTCAAGAGCACCGTGATCGGCGCCCGGCCCAAGCAGTTCTTCGAGAAGGAATTTGCGGACGTACTGTCCTAGGCTGACCGAAAGTGGCCCCCGCTTCTGGCGGGGGCCACTTTTTTGTTGTGCTCCAAGGCCATCGGTGGGGGAGTAGGGCTGGGCGGACACGCCATAGATCTGCCATAACCGTTGTTGCAACCTTGAGTGGCTGTCTATCTGCATTGTTTTTTGTCTGCTGGCTGACAATTCTCTTGGCTACTGCCGGCTTGTGGAATGGGCCATCCCTCGGCCGGCGAACTGCTATTCGTGCTGACAGGCACGGAAGGTGTTTGGCCGTTGCGTAGGGGACACCACTGCCTTGTTTCACGTGAAACATGATGATCGCGACAACCCACTTAGCAGTTGCTGCGCGGTGTGCGCCCGCGCATAGAAGAGAACGGTTTCCGGTCAGGACATCCCACTCGATTTCCGTTGCCTTCGTGGTCACCGCTGGGCGACGTGTCGCCCATATTCCCGAGTGGGTGACCCACATTCCGCCAAAGCGCCATACGTAACGTCACACAATGGTGTTTCACGTGAAACATCCAATTCTTGAATGGTTAGCAAATTTGAGGCGGCTTTGGGGATGAGTCCGGACTCTAGATGCGCTCCAAATACTCTTTGTCCACCGCAGGGGAGTCGAGGGTGGAGGCCGCGCTCATACCAGGAATCCGGTCTTGTGACGGGAGGGCATCCACCGATACTGCCGTAAGGGCGGCGCCGTACCCCCACTGCCCCCCCGAAATTGGGCAGCCCCCGCGTCAGCGCAACACGCCATGACCGCTCCTGCATGTCCGCCACGGGCTTAGGGAGGGGTGGGGGCCGCCAGGGTCCGAGGCGAAATTGTACTCGGCGACGGATGACCACGAGTGCACTTGACTGTCACACCGACACATATTCGTCCCTTTTTCAAGAACGGCGATCAGCGCCTGCCGGTCGCTACCAGCTGCAGCGACCGGCCGGTTCGGACACCTGTTTCACGTGAAACAGGTGTGTACGTCGCAGGCTGCCGAATTGTCCCGCCAACCTCCGGGCTCCCGACGTTTCACGTGAAACTGGAAGGGTCATCACGAGAGCGCCGAATACTTCCGCCCGCATCCGCCGTACTGATGTTTCACGTGAAACACCCATGGTGGCAACCCATAAATCGCAACCCGAAGCGACATGATAGTTGATTCTTAGATAAAATATTGGGGTCTCGCCTCAGCGTGCCCAATTCCCCAGGGAGGGAGGTCGGTGGGACGCAAAGCTGCGCCTGATGGCCTTTGTCTCCCTGCTAAAAGGACACGGCACATCCTTGGCTGAGCGACCCTAAGGTCGTTTGTGTGTGCCGGTGACCGCCATCATTCCTGGCCCAACGCTTGCTGAGGCACCGCCGGCTGCGACCCAACTTCTGCACACCAGACAGGATTTCGGGCAGATCATCGGATCCGACCCCCGTCCCAGCATCTCCGGAATGCCTGGTTTCACGTGAAACATCACACCGGAGCAGAAACAGCCTGCAGCGAGGCAGACCCAGACTCACCTCCGTAGCCACGATGGGGGTACTGCCGGCAGCCCCTTCAGGTCTCGGCGAGCCGCCGCGTGTGTGGACATGCGAACCTGGGTGCCTCTGAAGCGGCGCGCAGTACGCCCCAGAACGGGCGAGTGAACTTGCTTGAGCTCAGGCCGGAGCATGGGGCAGAGTGCTCATGTGCGCTCTCGGCCGCCCGCCTACGACCAAGGGCCTATGTTGTCTGATTTGAGAGCGAACCGACGATCAATATCGGATCGCTGCGGCAGTCAGTCAGCGAATGAACACGCCCCGCCGCTGTTACCGCCGGCGGAGTTCCCGCACTCTGCGTGCCGCAGGACGCACGGTCCGGACCTGCATTCCATGGGGCAACCGACCAAACACAGGGCCCGGCCCTGAGGCGATTCCACCGGTTAGGCCCCCACCTTATTCAATTCATGGCGCGTCTCGACAGTTGCTCCTCTGCTCCTCTGCGCCTCCGGTCCGCGTCCAATTCGCCTTGCCCGAGGCCAGGCTCCTCTTCTCCAGGGTTCCTGTCCAGGGACCCTCCGGCGGCAGCCAGGGTCAAACGCGCAGTGCCTGTTCACAGTTCGTGGGCTGATCGGTTCATCAAACACCATCCCCGTTCGGCGCGCGGCATGATCTTGTCCCAGCTGAACAATGCCCACTCTCTCCGCCCCGGCCCGCTTCGGTCTCAGGCACCACTCAAGCTGCATTGAGCTTGCCCAAACTCCTGTGCTGTCTGCAGCCGGGCGCCCCTATTCCGCTCTAGAGGGGAGCGGATTGAGCCGGCTCCTGTGTCCCCGAGGTGGGCCAATTCGATATTCGCGGAACAAGAAGATCGCGCGCCTGTTCTCATGAAGGCTTGTTCTCATGAAGGTTGGGACCCCTGCTCTGCCAGTCGCGGCGCAGCAGGTTCGACTCCATGGCGGCCAGACCGAGGACACCCAGGTCCAGCCACGAACCTGCCCCCGCCCCGGCAGGCGTCGCAACCGCCGCTGCCCGTTATGGATGTGCTTCGAGCCCTCGGCATCTGTCCGCAAATCGCCACACTCATAGTGACACCGTGCATGCCTTCCGACTGTCAATACACGAGCCATCACGACCGGCATCCTGGGCGCCAGGCGAAGGTCAGCGGCGGCCGATACAAGCGCATTTCCGGCCCGTCCAGCGGCCACAGAATCCGGAGCTCACTCGATATCCACGAGTTTCTCCACAGAAGTTATTCACACCGTTATCCACAGGCTCTGAGAGATTATTCACATGCCCTTTCCTAGTGGGCCGCCGAGGGCGGTCGCCCCTCCGAACTGGCTGTCTGACCAGCCACCCACCGTGCCAGAGGCGTGTCCTGGACGCCGATTAAGAACTCCGGCTCGCAATACGGCAGAGAGCGTATATCGCCGTAAAATTAACCATAGAACGTCGATTTAGTACATCTTCGCGAACGCTTCGACCATCGTCGCTGAACACCATGATCATGTTTCACGTGAAACGGACTGGGAGCCCTGAAAGGACGTTCGGGGCCGTTGTCACGACGACAGCTCGCCCAAGAATCTGGCGTCACGAACGGGCTGCAACAGTCACTAATCCACAAAGTTATCCACAGCAATATCCACCGCTCTATCCACCGCCCCATCCACCGGCCGCTGGCTAAAATCCGAGCCGGGAACGGCCACACGAATCCCGCCTGGATGCACCCTTGACCTGCAGTGAAGTGCTCTCCGGACGTGTCATCCCAAGGCGGCCGGGAACTGCAAATCCACGTGGGTCGAACCAAACCCGTCGAGCGCCGGGACGGCCAGCGTGCCCTTGCATCGCCCGACGCGCCGACCGAAGCCAGCTTGTTCCACAGCGCCAGGCGGACCTCAAGAGAACCAGGGGAGCGGAGCCGTTACCCCAAGGAACTCTTCCATCCCACGTCCAGGGATCGCCTTGCCGTGCCAAGATGCGACGACAGCACCCGCCGGACTCGATGAGCTTTGCCGGGCAGCTCACATTCTCTCTGAGCTCGGAGTCCCTGTCGGGCCTCACGCCCTCGCAGGGCCTGTCTGGCCGATCATCTTTCCACGCCGGTCCGCGGACCCGCCGTGTCCGTTGGCCGATGCAGACACGAAGAGGCTCGTCGACCGTGTGTTTGCCATGCGTTGTTTGCATTGGGACAGCACTGGTCCTGTTCCGACTGAAGCATTGCCGGTCGACTTGGGGATTCGCATGAGGGAGGCGCCGGACTGCAAAAAGCGGTCGGCCCGGTCGTGCCGGCACAGTTGACACCCGCAAGCACAAGTCCCGAACCCAATCAGACTGGCCCGGATGCCTGCCTTCCTTTCTTTGCGGTTTGAATCCCTCCGGTTGCTGCACCAACTTACGGGTCCGGCGCGGTCAGCGGATTGGATCCTACAGGCAACTGCGCCCTGGTGCCCGGGGGAGACGAACCTGGCCGCCCGAAACACGCTGGTCCGGGGGAGCGGACCCGGCCCGGGTAGCCGTGTAGTTGGACATGCAGCAGCTCGGCAGCTTCCCTCTGGTGCTGGCTGGATGCCCACACAAGAACCACCCCGACAGTTCCGGCCAGATAGAATCCGCAGGGAAGGCGTAGTTGACGCCTGGGACTAATCGGTACGACCCCGGCCCTACTTCACGTGGGCTACGCTTCCCTTCTCGCGGGTGCGTCGCGTGGCCTGAGCTCCTGCTGAAGGACTCCTTCCAACCACTCTGCAGCAGGGTCACCGATGTGCAGCAGTACAGGACCTGCGCTGCACTCTCATCAAGCGGGTACCGGCAAGCCGGCAGGCGCCGGCAGCGGCAGAGTGTGGGGGCCCCAGGTGTCCGGTGCGCGATTCCGGATGAGGGGTGCCGTGTCCGGGGTGCCGGGAAAGCCCCACACAGGGCCATCTCGGCCATTGGATAAGGCGTCGGGCTCGCCGGAGGAAGCTGAAGAATGCGACAGGAACAGCACGCCCGCCGGGGCCCTCAGGGAGATCAGGCATGCTTCGCACGCCGGCATGCCACATGGCGCATGGTTACGGCTGGATGCGGCGACGGGACTGCAGCAGTACGTTGGCGGTCATGGCACCCGGCTACCGGGGTGGGGAGGATGCGTGTCAGGGCCCCGTTCCGGTTGCCCGGGTCCCGGCAAACTGACAGGCACAATCAAGTACTGAATCCGGAACCTAGGACGCGGGGGCAACCCAGTGAAAGGGGGGTGAACAGCAAACCGGCGGGGAGTCGAAGGACGCAGACATCCGCAAAAGGGAGGCAACTCTGGTCAGCTTCCGCTGTCACAGTCCCACAAGAGGCCTCTGCCCACGCGATCGAGACCACCTACTTTCTGCGGCACCGACGCCAGATCACCCTCCCTATCACGGCCCGCGTCCATTCCCGCGCCAAGGTCGGCGTCCGGCCTGCACCGTCGCCCTCGTCCCGATCTGCACGCCAAGCTCGGCGTCCAGGTCTGCACCGTCGCCCTTGTCCCGACCTTCGTCCACGCCCGCATCGATACCTCTGTCCAGGGTTCGTTTCGAGGCGCGTGTCGGACGCCTACTTCAACCGTAACCACCGGAACGGCCTACAAATCCATCGCCGAACCCGACGAAGCACGTAGCTGACCAGCCTGCCGGCCTCTGCACGAACTTAGGGTTCACCCACTTCAATTTTCCTTCACGGAGGGTGCCTTCACGGCCCGTGATCGTAAGCAGCGGGAGAGTGCCGCGGGCCTCTGCCAGGAGCGGACAGTGCCGCATCAGGGCATCTCAAGGCGTGCAAGGCTTCAGCTGCGCTCCAGTCGGCTTCGCCTTCCCTCAGTCAACCACGCGGCCACCCAACGCAGCAGCGGCGCCGTATGGCACTTTCAGCGGCGCACAGGAGCGGGTGACCCCGCAGAGACTGGCAACGGTACAACAGTCGCTCCGAGGTTCGGCTGTGGCTGCGGCGAGCTTGCACCGTCGCCACGCAGCAGCCGCGCCGTAGTGAGCCGTTTCCCCTGCTTCGCACCGGCATGGATGAATGTGGTCGCATATCGCACCCGCGGCCGGCCCGACCGCCAGGAAAAGTTTGGCCATAGCTGCGGGCCGACCCCCTTCAAGGGGAGGCTGAACCGTCATGACGCAGACGGTGGACCCTTGGTCGAAACGACGGCATTCGCTCGGCATCCCAGTCCACCGGCATTGCCATGACCATGGACGGCGCAATCGCAGCGCCGGATCGCCACGTCGCAGGCAGACTTGCATGGACGGGGACGCAGTCCAGCTGCCGGAGTGACGACAGCGCATCGGTCTCCAGCCGGTGGCCGGATTCTTCTGCCCTTTTGCGTCCTCACCCGGGCGACCAGCCAGCAAGGCGTTCGATGGGGCAAGGCGCAGATGCGCGCTCCCGTTTCACGTGAAACATTGATGGACCATTCCATCTCAGCTGTTCATTGAGCTCTGGAAGGTGGCGAAGATGGCTGTCGCTGAAAAGCGCGATCGCAGCGGCATCGACAGGGAGGGGCCCCTTCCGCATAAAGGAGAGAGGGGCCTTTCCGCATAAAGGAGAACTGTACAGCCGCCATTTCACTCGGCGTAGCCGTTCCATGGAATCAGAAGCTCCACCGACGAAGCGCAACAGAGTGGACGGTACGGCCACCGGAAATCCATCGACTCTTCAACAGGATGCTCAGCAGGAAGCTTCGTCCCAGTCTGGGATACCGCCTGCTCAGTACCAGCCCGTCGTTCCGCACGTGTCCCTCGGTCTCGCCGAAGCAGAGCCGAGACTGACAATTTCTACAGAAAGACCACGGCGCTGCGTCGGTCCCACGCCCGCAGCCGCAACCCTCGAGAGCCCCGGGCCAGGACGAAAGCGAGAGAGTCACCCGGAGGTTCTCGGCGCCACCGGTGTCGCAGCTCCGTACTCGTAAACAGTGGCGAACTCCGGCAGCCGCGCACACGGCAGCGCCGAACTCGGCACCACCGAATCCGCCGGCACACCTGCAGCATCGGTAGAGACAAAAAGGGAGGGTCTGTTTCACGTGAAACAGACCCTCCCGGAGAACTCAGCCAGTCGCGACCTAGTTTGGCGCTCCCGGCGTGAGGACATCCATGATGCGGTTCAGGTCCTCGACGCTGGCGAACTCAATGCTGACACGCCCCTTGCGGGCACCAAGCGAAATCTTGACATTAGTATCGAGGCGGTCAGACAGCGACGACGCCAGGTAGTCCAGTCGCTCGTGGCGCGCTCCCGCCCGCGGGATGTTGTTCTTGGCCGGCGAGGCGGGGCTCTGATACAGGGTCACGGCTTCTTCGGTCGCTCGGACCGACATGCCCTCTGAAACAATCTTCTGCGCCAGGCGTTCCATGGCCGCGGCGTCAGGAAGTGCCAGGAGTGCTCGGGCATGCCCTGCGGAGATGACATTTGCCGCGACCCGGCGCTGCACCAGCGGGGGCAGCTTCAGCAGGCGCAAGGTGTTGGAAACCTGGGGCCGCGAACGCCCAATCCGGTCCGCCAACTGCTCGTGCGTGGTGCCGAAGTCCTCGAGCAGCTGCTGGTAGGCCGCCGCCTCTTCGAGGGGATTCAGCTGGCTGCGGTGCAGGTTCTCCAGCAGCGCGTCGCGAAGGAGGTCGTCATCGGTGGTGTCACGGACAATCGCCGGGATAGTTTCCAGGCCCGCGGCCTGTACTGCACGCCACCGTCGCTCACCCATGACGAGCTCATAGGGTTCGCCACCCTCTTCGGTTGAGGTACGGACCACAATTGGCTGGAGGACGCCAATTTCCCGCACGGAGTGCACCAGCTCCGCCATGTCATCCTCATCGAAGACCGAGCGGGGCTGCTTGCGGTTGGGATGGATGTCCGTGACCGGGATTTCGGCGAACCTGACTCCGGGCACCTCTACGAGGTCAACAGTTCCCTCGTCGCCGCGCTCGGGCGTGGAGTCAAACGTCAGCTGTTCGCCGGCGTCAGACGCGGCCGCCTTGGCAGCAGCGGGCGCCGACTTGGAGGCAGCCGACTTTCGAGCGGGAGTTTTCTTGGTCACGACGGTGGCAGCTGCGTCGGCTTTATCGGCAGCAACGTCGGCTTCGGCACCGGCGCTGCCGGTTTCCGTGGTGTCAACCGTGAAATCAGCGGAATCGTCGGCCTTGAGCGGTGTGGACTTCGGCTCCTTGTCCCGCGTGGCGTTTGCGTCGGGGTGCGGCTCGGCGTCGGAGGTCTTTTTTCGGGCTTCAGGGAAGAAGAGGTCCACGGGCCGGGATGGGGCAGCACCGTTTCCGGAGACGTTTGCCGCGGCGGAACTTGGAATGAGTGCGCCAAGTCCACGGCCGAGGCCGCGTCGCTTATCGCTCATGGATAAATCCCTCCAGTGGAAGAGCCGGGATTCACCTGGCTCTGGTTAGTGCAATTCTTGAAAGATTCTAACGTTCCGCGATTTCCGCGGCGGCTTCCAGGTAGGACAGGGCACCGCTGGAAGAAGGATCATACGTCATGACAGTTTGCTGGTAGCTCGGCGCCTCGGAAATACGGACCGACCTCGGCACCACAGCGCCGAGCACCTGCTTCGGGAAGTGCTCCCGGACCTCGGCTGCCACCTGGGCGGCGAGGTTGGTGCGGCCGTCATACATGGTCAGCAGAATCGTGGACACAACCAGATCAGCGTTCAGGTGCTTCTGGATCATCTCAATGTTCTTCAGGAGCTGGCTGAGGCCTTCGAGGGCGTAGTACTCGCACTGGATCGGGATAAGGACTTCGCCTGCCGCGCAGAACGCATTTACGGTCAGGAGCCCGAGGCTCGGCGGGCAGTCGATGAAGATGTAGTCCAGGCGCTCCTCGCCATTCTTGGCGCGCTCCTTGGAGTACACATCGATTGCGCGGCGCAGCCGCTGCTCGCGGGCCACCAGGCTAACGAGTTCAATTTCGGCACCGGCAAGGTGGATGGTGGCGGGCGCACAGATCAGGTTGTCGATGTCGGGGCACGGGGCCACGACGTCCTTCAGCGGGACATCATTGATCAGCACATCGTAGATGCTGTCGACATCGGCGTGGTGCTCGATTCCCAAGGCGGTGGAAGCGTTGCCCTGCGGATCGATGTCGATGACGAGCACGTTCAGGCCAGCGGCCGCCAGCGCGGCGGCAATGTTCACGGTCGTCGTGGTCTTGCCGACGCCGCCCTTCTGGTTGGAAACGGTGAAGATCCGGGTTTTCTCCGGTTTGGGGAGCTGCCGGCCGAGCAACCGCTCGCGGCGCTTGTTTTCGTGCGCGAGTTCGCGGGCGATGGGACTGGAATCGTCGATGGAATCCAGCACGTTCCCCGTGTGCGGAAGGGATGTTTCACGTGAAACACCGGCCATCCCGGTCGTCTTCGCAACTGAAGCCGTGTGATTTCCGGAGTAGTCAAAAGCTACTGCAGGAGCCGTAAACGCCCGTGCGGACCCCAGGGACACAAACGGCGGGATCCGTTGTGTGGAGGCTTCGCTACTGCTCACTATGACACGCTCACTCTCATTCGGCTCTTACTGCCGGTTACTAGCCTAACCTCTTCCCCTCAGACTCCCCGGGCACCGGGGCCGGTGCTAGGTAATCTTTTGAGGCTTGTTCACTACGATTCGCACAACGGTGGTGGGTTCCTCAAGCAGGTCTTCGCCCACCACCACCACGGACGTCTGAATGCCGCCCAGTTTGCGGATAACCTTGGCGGCTTTTTCGATTTCCTCGCCGGCGCTGCGTCCCTTGATGGCGACGACTTCGCCCTTGCCGGCCAGGAGCGGAATGGTCAGCCCGGCAAGATTGGACAGCGCGGATACGGCGCGGGCAGTCACGACGTCGGCGTTCACGAGTCCCACTGCGAGTTCCGCGCGGGTGCGCATGATCGTGACGTTCTCGAGGCCAAGATCATCCACCACCTCCTGGAGCCAGATGACGCGGCGCTCCAGCGGTTCGATCAGCGTCAGTTCCAGATCCGGCCGCGCAATGGCCAGGCACAGGCCAGGCAGGCCGGCGCCGCTGCCGACGTCGGCGACATGGCTTCCGTGGGCAATCTGGCTCTCGATGACGGCGCAGTTAAGCACGTGGCGGCTCCAAAGCCGCGGCACCTCGCGGGGCCCGATCAGGCCCCGCTCGGTCCCGGACGTCGCCAGGTGCTCGACGTAGCGTTTCGCCAGTTCCAGGCGGTCGCCGAAGATGGATTCTGCTGCCTTGAGTTCCGGGGCGGTAATTTCAACCATCAAGCTAGTCAACGGTTCAGTCTGCGGAGACAACGATGTGCCGGTCGGCGCCTTCGCCTTCGGACTCGCTCACGAGTCCCAAATCAGCGACAGCGTCGTGCACGATCTTGCGCTCGTAGGCACTCATCGGAGCCAGGGCAACTGCCTCACCGGAATCCTTCACAGCAGCGACGGCGTCTTCAGCGATCTTCTGCAGGTCGCCGGCACGCTCGGCACGGTAGCCGTTGATATCCAGCACCAGGCGGGAGCGGTTCTCCGTCGCGGAGAGGACCGCGAGCCTCGTGAGCTCCTGGAGGGCCTCAAGGACTTCGCCGTCACGGCCCACCAGGCTGTCCAGCCCGGCGGCTTCCTCTTCGGCGACGATCGAGATGTACGTGCGGCCGTTGCGGACCTCGATGTCGATGTCGCCATCAATGTCCGCGATGTCCAACAGTTCCTCGAGGTAGTCCGCAGCGACGTCGCCTTCTTCTTCGAGGCGGCTGGCGGAAACACTCTTGCCGGTGCCGGTCTCCGCACCCTGTGACGAGTCGTCGGCCGCGCTCTGGGCGTCGTCCCGGTCGTCGTCAAACTCGGCGGAAATAGCGTGTTCGGTGCTCTCGGCGGACATTACTTCCTCTTCCTGTTCTTACGTTGCGGCTGGACGCGCTGGGTCTTGGCTTCGACGGCGGCCGCGGCGGAGGCTTCGGCTGCCTCGGCGTCGACCTTCTTGCCGCCCAAAAGGGGCAGGGCGGGCAGCCCCTTGGCTGCCCGGCGCTCGGCGAGAGCCTTGGCCGCCGGCGATCCCGGCGTAGGCATCCGGCGGATCACGAAGAACTGCTGTCCCATGGTCCACAGGTTGGTGGTGGTCCAGTAGATCAGGACGCCGATGGGGAAGTTAATACCGCCCACACCGAAGACGACCGGCAGGATGTAGAGCATCATTTTCTGCTGGCGCATGAACGGGCTGGCCAGGGCCTCTTCGGACATGTTCTTGGCCATGATCTGCTTCTGCGTGATGAACTGCGAGGCCGTCATGGCCAGGATCATCACGATGGACAGGATCCACACCGACATCTGGTTGCCGCCGCCGCCGTGCAACAGCGATGCCGAAAGCGGGGCGCCAAAGATGGTGGATTCGTCGAACTGCTTGACCTGCTCCGGGCTCATGGCGCCGATGCCCTGGCCGCCCGCCTTGGCCGAACTGATACCGGAGAGCACCTGGAACAGCGCGAAGAAGAAGGGCATCTGGATGAGCATGGGCAGGCAGGCGGAGAACGGGTTGGTGCCGTGCTTCTTGTACAGCGCCATCTGTTCCTGCGCCATGGCCTGGCGGGACAGCTGGTCCGTCTTGCCCTTGTACTTGTCCTGCATTTTCTTCAGGTCCGGCTGCAGCAGCTGCATGCCGCGCTGGGCCTTGATCTGCTTGACGAAGACGGGAATCAGGGCGGCACGGATGACCAGCACAAGTCCGATGATGGCCAAGGTCCAGGTCCAACCGCTGGCCGCCGGCATGCCGATGGCGCTGAGTCCGTCATGGAAGCCGACCATGATGGCTGAGACCAGCCACTTGAACGGGGCCAAGATTGTTCCAAAGATGTCCATACGATTCCCTATTCGTCAGGCCGCAGTGCGGCCTTCTCCATCAGGCTGAGCAGCCAGGTATATGTCCGGATTGTTCAGCACAACAATTGTGGGGGTACGGCCCGCGGGCCATTCCCGATGCCCGGCGGGGACATGGTCCACACCGCCGGCATTCCATGGATGGCAGCGCAACAGGCGCCTCGCAGCGAGCCAGCTTCCTTTTACCGCGCCGTGGACGGTGATCGCCTCAAGGGCATAGGCCGAGCAGCTGGGGAAAAAACGGCAAACCTGGCCGTAGAGCGGCGAGATCACCTTGCGGTACGCCAGGAGCAACAGGATGAGGACATCGCGGGGCAAGTTCCAGACTGCCCGGCCCAACCATGCTGCTGCGGATTTTGCAGGAGGGACGACGGCGGCAGTTGAGTTACGCACGCGGGGTCCCTTCCTGTGTCGTCTCGTTAGAACCTGGTGAAGCAGCCTGCGAAAGGCGGTTGCCCAGCCTTTTCATGGTCGTCTCCAAAGCGGCGTCATAGTCGGCGAGCAGCTGGTCCCAGCTGGCTCCCGCTGCGGCGGGCAGGGCCCGGACCACAATGGCGAACCCGCTGCCGTATTTCTGCAACGACAATGCACCGGCTTCTCTCAGTCTCCTCTTAACGAGGTTCCTGACAACAGCGTTCCCGACACTCTTGGAAACGATGAATCCGATCCGGCTTGGTTCATCGGCAGCGAGAGCTGCCGCATATAACACTACGTTCCGGCGTCCATTGCGGACACCGGAACGTACAGTTGTTGAAAAATCGGTTGATGTCCGCAGACGGTTCCTGGTGGCTAGCACCGTTCAACTCGCACAGGGATATGGACCGACGAGTCAGTTATTTAGGCCGACAGTTCGGTGCGGCCCTTGCCACGACGGGCTGCCAGGATGGCACGGCCGGCACGGGTACGCATACGAAGGCGGAAGCCGTGCTTCTTGGCTCGACGGCGGTTATTCGGCTGAAAAGTCCGCTTGCTCACGTTAGTTACTCCAGTGGATCAAAGGTGCGCCCACCCGATCAAGGGGAAGAACTGGCCGACGCTAAGTTTTGGTATGTGCCGCTTCCCTCGTATCTCACACGACGCGGGGCGTCAGGAAAGATGCAGATGAGGCGAAAAGCGTACACATGGGACTTCACAACGTTAGGGCTTGCCAACCTTCCGAGTCAAACCGGGGACCGCTCCTCGAGCTATCCCCAGCTGTGGCTAACTGCTCCCGCAGCCTGTGGATGAAGTGCGTCACGCGCCCCATTTCAGAACCACAACAGTGTAATTATCCACAGGACTGAACCCAGCTATCTTCTGGCGTTTTCATCCCCTACAGTGTCTCAGTAACCCCTTATCCACGGACTGTGTATAACCCTGTGGATTGAGCCGGCCGGTGGACAGCTCCGGACCGCGTGGATGCACGTAATGCAGGCCAGCAAGTTTGAGGAACTGATTGATGACAGTAGACGAAGCCAACCAAGCCAACACTGTCGGAAGTTCCTGGCGGCGGGTAGTGAGCCTCCTGGAGAACGACCACCGTGTCTCTCCCCGGCAGCGCGGCTTCGTCATCCTCGCCCAGGCGCAGGGGCTCATCGGTTCCACCCTGCTGGTGGCAGTTCCGAATGAGCTCACCCGCGAAGTGCTGCAGACCCAGGTCAAGGAAGCCCTCGACGACGCGCTCCGCAGCGTGTTCTCCGACGAAATCCGCTGCGCGATCGACGTCGACACGGATCTGGTGCCGCTGCACACAGAGCCCGAACCCGCCGTCGAACTTTCCCTGGCCGCCGACCCGACCGTTGAGTTGAAGCCGCAGCCGATGCTGCCGAGCACCTCGCACGAATTCGGCCGGCTGAATCCGAAGTACGTCTTCGACACCTTCGTGATCGGTTCCTCCAACCGGTTCGCCCACGCAGCCGCCGTGGCAGTAGCCGAGGCGCCGGCGAAGGCCTACAACCCGCTGTTCATCTACGGCGACTCCGGACTCGGCAAGACCCACCTGCTTCACGCGATCGGCCACTACGCGCGCCGGCTCTACAGCGGGATCCGGGTCCGCTACGTCAATTCCGAGGAATTCACCAACGACTTCATCAACTCCATCCGCGACGATGAAGGCACCAGCTTCAAGACCACGTACCGCAACGTGGATGTGCTGCTGATCGACGACATCCAGTTCCTGGCCGGCAAGGACCGGACGCTGGAGGAGTTCTTCCACACGTTCAACGCCCTGCACAACAACAACAAGCAGGTGGTCATCACCTCGGACCAGCCGCCGAAACTGCTCGCCGGCTTCGAGGACCGGATGAAGTCGCGCTTCGAATGGGGCCTGCTGACCGACATCCAGCCGCCCGAACTGGAGACCCGCATCGCGATCCTCCGGAAGAAGGCCCTCAGCGAGGGCCTTTCCGCACCGGACGATGCGCTCGAATACATCGCCTCCAAGATTTCCAGCAACATCCGCGAACTTGAGGGAGCCCTCATCCGTGTCACGGCGTTCGCCAGCCTGAACCGGCAGCCGGTGGATGTGGCCCTGGCCGAGATGGTGCTCAAGGACCTGATCACCGACGACGGTGCCCAGGAAATCACCTCGGCGCAGATCCTCACCCAGACAGCCGACTACTTCAAGCTCAGCATGGAAGAACTCTGCAGCAAGTCGCGCACCCGCACACTGGTGACCGCCCGGCAGATCGCGATGTACCTGTGCCGGGAGCTGACGGACATGTCCCTGCCCAAGATCGGACAGGAGCTGGGCGGCCGCGACCACACCACCGTGATCCACGCCGACCGCAAGATCCGCGAACTCATGGCCGAGCGCCGGGTCATCTACAACCAGGTGACCGAGCTGACCAACCGGATCAAGCAACAGCAGCGCAATTCCTGAGCCATCGGCCGGCGCACTCTTACCTTATTAACAGGGCCCTGTGGACAACCCTGTGGATAGTTAAGGGGACAACCGCGGTTAATGGGCTTAAAACCCTTAAGGCGCCTGTGGATTGGCCAGTCGGCCAAAAATCTTGTCCCCATCCACACCCTGTTTAAAACCTGCTCCGCCCACAGTCCATGAACAGGGCTTAACCGCGGATTCGCACGGCAGGATCGAGTTATCCACAGTTTCCACAGCAGTTATTAACACTACTAATCCCAAGAAAATGAAATTCCCTCAAACAACAATCTCCTTCCGACCTCCGAGCAGCGCCCAGGCCCGTTCCGGACCGACGCAGGAGACCGGCCCCGCGAACAACACCGATGTAACCCGGGGATGGGAGAAACGCTCACCTTGGGGCTAAGCTGTCTGCAGTGCGTCCGTCCCGGACATCTTTTGTGGTTCCTACGGGGCCATGGGGCCCGGGTGGGCGGACGATTCCCTTGTTGACGGAATTCGGCGTCCCTGCCGAGGTCCGCCGCAGCTTGAGCAGTTTCAGCGATTTTCAGCACTAACAGCAGCAATGAAAGGCGGCACCCTTCCGTGAAGTTCAGAGTCGAACGGGACGTCCTGGCAGAAGCCGTGACATGGACCGCCCGGTCGTTGTCTCCGCGGCCGCCCGTTCCCGTACTTTCGGGCCTGCTCCTGAAGGCTGAAGCCGGTACCGTCAGCCTGTCGAGCTTCGACTACGAGACCTCCGCGAGGCTCGAAATCCCCGCTGACATCAGCGCTGAGGGCACCATCCTGGTATCGGGCCGCCTGCTCGCGGACATCTGCCGCAGCCTGCCGTCCGCCCCCGTCGAGGTCGAAACCGACGGCAACAAGGTGACGCTGACCTGCCGCCGAAGCAGCTTCCACCTGGCCACGATGCCCGAGGCCGAATACCCGCCGCTGCCGGCCCTGCCGACGATCAGCGGCACGGTGCCAGGCGATTCGTTCGCCCAGGCCGTATCCCAGGTGATCATCGCGGCCAGCAAGGATGACACCCTGCCGATCCTGACCGGCGTGCGGATGGAAATCGAGGACGACCTCATCACGCTCCTGGCCACCGACCGCTACCGCCTGGCGATGCGGGAAGTCCCGTGGAAGCCTGCGACGCCGGGCATCTCCACGAGTGCTCTGGTCAAGGCCAAGACCCTCAACGAAGTGGCCAAAACCCTGGGCAGCAGCGGCGACATCAACATCGCCCTCGCCGACGACGACAGCCGGCTGATCGGCTTCGAGAGCGGCGGCAGGACCACAACTTCACTCCTGGTCGACGGCGACTACCCGAAGATCCGTTCGCTCTTCCCGGATTCGACCCCCATCCACGCCACCGTGCAGACCCAGGAACTGGTAGAAGCCGTGCGCCGCGTCTCGCTCGTGGCCGAACGCAACACGCCTGTCCGGCTCGCTTTCACCCAGGGCCAGCTGCACCTGGACGCCGGCACCGGCGAGGACGCCCAGGCCTCCGAAGAGCTCGAAGCCCAGCTGTCCGGTGAAGACATCACCGTGGCCTTCAACCCGCACTACCTGATCGAGGGCCTGAGCGTCATCGAAACCAAGTTCGTGCGCTTCTCCTTCACCACCGCACCCAAGCCGGCCATGATCACGGCCCAGCAGGACGCCGAGGGCGAGGACCAGGGCGACTACCGCTACCTCGTCATGCCCGTCCGGCTGCCCAACTAGCCCGTCACTGCCGTGCCCCGGACCTCCGGAGCACGGCACCTGCGGGCCATCACGGCCGTCCCCAACGAAGCACCCCAGCGCAGAAAAGAGTTCATCCCCGTGCACATCGGACTAATCGGCCTTGGAAAAATGGGCTTCAACATGCGTGAACGGCTGCGCAACGGCGGGATCGAGGTCACCGGGTTTGACCGCAACCCCGACGTTGCCGACGTTGCCACCCTGGACGAACTCATCGCCGCCGTCCCGGCGCCGCGCCTGATCTGGGTCATGGTCCCCTCGGGCGAGATTACCGACGCCGTGATCACCGAACTGGGCACCAAGCTCGACGCCGGTGACCTCGTGATCGACGGCGGCAACTCCCGGTTCACCGAAGACCAGAAGCACGGTGCCGCGCTGGCCGAAAAGGGAATCCATTTTGCGGACTGCGGCGTGTCCGGCGGGGTCTGGGGCCTCGAGAACGGTTACGGCCTGATGGCGGGCGGCGATGCCGCGGACATCGAACGGGCACTCCCCGTCTTCGACGCGCTCCGTCCCGCAGGTGAGCGGGCCGACAGCTTTGTGCACGTCGGCGGCGTCGGCGCCGGCCACTACGCCAAAATGGTCCACAACGGGATCGAATACGGCCTGATGCAGGCTTACGCCGAGGGGTACGAGCTCCTGGCCGCCAAGGAGATCGTCGCCGATCTTCCCGGGACATTCCGGGCCTGGCAGAAGGGGACGGTTGTCCGCTCCTGGCTCCTGGACCTCATGGTCAAGGCCCTTGACGAGGATCCCGGACTGGAATCGATCTCCGACTACGTCGAGGATTCGGGCGAAGGCCGCTGGACGGTCGAGGAGGCCATTGCCAACGCGGTGCCGGCCCCGGCGATCACGGCTGCGCTGTTCGCCAGGTTCTCTTCCCGCGAGGACAATTCGCCGGCCATGAAGATGGTCTCGGCGCTGCGCCACCAGTTCGGCGGCCACGCGACCCGGCCAGCCAAATAATTCTGCCCGGCCACTTGATCCTGCCTGTGAAGTCCTGAATCCCGCGTGTACCTAGAAAAACTCTCGCTCACCGATTTCCGCAGCTACGCCCAGGTCGACCTCAGCCTTGAGCCCGGAGTCACCGTCCTGGTGGGTTCCAACGGCATCGGCAAGACCAACCTGATGGAAGCGATCGGGTATCTGGCCACGCTCACCTCGCACCGGGTCAGCACGGACGCGCCGCTGTTGCGGTTCGGTGCCGAGCGGGCCATGATCCGGGCCAAGCTGGTCCGGGGCGAGCAGTCCACCGTGCTGGAACTGGAAATCAACGCGGGCCGGGCCAACCGCGGCCGGATCAACCGGAGCAATCCGGTCCGTGCCAGGGACCTGCTCGGGATCTGCCAGACGGTGCTCTTCGCGCCGGAGGACCTGGCGCTGGTCAAGGGCGATCCGTCCAGCCGCCGCCGGTTCCTGGATGAGCTCCTGGTCAGCCTCATGCCGCGCCACGCCGCGACCAGGAGCGACTATGACCGGGTCCTGAAGCAACGCAACGCGCTGCTCAAGTCGGCCCGCGCCGGAAAATTCAGCACCGGCCACGAGGCGACGCTCGATGTCTGGGACCAGCACATGGCCCGGGCCGGGGCTGAGCTGTTGCACGCGCGCCTGGAGCTGGTGGACCGGCTGCAACCGCACCTGAAAAACGCCTACGCGCAGCTGACCGACGGCTCCAAGGAGGCCACTGCGGTGTACCGTTCCACGCTGCAGGACAGCCTGGACGATGACGGCGCCACCTCAAGACCAGCGGATTCCAGACCTGCGGACGGAACTGCTGCCGATGAGGCCGCCCCGGCGGAAGACCTGCGCCTGCTCTCCGTCGAGCAGCTCACCGACCGCTACATTCAGGCCTTCGCCGCAGCCCGGCGCAAGGAACTGGAACGGGGAATCTCGCTGGTCGGGCCACACCGCGACGAACTTGAGCTCGTGCTTGGATCGGCTCCGGCCAAGGGCTACGCCTCCCACGGGGAAACCTGGTCCATGTGCCTGTCCCTGCGCCTGGCCTCCTACTACGTCATGCTCGACGATGCCCGCACGGGCGGCTCGCCCCCGATCCTGATTCTGGACGATGTCTTTGCCGAACTCGACGTCGAGCGGCGGCGTAAACTGGCGGCAATAGTATCCGGCGCCGAGCAAGTGCTGGTCACTGCCGCCGTCGAGGACGATATCCCGGCGGAGCTGACGGGACGGCGGGTGAAGGTCATCCCGGGAGGAATCGATGAGCAGGAAAATCGATGAATAAGGATACCGACGGCGGCCTGCAGCCCGGCCGCGACCCCGACGATATCGATGCCGCGCAGGCCGCATTGAACCGGATGCGCGACGCCGCCGCGGCCCGCGGCGAAATCCGCCGAAAGGCGCCGCCGCGGCCCGGCAGCACCCAAAAGCCTGCCCGCAGCGCTGGAACCCGCGGTTTCAGCCAGTTCCACGGCACCGGCAGGGATCCGTTGGGGCTCGGCAAAGTCGTGGGACGCCTCGTCGCCGAACGCGGCTGGAGCTCGCCGGTGGCCGTCGGATCCGTGATGGCGCAGTGGGCCGTGCTGGTGGGCCCGGAGATTTCGGCGCACTGCACTCCCGAGAGTTTTACCGACACCACCTTGCATGTGCGGACCGATTCCACGGCCTGGGCAACCCAGCTGCGGCTGCTCAGCAGCAGCCTGCTGGAAAGATTCCGGACCGAGCTTGGCGATGGCGTCGTCACCAGCATCCAGGTGCTCGGACCCGCCGCCCCCAGCTGGCGCAAGGGCCTTCGGACGGTCAACGGCCGGGGTCCCCGCGACACGTACGGATAGCCTCCGGCCCTGGCGGGCACCGGATCTGAAGCACTTCTTGCAAAAACCCTTGAAAAATCCGCAAGCGGCGTGTAGGGCGCTTGAACCTCCCGGAGTCGTATAGGAACCCTAGGGCTGGACCCCGAAAGCCTTGCAGGGGGAGCCAGCGCCCTCCCAGCGGCACTTTCCCGCCCGTTTGGCGCCCTGGAATGCGGGTTTGGCCCCTATAACACGATAGAATCGGTGTAGATAACTGGGCGCCGGTGAAGCGTTGACTGAGTCCGTTTCCGACGCAATTTCAGCGTGCGGCGGACGGTATCCCAAGTCAGCGGAAACACCCGGCGTCGTCAGTGACGTGCCTGTTGGCAGGAGCCTTTTCCACGGAAGGGGCAACCGCCGGCCTTCAACGAACATAGAGGAGTCGAAAGCGCCTGTGGCTAACGACAATGCAGAGATCCCGGCAGTGGAAGACGTAGCGGAAGCGGTGGAACAAGAGGCTCCGGCAGCGGCGCCGTCGGGGACCGCGACATCGCGCGAATACGGCGCCAGCGACATCACCGTACTTGAAGGTCTGGAAGCTGTCCGGAAACGTCCCGGCATGTACATCGGCTCCACCGGCCCCCGCGGTTTGCACCACCTGGTCTATGAAGTGGTGGACAACTCGGTGGACGAGGCCCTGGCCGGCTACTGCACGCACATCGAAATCGTGCTGCAGGCCGACGGCGGCGTCAAGGTGGTCGACGACGGCCGCGGCATCCCCGTGGACATGCACCCCACCGAGCACAAGCCCACCGTGGAAGTCGTCATGACGATCCTGCACGCCGGCGGCAAGTTCGGCGGCGGCGGATACGCCGTTTCCGGCGGCCTGCACGGCGTCGGCATTTCGGTGGTCAACGCACTCTCCAGCCGGGTCGACACCGAGGTCCGCCGCCAGGGACACGTCTGGCGGATGTCTTTCGCCGACGGCGGCAAGCCGCATGGCGGCCTGGTCCAGGGCGAGGAAACCACCGAGACCGGCACTACCCAGACGTTCTACCCCGATGCCAGCATCTTCGAGAGCACCGACTTCGACTTCGAAACACTGCGGGCCCGCTTCCAGCAGATGGCATTCCTCAACAAGGGCCTGCGCATCACGCTGACGGACGAGCGCCGCGCTCCGGAGGAACCGTCCGAGGACGGCGACCTGGACCTGGACACGGTCCCCACCGAAGGCGAAATCCCCGCGGAATTCCACACCGTGGTCTACCAGTACGACGACGGGCTGCTGGACTACGTCAAGCACCTGAACTCCGGCAAGAAGGTTGACGTGGTCCACGAGGACGTCATCGCCTTCGAAACCGAGGACACGGAACGGCACATTGCCCTGGAAATGGCGATGCAGTGGACCAACGCGTACTCCGAGAGCGTCCACACCTACGCCAACACGATCAACACGCACGAGGGCGGCACCCACGAAGAGGGTTTCCGCGCCGCGATGACGTCACTCATCAACCGCTATGCGCGGGAGAAGAACATCATCAAGGAAAAGGAAGACAACCTCACCGGGGACGACATCCGCGAGGGCCTGACGGCAGTCATTTCCGTGAAGCTCTCGGAACCGCAGTTCGAGGGCCAGACCAAGACCAAGCTCGGCAACTCCGAGGTCAAGGGCTTTGTCCAGCGCGTTGTCACCGACGGCCTGGGCGACTGGCTCGAGCGCAACCCCGGCCCCGCCCGGGACGTCATCCGCAAGGCCATCTCCGCAGCCCAGGCGCGCATGGCCGCCCGGAAGGCCCGGGACAACGCCCGCCGCAAGAGCCCGCTGGAATCCTTCGGCATGCCCGGCAAGCTATCCGACTGCTCCTCGAAGAACCCGGAGAGGTGCGAGGTCTACATCGTGGAGGGTGACTCGGCCGGCGGTTCCGCCAAGCGCGGCCGCAACCCGGAGACCCAGGCCATCCTGCCGCTGCGCGGCAAGATCCTGAACGTCGAGCGTGCCCGGTTGGACAAGGCGCTCGGCAATGCCGAGGTCCAGTCCATGATCACCGCCTTCGGCACCGGCATTGGCGAGGACTTCGACATCGCCAAGCTGCGCTACCACAAGATCGTGCTCATGGCCGATGCCGACGTCGACGGCCAGCACATCACGACGCTGCTGATGACGCTGCTGTTCCGCTACATGCGCCCGCTGATCGAAAACGGCTACGTCTACCTCGCGCAGCCGCCGCTGTACCGGATCAAGTGGTCCAATGCCCCGCACGACTACGTCTACAGCGACCGTGAACGCGACGCGAAGCTGCTCTCGGGCCAGGCCGCCGGCCGCCGCATCCCCAAGGACAACGGCATCCAGCGCTACAAGGGCCTCGGTGAAATGGACTACACGGAACTGTGGGACACCACCATGGACCCGGACCACCGGACCCTGCTGCAGGTGACGATGGACGATGCCCTGGCGGCGGACCAGATCTTCTCGGTTCTGATGGGCGAGGACGTTGAATCGCGCCGAAACTTCATTCAGCAGAACGCCAAGGACGTTCGGTTCCTGGACATCTAGAGGGCAGCCAAGCCCCGAATATGCCCGGACTGATATATACCTGAAACGGAAAATATAGACTATGAGTGACGAAACACCAGAGGTGCCGGCTGGCTCCGAGCCCGTCCTTGAAGGCGCCATCCTCGATGGCGACGTACTGACCGACCGCGTCGAGCAGGTTGACCTGCAGACCGAAATGCAGCGCTCCTACCTCGACTACGCCATGGCCGTGATCGTGGGCCGTGCCCTGCCGGATGTCCGCGACGGCCTCAAGCCCGTCCACCGCCGCGTGCTCTACGCGATGTTCGACGGCGGCTACCGCCCGGAACGCTCTTTCAACAAGTGTGCCCGCGTGGTGGGCGAAGTCATGGGCCAGTACCACCCCCACGGCGACACCGCGATCTACGACGCCCTGGTCCGCCTGATCCAGGACTGGACCATGCGCTACCCGCTGGCGCTCGGCCAGGGCAACTTCGGCTCGCCGGGCAACGACGGCGCGGCCGCCCCGCGGTATACCGAAACCAAGATGGCGCCGCTGGCCATGGAAATGGTCCGGGACATCGACGAGGAAACCGTCGACTTCCAGGACAACTACGACGGGAAGAACCAGGAACCGACCATCCTGCCGGCGCGGTTCCCGAACCTCCTGGTGAACGGGTCCTCCGGCATCGCCGTCGGCATGGCCACCAACATCCCGCCGCACAACCTCCGCGAGGTCGCCGACGGTGTGCAGTGGTACTTGGCCAACCCAACCGCCAGCCGCGAAGAGCTGCTCGAAGAGCTGATCCAGCGCGTCAAGGGACCGGACTTCCCGACCGGCGCCACGATCCTGGGCCACAAGGGCATCGAGGACGCGTACCGCACGGGCCGCGGCTCCATCACGATGCGCGCCGTGGTCAACGTCGAGGAACTCCAGGGCCGCACGTGCCTGGTGGTCACCGAGCTGCCGTACCAGGCCAACCCGGACAATCTGGCCATCAAGATCGCCGAACTCGTCAAGGACGGCAAGATCTCCGGCATCGCCGACCTCCGCGACGAGACCTCGGGCCGGACCGGCCAGCGACTGGTGATCGTGCTCAAGCGCGACGCCGTGGCCAAGGTGGTGCTGAACAACCTCTACAAGCACACCCAGCTGCAGGACAACTTCGCCGCCAATATGCTCGCGATCGTCGACGGCGTGCCGCGCACGCTCAGCCTCGATGCCTTCATCCGGCACTGGGTCACGCACCAGATGGACGTCATTGCCCGCCGCACCCGGTACCGGCTGCGGAAGGCGGAGGAGGAAGCGCACATCCTCCGGGCCCTTCTCAAGGCGCTGGATGCGCTCGATGAGGTCATTGCCCTGATCCGTGCGTCCACCACCACCGAAGCGGCCCGCGACGGGCTGATGGAGCTGTTGGACATCGACGACGTGCAGGCCCGGGCCATCCTGGACATGCAGCTGCGCCGGCTCGCTGCACTGGAGCGCCAGAAGATCCAGGACAAGCACGCCGAACTTGAGGCCCTGATCGTCGAATACAACTCGATCCTGGCCTCGGAGGAGCGCCAGCGCGAGATCATCAGCACCGAACTCTCGGAGATCGTGGCCAAGCACGGCGATGACCGCCGCACCAAGGTCCTGCTGGGCTACGACGGCGACATGTCCATCGAGGATCTGATCCCCGAGGAGGAAATGGTCGTCACCATTACCCGCGGCGGCTACGTCAAGCGCACCCGCAGCGACAACTACCGCTCGCAGCAGCGCGGCGGCAAGGGCATCAAGGGCGCGCAGCTGCGCGGCGACGACGTCGTCGAACACTTCTTCGTCACCACCACCCACCACTGGCTGCTCTTCTTCACCAACCTGGGTCGGGTCTACCGCGCCAAGGCGTACGAGCTCGTGGAAGCCGGCCGCGACGCCAAGGGCCAGCACGTGGCAAACCTGATGGCGTTCCAGCCGGACGAGCACATCGCCCAGGTGCTGGACCTGCGCGACTACCAGCACGCCCCGTACCTGGTGCTCGCCACCAAACGCGGCCTCGTCAAAAAGACCCGTCTGGAGGACTACGACACCAACCGGTCCGCCGGCGTCATCGCCATCAACCTGCGCGACGGCGATGAGCTTGTCTCGGCCCAGCTGGTGTCCGAGACCGATGACCTCATGCTGGTCTCCCGCAAGGGCCAGTCCGTCCGCTTCACCGCGACGGACGATGCGCTGCGCCCGATGGGCCGTGCCACCTCGGGCGTGACCGGCATGAAGTTCCGCGAGGACGACGAACTGCTGGCGGCCGACGTCGTGCAGGACGGTTCGTTTGTCTTCATTGTCACCGAAGGCGGCTTCGCCAAGCGGACCGCAGTGGAGGAATACCGCCTCCAGGGCCGCGGCGGCCTTGGCATCAAGGTGGGCAAGTACCAGGAAGAACGCGGCCACCTCGTCGGGGCCCTCATTGTCAACGAGGAAGACGAAGTCCTGGTGGTCATGGAAGGCGGCAAGGTGGTCCGCTCGTCGGTCAGCGGCGTGCCGGCCAAGGGCCGCGACACCATGGGCGTGATCTTTGCCAAGCCGGACAGGAACGACCGCATCATCGCCGTTGCGCGCAACAGCGAACGCGGGCTCGAAGTCGAGGAACCGGCCGAAGGTCAGGATGCCGGTGAAGACACCGGCGAAAATGCCGGAGACGTGACCGAAAATCGGGCATCCACGCCCGATGACGTAACGTTGGCTGAAGATGGCGGACTGCATGAGGAGTCCGCAGCGGCAGAATCAGTACCGGCCCCGGAGTCAGATGAGTCATCAGGCAATGCCGAGCTGGACGAAGACAATACCGGAGGTAACGAGTGAGTAATTCCGACTCATATCCCAAGCCGAGCAGCGGCGTGCCGAGCGGAGTGCGGCAGCCCGCCGCCGCACCGCGCGTAGGCGCCCCCTCGCGTCCGCAGCAGCGTCCCGGCGTGTCCGGCGCAGCCACGGGAACGGGCCAGCGGCCCGCCGCACCCGGCCAGCGCCCCACGGTCCCCGGCCAGCGCCCCGCCGTCCCGGGGCAGCGCCCCGCCGTCCCGGGGCAGCGCCCCGCCCAGTCCGGCGGGCAAGGCACTGCCGGGCTGATCAAGCCCGCTCCCAAGGCCAAGGTGCGCCGTGCCAGGCTGCTGGTCAGCAAGGTGGACCCCTGGTCCGTGCTGAAAATGGCCTTCCTGCTCTCCGTGGCGCTGGGAATTGTCACCGTCGTGGCGGCGATCGTGCTCTGGACCGTCCTGGACCTGACCGGGATCTTTGACCAGGTGGACAGCCTGCTCGGGACCCTCGCCGGCTCCGAAGGCGGCGGCTTCGAATTGAAGAAGGTGGCATCCCTGGGTCAGGTGGCGTCATTCGCCACCATCATCGCCGTGATCAATGTGGTGCTGCTGACGGCGTTGTCGATGCTTTCGGCGGTGCTCTACAACATTGCCGCGACGCTCGTCGGCGGCATCGGCGTGACCCTGACGGACGACTAATTCCCGTACTTTTCCGCGGATTCCCGCGGAAAAGGGCCTCGATTTGAGATCGGGCCGGGATGTGCTGTACAGTCATATCTCGGCCCGATGAGGCATCGGGGCGTATAGCTCAGGCGGTTAGAGCGCTTCGCTGATAACGAAGAGGTCCCAGGTTCAAGTCCTGGTACGCCCACGGAACCTGTACTGGTTCTGGCAGAGGTTAGTGAAGGTTCGTCCATGACAGAACCGGAACGGGGTGCATGTGAAGAAGTTGCTGGTTATCGCAGCCACGGTCGCAGGCATCCTCCTCTACAGGAAAGTGCAGGAATCCGAAGCCCGGAAAGTGATCTGGAGCAATTCAACCGATACGGTTGACTAGCCCGGAACCCGGGGATGGAAGCTGGAAATCAGCTCTCCGGACCTAGGGTATGATTGTCGGGTTGCTTCTTATGGGGGCATGGCGCAATTGGTAGCGCACCTGCTTTGCAAGCAGGGGGTTCGGGGTTCGAGTCCCCGTGCCTCCACCATAGGAAAAGCCCCGGACAGCGGAAACGTTGTCCGGGGCTTTTTTCATGCCTTCCCCACTCACTCCTTCGGCTTGGCGTAGTCCGCCATCCCTTGCCAGTCGATATACACGTAGGGCTCGTCGCCGAGCACCCAGGCGTCGTGGCCCGGCGGAATCACACCGAAGTCGCCGGGCCCGAATTCGAGTTCTTCGCCGTCGTCCATGACGACTTTGATGCGGCCGGAAATCGTGTAGCCGGTATGGCTGGCCATGCAGCTGTCAGTTTTGGCGATCGGCTTGACGTGGTCTGACCACTTCCAGCCCGGAAGGAAGGTGGCCCGTCCAACCGGGCCGGCCTCGAGGTTGACGAGATCCACCTGACCCATGCCCTCGGCAACGGGGCGCGTCTCTTCGGGATTGTCCAGGCTCTTGCGGATCATTGACGCCATGATGGTCTCCTTCTTCGATGATGGCGAGACCGGAACGTGAGACCGCGCCTTAAGGTTGGCACCGCGGTATGCACCCGTCAAGGAGCAGCGGCCGTAATGGCCCCTGCTGTCCGTCCCATTAGTGTTGGAGCGTGAACTTCTTACTTGCGGCCGTAGGCGTGCTGGGTGTGGCCTCGTCGGGGCCACTCATTGCCGCCACGCTGGGCGCCACGTCGGTCAGTGCCCTCGCCATCGCTTTCTGGCGCAACGCCATTGGAGCAGTCGTGATGGCCGGTCCGGTTGTGGTCCGCAACCCCCGTCAGTTCGGAAAGGTGACCGGAGCCGAGTTCCGCTGGTCGCTCGCCGCTGCCGTCGCCCTGGCCTTGCACTTCGCGTGCTTCATTACCTCCCTGCAGCTGACGTCGGTCGCGGCGGCGACGGCGCTGGTGTGCCTTCAGTCAGGCTGGATCGCGATCTTCCAGCTCTTCCGGGGAGTCCGGCTCCGCTGGCCGGTCCTGGTAGGGCTGGGGCTCGCTTTCGGCGGTGTCGTGACAATCACCGGTTTTGATATGGGCTCCTCGCCCGAGGCGCTTGTGGGCGATCTCCTGGCCGTCGCCGGCGGCGCCCTGGCGGGCATCTACACGCTCGCCGGAGGCAAGGCGCGGCAGAGCATGGGCACCGGCGTCTATACGACCCTGTGCTACGGCATGTGCGCCGCGATTGTGGCGGGGATGGCGCTGCTGGCCGGACAGCCGCTGGCAGGGTTCGAAGCCACCGGCTGGCTGGGGATCCTCGCCATTACCGTGTGCGCACAGCTGGTGGGGCACACCGCGTTCAACTATCTGCTGGCGACCATGAGCCCGCTGCTGGTGTCCATGATCATCCTGCTGGAAATCCCCGGAGCGGCGCTCCTGGCCGCAGCCTTCCTGGACGAGACGCTGCCGGCCGGGACCTACGTGGGGCTGGCGATGATCCTGGTGGGGCTCGCCGTCGTGGTCCTGGGGCAGCGAGGCTCACGCTCCGCCCGGAGAACGGGCGAGGGAGCCGGTGCAGAGCGGCTGGCGGAGCTCGGCACCGACTAGGCCGCTCCCGGCGGCCGCATCTCCCGGCGGCCGCGTGGCCGCCGTCATTGGCCGCCGCGGCGGGCCGGCTGGGGAACGTTGACCGTGTGGATGGCACGGAGCAGTTTCGCCGGGAAGTAGACCGAGAAGAAGACCACCATGGGCGCCTTCAGTGCCATCTTCTTGACGTTGTGGGCCTTGTAGGTGCGGTCAAAGCGCGTCACGTAGTAGCGGTAATCCCGCGGCGAGTCCTCCAGCCGCCGGGCCGACATGCCCGAGATCATCTGCGGCCAGTACTGGATCCGGAGCTCGTGGTCGGCCAGGTGCAGCGACAGATCGATGTCCTCGTGCATCTCGTCCCGCTCGTCGCGGCAGGCTTCTGTGCGGATGGTCTCCCAGGCCGAGCGGCGCATTGCCATGTTGGACCCGAAGAGGAAGTGATACTGGTGCTTGGCAAGCCTGAGCATCAGTTGGCGCATTTTGTCGTCGGCCTTGAGCCCGAACCGGCGCATGGGCATGTCGTAATAGACCACCGGACCGGTCGCAGCGTGCACAGACTCGTCGGCGAAGGCTTTCTGCACCTGCTCCACCCAGTCCGGTTCCAGCACGGAATCGGCGTCGATCCGGCCGAGGATATCGCCCGTGGCGTGGTCAAGGCCGAAGTTGCGTGTGGGAATGAGCCCCTGATCGCGGTTTTGGCTGAGCAGGATGATCGGGCTCTCCGGATACTCCAGCTGCATCTGCCGCACGATTTCCGCCGTGCGGTCCTTGGACAGGTTGTCCACCACAATGATTTCGTGGGCGGGCACCGACTGGTAGACCGCGGCGATCAGACACTGCCGGATGACGCTTTCCTCGTTGTACGCCGGGATGACGATAGACACAGCCGGCGGCGGAGCAAGGAGCAAGGCATCCTGGGGTGATCTATGGGGTGACATCACCACAAATTTAGCATCTAGCCTGGCGTTTGAAGCCGGACTGTGACGTGCCTGCGGAGGCCGAGTCAAACAAAAGGAGGGATCCCGCACTGTGGCGGAATCCCTCCTTGGGAGAGTGCAGGACACCTGCCGGCAGCCGGACTGCCCGACGCAGGGTCTCGACTCAGCCGGCCTGTGCCGGCCAGGTTCTACTTGCCGGGCTTGTCTGTGCCGTTGTTCAGGCTGGCCGCGATGTTGCGTACGGCCGTTTTGGCGTCGGGGGCAACCTTGTCGGCGGCGTCAGCGGCGTTGCCGGCGGCGTCCTTGGCCGTTTCCGTGGCTTTGTCCGCCGCGGTGGTTGCGGAATCGGAAACCTGCTTGGATGCCTCAGCCGCGGAGTCCGCTGCCGCTACAGTCGCGGAACCGGCCTTGTCGGCGGCGTCCTTCAGCGATTCGCCGGCCTCGCCGGCCGGGGCGGCCGTGGGGGCGGGCTTTACCGGCGTCGGTACCTTCCAAGGGTCCTCCACCGGCCTGGACGCCCGCCAGGCGGCGACACCGGCTGCAACGGCGGCAGCGATGATGCCGAAGATCAGCAGGCCGCGGTGCTTGGGCTTCTGCTGCTTGGCGAGCTTGGCATTAGCCGTCTTGGTGACCTCGGTGGCAGCCGCCTTGATGTGCTTGCTGGCGTTCTTGCCTGCCTTCTTGGCGTGTCCCTTGACGGCCTGAGCCTGCGTCTGGACGCCGGTGACAACACCGGAATCAACAAGCTTCTGTGCGACGGCGTCCACGTGGGCCGGGGCGTTTTCCAACGTGCGGTGGACGGCCACGGAAGCCTGCCCGATCTGGTCGGAAAGCCTGGGCAGGTACTCGACAACAACCCGGTCGCGTGCATTGGCGATGACCGGGGCTGCCTTGTCCACGGCTTCGTGCAGGCGCGGGGTCGCGCTGTCCGCGGCATCGTGGATCCTCGGCGCCAGCTGGGCCAGGCCATCCTGAAGACGGGGAGTAACAGTGGCAACGCCGCCGGCCAGATTGTGGGCCGCGGACTTGAGGCCCTCTTGGATCTTGGGAGAGGCGGTGTCCAGTCCGTGCTGCAGGCGGGGAACAGCCCAGTTCACGGCAGCCTCAACCCGCGGGGCCGCCCAATCCTTGGCGCTGTCTACTCCGGTGCTCACTGACTGCTCCAGGTCACGGGCAATACGATCCGTTTTCTTCACAACTACCTCCCGATTAATGTGACGGTTCTGCAGTTAGCCTACGTGTCTAGGAACGCACCGGCTATTCTTCAGGCCGATTTCCAGTGGATTTCACCCAGCGCGGAACTGACTCTGCGGCCCTATGCGGGCGGAGCCGTCATGGAAGAATGGGCCCTATGACTGCCAACGCAACCGCAAAAGCCACTATCCACACGAGCCTCGGCGACATCGTCGTCAACCTCTTTGGCAACCACGCGCCGAAGACCGTCGACAACTTCGTCGGGCTGGCCACCGGTGAGAAAGCCTGGACCCACCCGGAAACGGGCGAGGACAAGACCGGCACGCCGCTCTACAACGGCACCATCTTCCACCGCATCATCAAGGACTTCATGATCCAGGCCGGCGATCCCCTGGGCCGCGGCACCGGTGGACCGGGCTACAAGTTCGACGATGAGATCCACCCGGAACTGACTTTCAACGAGCCGTACAAGCTGGCCATGGCCAACGCCGGCGTCCAGATGGGCCGCGGCACCAACGGTTCGCAGTTCTTCATCACCACCATCCCCACCGGCTGGCTGCAGGGCAAGCACAGCATCTTCGGTGAGGTCGCCGATGATGAATCCAAGAAGGTCGTCGACGCGATCGAAGGCGTCCGCACCGGCATGGGCGACCGCCCCGTCGAGGATGTCACCATCAACAGCATTGACATCGAAAAGCTCTAACCCACCACCATGAGCTACGGAATTCCGGCGGCAGAGCCGTCCGCAGAGGTCCCGGTATGCCCCAGGCACCCGGACCGGCCCGCCTATGTGCGTTGCCAGCGGTGCGGGCGCCCTGCGTGCCCCGACTGCCAGCGGGCGGCCGCCGTCGGATTCCAATGCGTTGACTGTGTCAACGAAACCAAGCGCACGACGCCGGCCGTCAGGACCGTCTACGGCGGCGCCGCGACCGCCGGCAAACCCGTCGTCACTTACGTGATCATCGCGCTGTGTGCCCTTGTCTATGCGCTGCAGTGGACAGTCCCCAACGACGGGATTTACCAGCAACTGGCCTACGCTCCCGCCCTGACCGGCGTTGAACCGTGGCGGATGCTCACTTCGGCGTTCCTGCACTCGCAGGGATTCCTGCTCCACATCGTCCTGAACATGTACACGCTGTGGATATTCGGCCAGATCCTTGAGCCGCTGCTGGGCCACGCCCGCTTCCTGGCCATCTACCTGCTCTCGGCCGTCGGCGGCTCCGTCGGCTTCCTCCTGCTGACCCCGGTGTATCCGGTGAACGGCCCGGTGGGCCTCGTCGGCGCCTCCGGCGCCATCTTCGGCCTGTTCGGCGCTCTGCTGGTAGTCCAGCGCCAGCGCGGCGGCGAAGTCCGCCAGCTCCTGGTCCTGATTGCCATCAACGGCGTCATCGGCTTCATGGTCCCGCAGATCGCCTGGCAGGCCCATCTCGGGGGCCTCGTCACCGGCGCCCTGAGTGCCGCCGTGATTGCCTACACCCCCCGCGGCCCGCGGCAGACCCTGCTGCAGGCCATCGGCCTCGCCGTGGTCCTGGCCTTGGTGACCGCCGTGTCCGTCGTGCGGATGGCCGGCGCCGGCGCTTAGCCCGCTCCTGCCGAAGTCGCCGGCCGCAATCGGCCGCAATTGAACGCCCCGCCCCTTCACTCTTTCCCAGTGCTTCTCTCGCTGGGGTTCCTTGGCTGTTTCCCTTGTGGACCTTTTCCCCTGTACCCCCGGGCCGATCCCCCGCACCTGAATTCACAGGTGCGGATCCGAGAGTTTTCCACAGCGGTTATCCACATTGTTAATAACTTACAAGCGTGTAGTTCACTGTGACGACCCGGCTCTGGCCGCCCGGGCTGGCGATTATCCAGCTTGCAGGCGATGCTGCCAATCAGATCTCCACACCTGTGGATAACTTCTGTGGGTTGCCCTGTGAGTAAGTGGACAACTTTGCCCCCAGGCCCTGTTGCCTGGCGCCGGGCGGCACCTGCCCTGATCCAGCCCCGTTCCGGCCCTGCACCGCGGGAACTCCAGGGAGAACTCCACAGAACGGTGCCACGGGCACGCCAGGGACCGGCGCCTCAGGACCTCCGGACAGCGCCGCGTCACCACGCCGCACTCCCAGTGCCGTCGCCCCCACAGGCCCCGCACGCGGCGGCGGCCGGTCACGACGGGCCGTGGGACGGCCGCGGTGTGTGTTTCAACAGGGTTATTCACAGTGTTAACAACTTGATGGTCTGAGCATCCGCGGGATTTAACCCGGCTCATGGCCCGGCAGAGGGGGTTGCGGCTCATATGCACCGGCTGTTATCCCCAGCTGTGGATAACTTGTGGGTAGTGGCCTGTTATTAAGTGGATAACTCGTCCGTTGCAGCTGGTGTCGGGACGGACCACCATGCCGGGCGGCCAGCCGGCCCGAGGCGGCCCCGAGGCTGCCGTGAGCCGGCCGTGCGGCGGGGCCCCGGTGCCATCCGCGGTCTGTTGCCGGGATCAGGGAACTTGTCCACAGGAAATCCACACTGTTAATAACTTACAGCTGTGTAATTCAGGACCGGCCGGGGATCTCATCAGTCGCTTTGCGCCCCGCTGTGGCCGCGGAACCCGGCTGAACCGCATGAAGACCCGGAAACTTATGAACAATGTGGATAAGTTTCCCCAGGCTTGTGCACAGCTGTGGATAACTAAGCGGGACCTCGCGGGGTCATCGACGGGTCACTGCGGCCAGACGCCCGATGACCCGCGCCGGTGGCTATCCAGCAGATGGGTGTCCACCATTCCGATGGCCTCCATGAGTGCGAACATCGTGGTGGGCCCTACGAAGGCGAAGCCCTTCCTGCGCAGCGCCTTGGAGAGCGCGATGGACTCGGCCGAAGTGGTGGGGACCTCATCCAGGGAGTTAGGTCGGGGTGTGGCGTCCGGCTGGAACGCCCATACGAAGTCAACCAGGCCGCCGTCGTCCCTCAACGCCAGAGTAGCGCGGGCATTGGTGATGGTCGCCTGGATCTTCAGCCGGTTCCGGACGATCCCGGCATCGAGCATGAGCCGCTCCACATCGGCGTCCGTGAAGCGTGCCACCAGTTCCGGATCGAAGTCCTTGAACGCCGCGCGGAAAGCGGGCCGCTTGCGCAGGATTGTCGCCCATGAAAGCCCCGCCTGGAATCCTTCGAGGCTGATGCGTTCGTAGAGGCCCTGTTCGTCCCGGACGGGCATGCCCCACTCGGAGTCGTAATACTCCCGCAGCATGGGATCCACGGAGGCCCACACAGGCCGCGCCAGTCCGTCGTCGCCAATGGTCGAGCCGTTTACTGCCGGGGTCATCTGGATTCCTTCGCTGGGCCGGGATTAGTGCTGTGGGTTAACGGCGGCGGGCCGGCACACTGTGTGTACCGGCCCGTCAGGGATGTGCGCCGCGCGGGCCTGGTGTCAGGAACGCCAGCGTGTGGTCATCAGGAAGCCGATGATCGCGATTCCGAAGCCGGCGACGATGTTCAACGAGCCCCAAGCCTGAACCGGGAAGGCGCCCTCGGTGATGTAGAACGTGATGATCCACAGCAGGCCAACGATCATCAGGCCAAACATGACGGGCTTGAACCAGACCGGATTGGGCTTGTAGGCCTCCGCGGCAGAAGTCTGCGGGGCCACACGGGCAGTCCTTTTACGCGGCTTCGACTCGGGCACTGATCCTCCTCGGCGGGCTGGAACAAGAGCGGCCAACGTGGCTTGGTATCCTGCAGGAAGCGAGCCCCCGCCGGCCAACGTGCTCTTGGTCGAGCTTGAATTCTTGTGTCGCACAATTCTAGCTGTAGTTCCGGCCACGCCGTGGACCCCCGCAACCGTCTTGGAGGAGAACCCGCAGCGCTGGAGTTGGAGCAGGAATCCGACCGGACGGCTCGCAGCCGCCGCGGGCTGCTCCTGCGCGCCATCCACGTCGCGGGCGAGCTGCTCCGACCGGGGGCGTCATTGTCCTGCTCTTTGTGGCCTGGCAGTTGTGGTGGATGAATGTGGCCTCCGACGCCCGGCAGCGCAAGGCGGTTCGCCGGCTACACGCGACCCATCGTTCAGGGAACCACTCCGGCGGTGTTGGACACCCTGGGCATCGGGCATTATCAGGGCACGGCCATGCCAGGGGCTGCGGGAAACTTCGCCGTGGCAGGGCACCGGCAGACCCACGGCGCCGTCCTGGACCATATCGACGCCCTGGTGCCTGGGGACCGGATCTACGTCCAGACCCGTGAGGGCTACTATGTCTACGTGTTCCGGAACAGCCAGACAGTCCTCCCCTCGCGGACCGATGTGCTGTTGCCGGTGCCGATGCGGCCGGGCGCCGCGCCCACGGAGAGCTACCTGATCATGACGAGCTGCAACCCGCGGTTTGGCTCCGACCAACGCTTTGTGGCCTACGCCCTGCTGGAGCGGTGGAAGTCCCTTTCGGCTGGACCGCCGGCTGAAATTTCCCGGGCGGCCCGCGCGGCCGGGGAAGGCTGACGAATGTATGGCTGGCTTTTCCGCCGCCTTCCCGGGCCCTTGTGGCTCAGGATTGCGACCGCGCTGGTGCTGGCGGCCGGAGCACTGGTATTGATGGTTCAGTTCCTTTTTCCCTGGCTGGCGCAATTCACCCAGTTAACAGATTCAACGATTGGTTCAGCAAGGCACCCATGAGCACAACCAAGATCCTGGTCGTAGACAACTACGACAGCTTTGTCTACACCCTGGTCGGCTATCTCCAGGAGCTCGGTGCGGAGACCACCGTAGTCCGCAACGACGACGTCACGCTCGCCGAGGCGATCGAAATGGCCGAGGCGCGGGACGGGGTCCTTATCTCTCCCGGTCCGGGGAATCCAGCCGGGGCCGGTGTCTGCATTGAGCTGATCAAGTGGTGCGGCAGCCACGACAAGCCCATGCTGGGTGTCTGCCTGGGGCACCAGGCGCTGGCGGAGGCCTACGGCGGAACCGTGACGCACGCTCCCGAACTGATGCACGGCAAGACTTCCCTCGTCGAACACCATGGAACCAGCGTCTTTGCGGGGCTCCCCTCGCCCCTCACGGCCACCCGCTACCATTCGCTGGCCGCTGTCCGCGAGAGCATCCCGGAGGTCCTGGAGATCACCGCGGAAACGGGCACCGGTGTGGTGATGGGCCTGCAGCACCGCACCGCCCCACTATGCGGCGTGCAGTTCCACCCGGAATCCGTCCTGACCGAAGGCGGCTACCAGATGCTCGGCAACTGGCTGGAGTCACTGGGCATGGCTGGTGCTGCCGAACGGGCAGCGGACCTGAGCCCGCTCATCAAACACTGACCCGGCAGGCCCCGAAAGCTCCGGCGCGGCGGTAACCGGTACCTTCGGTCTTTCCCGACCGGGTTAGGGGAACAGTCCGCCCAGGGCCGCGTCCTCTTTGGCAGCGCTCTTGGTCGGCGTCGGCGTCGGCGTGGGCGACGGCGGGGGCGGCGGCGGCGCCGGTGCCTTCGCCACGGTCACGGTGATGGTCTTGCCCTGTTCGACGAGCGAATCCGCGGCGTCGGCCTGGCCTGTCACCTTGCCCGGAGCCACCTGGGAGTTCTCCACTTCGGTGGCCTTGAGCACCAGGCCCTGTTCCTTCAGTTTCGCCTCCGCCTCCGCCAGCGGCAGCCCGATCAGCTGAGGCACAGCCACCTTGCCCGTGGAGACGACGATTTCGACCGCGTCCGCCACGGCCACAACCTGGCCCGGGGCCGGGTTGGTGGTGATGACAATGCCGACCGGAACCGTAGGGTTGTTGGACATCTTGGTGGTGAGGGCGCCAGCCAGCCCCGTTTGGTGGAGAAGATCGCGGGCTGCCGCCTCGGTCCGGCCGGGCAGGTCCGTCGGGATGGTGATCGCGCTGGGGCCCTCGGAGATGTTGAGGATGATGTCCGAGTTGGCGTCCATGGAACTCCCCGACGTCGGCACGGTGCCAATCGCGGTGCCTTTGGGAATGCTCTCGTGCCGCAGCCGTTGGAGCTGTGGCTTGAAACCTGCGTTATACAGCCTTTGCAGGGCCTCTGATTCCGTCAGGGACGTCACCGTGGGAACCAGAACCTTGGTCGCCTGCGGGGGGGCCTGATTCATGAGGTTGTACAGCCACAGGCCGCCGCCGGCCAGCACCAGCAGTGTGAGAACCACGAGCGTCGCGATCCAGGTACGGCGCCGCGTCTTCTGGCGCGGGGTGTGCTCGCGTTCGACCGGCAGCGCCAGCGGCAGGCTGCCGGTGTCCGCAATGCCATAGAGTTCGGTGCCCGCCGGCTGCAGCACTTCCTCGTCGTCGGGTGTTTCTTCGGCGGGACGGAGCCGGCCGCCGGGGGAATCGTCGAGGAACTTGGCGCCGGTCAGGGAAAAAGCTGCCGTGGGCGCCAGGGGGTCGTGCCGGGGAACCTCGTTGGTGGGGTCGGTGGGGGCCTCGCTGGCGGAAGGCGCCGTGACCGGAACGCCGCTGCGCGCGGCCCGCAGGGCGCGGCGGAAGGCGGCGGCGTCCTGGAAACGGTCGGCGCGGTTCTTCTGCAGGGCCTTCATCAACACGCTGTCCAGCGCGGCGGAGACGTCGGGATTGAGGCTGCTGGCGGGCTCGGGGATCTCACGAACGTGCTGGTAGGCCACCGAGACGGGGCTGTCGCCGATGAACGGCGGCCGGCCGGTCAGCATCTCGTAGAGAAGGCAACCGGCGGAGTACAGGTCGCTGCGCGCGTCGACTGCTTCGCCCCGGGCCTGTTCCGGGGACAGGTACTGCGCCGTGCCGACGACGGCCTGCGTCTGTGTCATGGTGGCGGACGAATCCGCAATGGCGCGGGCGATTCCGAAGTCCATGACCTTGACGCTGTTTGAATCGGGGCAAAACATCACGTTGGCGGGCTTGATGTCGCGGTGCACGATCCCGGCCTTGTGGCTGTAATCGAGCGCGGACAGCACACCCAGGGTGAAGTCGATCGCCTGGTCGATGGTGACGTCCTTGGCCCGCACCATGTCGCGGATGGTCTTACCGGAAACGAACTCCATCACGATGTAGGGCACCCGGACGCTGTCGTCGTGGTCACCGGGGACCGCGTGGTCCCCGGTGTCGAAGACAGCCACGATCGAGGGGTGGTTGAGTGCCGCGACGGCCTGTGCCTCGCGCTTGAAGCGGGCCTGGAACTGCGGATCCCGGGCCAAGTCCGGGCGCAGCAGCTTGACGGCCACGGTGCGTCCCAGCCGGGTATCGAGGCCGCGGAAAACATCCGCCATGCCGCCACGGCCGATCAGCTCACCCAGCTCATAGCGCCCGCTGAGGACGCGCTGCGTGTTCGCCGGGCGTTCCTCCCTGTGCGACGGAGTGCGGGGTGTATTGCTCATGATCGTTTAGGGTCCGGACTTGGTAGCTGAAGGTGAAGGGGATGTGGCCGTGGCCTTGGCGAGGTGGTAGGTCACGACGCTTCCCGCGGTCACTTTGGACCCGGAAGGAGGCTGTGAGCTCACGAACGTGCCCGGATCTTCCTTCTTGTTCGTGGGATCGACGTCGGCTCCCTTGGCCCAGCGCAGCCCGGCGTCCTGGATGGCCTGCTGGGCTTCAGCCTCGCTGGCGCCCGCCTTGATGGACGGGACCTCGACCATTTCCGGGCCCTTGGAGTAGCTGACGGTGATGGTGGTGCCCGGCTGGACCGCACCGGAGGGATCGATGTTGGTGACGGTGCCGGGCGTCGCGTCGTTGACGACCTCGACGCCGGTGACTTGCAGCCCCTTGCCGATCAGCTCATTGCGGACATCGTTGTACGGCCGCCCCAGGTACGCATCCGGGATCAGGTTGATCGCTGCCGGGGTGGATTCGGTGGGTGTCGCGGAGCTGGGCGTGGGGGTGGGGGTCTCGGTCGGGGAAGCCGACGACGCCGACGGCGTGGCACTGCTCGGTTTCGCGATGCTGGACGTGGCACTGCTCGCGGCCGGAGCCTGCGAGGGGAAGAGACTGCCGGCCTGGCTCAGGACCACACCGAGCAGGGCGAACACCACCAGCAGGATCAGCGCAATCAGCGGCCACGTCCACGGGCTGCGTCCGCGGCGCTTCGGCTCCTCCTCCGGCTGGTCGTAGTCTTCTTCCTCCTCTTCCTGCACCCAGCTTCGCTCGGCCGCCAGGGCATCGGCGCGGTTGAGAGCGTTGCGGGCGCCGTAGCCGCTGGCTGCGGCAGCGCCTGCGGCCAGGCCCGCGGCTGCACCTGCACCGGCGGCGCCCACGACGGGCAGCGCGGACGTCGCCGACGTCGACTTGTCCTCTGCGGCGCTGGAGCCAATGACGCTGGTGGCCGCGGTGGGGACGTCGACGGGGGCCGTGATGGGCCCGGTGGCTGCCTCGAAAAGCAGCATGCCCGGTACGGCTGCGTGTGCGGCGGCGATATCACCGTTGCGGATGGCCTCGGCCGCCTCGGACAGCTTGATGGCGTCGGCCGGGCGGTTCTTCGGATCCTTCGCCAGCATGGACATCAGCAGCGCGCGGACGGGCCTGGGCAGTGTGTCCGGCAGCGGCGGAGGCGCATCGTTGACCTGGGCCAGCGCGATGGCGATCTGCGATTCCCCGGAGAACGGCCGGTGGCCCGTGAGGCACTCGTAGCCGATCACGCCGAGGGAGTAGATGTCCGAGGCTCCGGTGGCAGTCTGCCCCGTGGCCTGTTCGGGTGCCAGGTACTGGGCGGTGCCCATCACCTGGCCGGTCTGGGTCAGCGGAACCTGGTCGGCCAGGCGGGCGATGCCGAAGTCGGTAACCTTGACCCGGCCGTCGGGGGTGATGAGCAGGTTTCCGGGCTTGACGTCCCGGTGCACGAGGCCCTGTGCGTGGGCGACGGCCAGGGCCCGCGCCGTCTGGGCGATCATCGACAGGGTGCGGTCCGGGGACAGCACCTGTTCGTGCTCGATGATGCTGCTCAGCGGCTGGCCCGGAACCAGTTCCATGACCAGGTAGGCGGAACCCTCTTCCTCGCCGTAATCGAAGACGTTGGCGATGCCCACGTGGTTCAGGAGGGCGGTATGGCGTGCCTCGGCGCGGAAGCGCTGCAGGAAACCGGGGTCACCCGTGTATTCCTCCTTGAGCACCTTGATGGCGACGATGCGGCCAAGGATCAGGTCTTTGGCTTTCCAGACTTCTCCCATGCCGCCGATCGCAATGCGCGTGGTCAGCTGGAATCTGCCGCCGAGGGTGATTCCCGAAGTAGGCCTCACTTATTCAACACCGCCTCAAAAATCTTCTTCGCGTTCGGACTGGTTAGATTTGCGCCAGTGGTGATGTCTACGCCTTCCATGACGATGGTGACGGCCACTTGCGGGTCATTTGCCGGGGCAAACCCGGTAAACCAAGAATTGTTCAGGCCATTGCCGAGTTCTGCGGTACCGGTCTTGCCGGCCACTTGGACACCGGGCACGGCCGCACGGTGTGCGATGCCGTCGTCGACGACGCTGACCATCCACTCATTGACCTGCCGTGCGATCTCCGGACTCGTGGCGGTGCGCAGGGCCTGGGGTTTCGGTTCGCTGATCGTGCGCAGGTCAGGGGCGCGTACGGCCTTGATCAGGTTCGGCTGCATCTGCACTCCGTCGTTGGCGATCGCCGCCGTCATGGTGTTGATCTGCAGCGGTGTGGCGCGGACGTCGCGCTGGCCGATTGAGGACTGCGCCAGCCCGGCGTCGTCCAGCGGTTCGCTCGGGAAGAAGCTTGGGGCGCTGTCCAGCTTGAGCTGGTCGCCGAAGTCCTGGCCGAAGCCGAATTTCTCCGCCTCGTCCCCGATGGCCTTCTGCCCCAGGTCCAGGGCGATGCTGGCGAACGGTGTGTTGCAGGACTGCTGCAGGGCAAACGCGAACGACGCCGTCGTGCGCGTGTAGCAGTTGCCGCCCGCGTAGTTGGGCAGCTTGTAGTCGATGCCCGGGAAGGACATCTCGGCCGGGTTGGGCAGGTCGCTGTCCTTGTTGTACTTGCCCGACTTCAGCGCCGCAGAGGTGTCAATGAGCTTGAATACCGATCCCGGTGCCAGCAGCTCGCCCGTGGGTCCAGAGACGTTCTGGTTCAGGTTGATCCCGGGGACCTGGTTCAGCTCGGTGTAATTGGCCTGTTCGGCGGCCGGGTCCTGGGTGGCAATCAGGTTGGGGTCATAGGACGGTTTGGACACCATGGCCAGGACCGCGCCGGTTTTCGGGTTGGTGACCACGATGTGCCCGCGAATGCCGTCCGGGATGAGGTCGTAGGCCAGCTTCTGGAGCTTGGGGTCCAGGGTCAGCTCCACGGACGCGCCCTTGGGCTGGTTGCCGAGGAACAACTGGCCCACCCGGTCCAGGAATTGCTGGTCCGAACTGCCGGCCAGGACATCGTTCATCGACTTCTCGAGTCCGGTGAGGCCGTAGTTCTTGGAGAAGTAGCCGGTGACGCCCGCGTAGAGCTCGGGCTGGGAGTAGGTCCGCTGGAATTTGCAGCTCTCCGTGGCGGGCACTGACTCTGCCACCGGGGTGCCCCCAACAATGATCGCACCGCGGTCGTTGCAGTAGTTCTGCAGGATGGCGCGCCTGTTCCAGGCGTTGGCCTTAAGCTCGTCGGCGCCAACCACCTGCACATAGCTCAGTGCGCCGAAGACCAGCACGAACATCGCGATGGCGGCAATCCATGAATTGCGGATGGCCTGGTTCACAGCTGTTTCACCGCCTCGGTGGGTGCGTCGGGACTGTTTCGGGGATCCGGCGCCGGTTTGGCAGGCAGCACGGGGAAGTTCTTGCGCGCACCGGGTTCCTGGCCGGGCGGCAGCGGCGTTGTATCCACCGGGCCGCGCGCGGAGTGCGAAATCATGAGCAGCAGACCCACAATGATCCAGTTCGCCAGGAGCGAGGACCCGCCGGCGGCGAGGAACGGCGTCGTAAGTCCGGTCAGCGGGATCAGGCGCGTCACACCGCCGATCACCACAAAGCACTGCAGCGCGATCGCGAAGGAGAGCCCGGTGGCGAGCAGTTTGCCGAACGCGTCGCGGGTGCCCAGCGCGGCGCGGAAGCCCCGGGTGAACAGCAGCAGGTACATCAGGACGATCGCGAAGACGCCGATCAGGCCCAGTTCCTCGCCAAAGGAGGCGATGATCATGTCGCTGTTGGCGAAGGGGACGAGGTTGGGCCGGCCCTGGCCGAGGCCGGTGCCGACCAGGCCGCCGTTGGCCATGCCGAACAGGCCCTCGACAATTTGGAGGCTGCCGCCGAACTGCCGGCCGTAGACCTCATCGGTGAACGCGTTGAGCCAGCCGTCGATCCGCAGGGCCACGTGCGAGAACACGCGGGCAGCGACGAAGCCGCCGACGGCAATCAACACGAGGCCGATGATCACCCAGCTGATGCGGCTCGTGGCGACGTAGATCATGACGAGGAACAGGCCGAAGAACAGGATCGAGGATCCGAGGTCACGCTGGAAGACCAGCACGCCGATGCTCACGAGCCAGGCGGTGATCATGGGGCCCATGTCCTTGAACCGCGGGAACTGCACCGGGCCGATCTTGCGGCCCGCCAGCAGTATCAGGTCCCGGTTCGACGACAGGTAGCCGGCAAAGAAGATGGCCAGCGTGATCTTGGCGATTTCACCCGGCTGGAAGGTCATGGAACCGATCTTGATCCAGACGCTGGCACCCAGGACCTCTCCGGCGGAGATGCCGGGAACCAGCGGCAGGATGAGGAGCAGGGCGCTGATGGCCAGGGAGATATAGGTAAAGCGGCGCAGGATCCGGTGGTCCTTGAGGAACCAAATGACCGCGATCGCGACCGCCATGGCCACCAGGGTCCAGCGCAGCTGGTTGTTGCCGGTGTCTTCGCCCACCCTGTCCAGCCGGTGGATCATGGCCAGGCCCAGCCCGTTAAGGGCGACCACGAGCGGAAGTATTACCGGGTCGGCATATTTTGCGCGGAGCCGCAACACCACATGGAAGGCGAGGGCGGCCAACGCCAGGAGTCCGGACTGGAACCAGAAGTCGGTGTCGAACGCTTTTTGCCGGTCCACTCCCACGAGTGCCTGGGCACCAATCCCAACGGCGAGGGCGAGGACCAGGAGGACAAGCTCCACGTTTCGTCGTGGCCTGGGCACGGGGTCGATGGGTGTCATTTGGCCCCCTCGCAATTCGTAGTCGGGGTGGCGGATGGCGACGGCTTGGCCGCTCCAGTGGAGGCTGTGGCACTTGGCGACGCCGTGGAGCCCGGCTTGGCCGTGGAGCCCGGCTTGGCCGTGGTGCCGGGGGAGGGGGTGGCACCGGCGGCCGTCGCTGCGGGGGACGGGGTGAGGCATTCATCGGCCGGGGCGGTCGTGCCGGTGCGTTCCAGGTTTTTGACGATCCGCTGCGCGTCGTAGAGGTCGCGGGCGGGCACAGTCTGGCGCACCCGCTGCTGCGAAAATTCGGGAAGGTCGGACATCTTGATATCGGTTACCGCTTCGAGAGTGGAAAGCTGGATGGGCCCGAGACGCTGGGAGACGCCGTTGAAGATGGCCACATGCTGATTGTGTTCGCCGATGTAGTAGCGCGTCTGGGTCCAGGCGTAGCCGAGCCAGAGTCCGACGGCCAGCAGCGAGACGATCGCGGCGGCAATGGATACGGTCAGCCACCGGCGCGGCCGTCCGGCGGGCCTGAAGTCGTCCGCCTCCTCGCGGTCCTGTTCGGACTTGTGCGTGAGGACCGTGGCCGCGCGCCGGGCCACGGTGCGTCCGGCGATGGAAGGAATGGACCCTGATTCCGCTGCTGCGGCGGCGGCCCCGACAAGTTCATGCGGGCGCATGGAGAGTTCTTCCCGCAGGACTTCGGCCGAGAGGTGTTCGCCCAGATGCGGGTCGGTGGTGGTCTCGGGCTCCTTGCCCTCGGCGGCCTTCTGTGCGGCGGCGGCCGGCGATGTGCCGTCGGCCGGGGACCCTGGGGCCGGGTCGGCCGGCGGCGCCGAGGCTCCTGCCGCGGCGGCCAGCGCGGCGGACCCGGTGTCCTGGGCGGAGGTGTCCTTCTTTACGGACCCGCCGGGGGTTTTGGCGGCACCAACGGTGCTGCCGGCCGGGGGCCCGGCCAGGGTTCCGGCCGGGGCCGCGGACGCTGACGTCCCGGCGGCCGCTGCGGGCGCGGGCACGACGTCGACGGCGGCGGTCCGGACGTCATCACGGGTCGGCTCGGCAATGTCGAGTACCACCACGGTCACGTTGTCCGGGGCGCCGGCCTCCAGCGTGAGTTCAACCAGCAGTTCGGCGCATTCGCCCAGGTCCTTCGTCTCCCGGACGGTGCGCTCCACGACGTGGCCGGCCACATAGTTCAGGCCGTCCGAGCAGAGCAGCCATCGTTCCCCGGCCTGGACAGCCAGTGTGTCAAGATCCAGCTCCGGGCTGGCATCGACGTCCCCCAGCACGCGCATGAGGACGTTCTTGTGCGGATGCGTTTCGGCCTCTTCGGGGCGGAGCCTGCCCTCATCGATGAGCCGCTGCACAAAGGTGTGGTCGACGCTGACCTGTTCGAACTCGCCGTCGCGCAGCCGGTAGGCCCGGGAGTCACCGATGTGGGCGAAGTGGAGCTTTCCTTCGGCGAGGAGCAGGGCCGTGACCGTGGTGCCCATCCCGGCGAGCTTGGGATTCATGTGGACCAGTTCGGACAGCAGGGAGTTGGCTGTCTGGATTTCGTCGGCGAGGACGGTGCCGGCGTCGCCGTCGTAGTCGTCATGGTCCAGGTGGATCATGTCCAGGACGGTCGCGGCGGAGGCAACATCGCCGCCGGCATGGCCACCCATGCCGTCGGCAACGACGGCGAGGTGCCGGCCGACGTAGGCGGAGTCGTCATTCTTGGCGCGGATGCGGCCGACGTCTGACCGCGCGGCGTAGCGCATGATGAGCGGCCGCTTCGGGGCAGTCGTCTTGCCTTCGGCCCTGTCTGCGGGAAATTCCGGGGCAGCCACGGCTACGGCCTCAATTCGATGACCGTCTTGCCGATTCTCACGGGGACGCCCAGCTCCACCGGGAGTGCCCGGGTCAGCTGCTGGTCTGCCAGATACGTGCCATTAGTGGAGCCGAGGTCCTCGATGAACCAGCGGCTGCCCTGTGGGAACAGGCGGGCATGGCGGCCCGAGGCGTAGTCGTCCTCCAGGACCAGGGTGGCTTCCTGTGCCCGGCCCAGGAGGATGGGGCTCGCCGCGAGGGCGATGGTGGTGCCCTTCAACGGTCCCTCGGTCACGATCAGCTGGCGGGCCTGCTGTTTGACGGGGGCCGGCGGCGGTTCGGCAAGGGAAGGATTCTTGCGCACCTGGCGTGCCGTGGGGGCGCCGGCGGCGGCCTTGCGGCCGATCATCAGATCGCGGCGCATGGCCGAGACAATGCTGAAGATCAGCACCCACAGGAGGATGAGGAACCCGAAACGCAGGGCCGTGATGGTCAATTCGCTCATGCGCGGCCGCCTGGGTGGGCGGGCAGTAGGCGGAAGATGATTTTGGTTCGTCCCATCATGATCGTGGCGCCGTCAGCAAGATCCGAACTGCCCACGATCTTTTGGCCGTTGACGTAGCTGCCGTTCGTGGAGCCGAGATCGATCGCCTGAGCCGTACCAGGCCCAGTCCGGATTTCCAGGTGGCGGCGCGAAACGCCGGTGTCGTCAATAAGGATGTCTGCTTCGGAGGACCGTCCGAGGACGATTGAGGGCGCGTTCAGCGAATAGCGCTGGCCGTCGATGTCCAGTACAGGCTGAAGCTGTGCAGGCTGGCGTGTCGGAGCCGCGGGTACGTTGCCGTGAATGCCCGGCTGAGCCGGGACGGAAGGGGCGGAGGCTTTTTCGGTCCGCGAGGTGATGTCGAAATTCCCGGCGCGGTGCTCCTCATCGCGGCGGAAACTGATCCGGACCGGGCCCTGGAGGGTGTAGCCCTGGCTGCGGACATGGTTGATGACGACGTCGCACAGCTCCTCCGCGAGCGGTGTGCCCCATTCCTGGGCGCGCCGGAAGTCATCGCTGCTGAGGAGTACGTCAAAAACGTTAGGGGCCAGGGTGCGTCCCGCGGCGATCGTGATGGCCTTGTTGTCCACCTCGGTGCGGAGGCGGCTCGCGATCTCGACAGGCTCAACCTGGGCGCGGGAACCGGTGGAGAAGACTCCGCGGACGGCCTTTTCGATGCCGCGCTCGACTTTGTCCAGCAATCCCATGGTCCTTCTCCTTTCCTGGTGGCTGCGGGGCAGCGTTCGTTCCGGAACTCGGTTTCCAACTTTTGCGAGCCCGCGCTCAGCGGACACTCCTACATCAGATACTACTGGGCGTGTCTGGGAATGGCCTCAACGGACGCCGCCGGGGCGACGTCAAAATGAGTGCCCGCCGCGCCCTGACGTGCGCGGACACCGCCGCCGGGACCGCCGCGGCGGGTCCCCGCGTGACGCCCGGCGGCGGGGCAAACGTGGCCGGAAAACGACCCCAATCAGGGGGCTCTGGGGCTCGATTGGTGTTTTCCGGCAATTGTCCGTTATGCTTGATCTCGCTGCTTTTACGAGGTTGGCGGTTCGGGAAACCGGCCCTATCCGAGTGGAAGAAGTTGCGCGCGAGTGGCGGAACGGCAGACGCGCTGGCTTCAGGTGCCAGTGTCCGAAAGGGCGTGGGGGTTCAAATCCCCCCTCGCGCACGCAATCGAAAGAACCCCGGTCTTGGACCGGGGTTCTTTTGTTTAACCCGCGCGGCGGCAGCCGGCGTCGGGGTTTTCCGGTTTCCCCACATTCGAAGGCTTCCTCTGGCGTGTTGCGCCGACCCGCCGGTGTGGGGCGGCGCCGGTCCGTCAAAAGTGGGGAAACTCCGCAGCTGCGGACCACGCGGCAAGACCGCTAGGCTGCCCGCAGCGCCCCGAGCCCGGCGAGAAGTGCCTCAAGTCCCAGCCGGAAAGCGACGTCGGCCGGTTTCTCATGGCCTTCCTCGGCCAGGCGCTGGACGGCGGCGGTGAAATGCGGTGTCGACGCGGCCATGGTGCCGGAATCGAAGATGTCCGCGGGTGCCGTGACGTCGTAGGCGGAGCCAAAAATGAACGATTCGATCGCGACAATGGCCGGGACAATGCGCTCCTGCGGAAAGCCTGCGCGGCTGAAACCGGCACTGACGGCCTCATACATGGCCAGTGTCTTGGGCGCATCGGTCACGGGCAGCACGGCAATGACGGGAATCAGCGGGGTGTGCTTGGAAAATACGTCGCGGTAGCTCCAGGCCCAATCCCTCACGGCCTGTTCCCAGTCCCCGGCCTCGAAGGCGGTGACGTCCACGAACGAGGTCAAGTGGTCCTGGACGAGGACCAGCACGTCCCGTTTGGACGAGACATGGTTGTACAGCGCCGAGGGAGCCACGTTGAGGGTCCGCGCCAGGGCAGCCATGGTGAACCCGTCGTAGCCGCTCTTGCCAATCAGCTGCAGGGCCGCCACGGTGATGCCGTGCTGGTCCAGCACGGCCGCGGCGGGCCGTCCCGCGCGGCGGCGGGGCCCGGCGGCGGGGCCGTGCGGATCGGCGGGGGCGCTGGTTGCTGCCGTCATTCCGGCCCTTTCTTCTCTGCTTGGCTTCTCAGTTTGGCTGGCGGGTTCGGGGTGAGTCCGTTCTGCCCCTACTTTACGGGCGAAATTCATTAGGCGGAGGGTCTTCCCCGAAGCGTGTGGAAGGTCTATCATCTAAATGAACGCCATTCATTTTGTGGTCCGCATCACTCTAGCGGCCACGGGGAGGAACATCATGCTGGAACTTGACCGCGACGTCGTCATCGTAGGAGCCGGCCCGTCAGGCTTGACCGCCGCCCGCGAGCTGAAAAAGGCCGGACTCAGTGTGGCGGTGCTCGAGGCGCGGGACCGCGTGGGCGGCCGGACCTGGACCGACACGGTTGACGGGGCCATGCTCGAGATCGGCGGCCAGTGGGTCTCGCCGGACCAGACCGGGCTCCTGGGGCTCCTGGATGAGCTCGGACTGCAGACCTATTCCCGCTACCGCGACGGCGAATCCGTCTACATTGGCGCGGACGGCAAGCGCACCCTGTACACCGGTGACTCCTTCCCGGTCAGCGAAACCACCGCCGTCGAAATGGACAAGCTCACGGCACTGCTGGACTCCCTGGCCGCGGAGATGGCTCCCGAGGAGCCGTGGGCCCACCCCAAGGCCCGCGAGCTGGACACCGTTTCCTTCCACCATTGGCTGCGGCAGAACTCAACAGATGAGGAAGCCTGCAGCAACATCGGCCTGTTCATCGCCGGCGGCATGCTGACCAAACCGGCCCACGCCTTCTCCGCCCTGCAGGCCGTCCTCATGGCTGCCTCGGCGGGGTCCTTCACCAACCTCACGGATGAGGACTTCATCCTGGACAAGCGGGTTGTCGGTGGGATGCAGCAGGTTTCGCTGCTGCAGGCCGCGGAACTGGGCGACGACGTCGTCCTCGGCAGCCCGGTCCGCACCATTAACTGGGCCGATGACGCGAGCGGTGGCTACCGTGTCACTGCTGTCTCCGACCGGGCCACGGTGAACGCACGTTTCGTCATCATGGCCGTGCCGCCGAACCTCTACACCCGGGTGTCCTTCAACCCGCCGTTGCCCCGCCGCCAGCACCAGATGCACCAGCACCAGTCACTTGGCCTGGTCATTAAGGTCCATGCCGTCTACAGCAGCCCGTTCTGGCGCGAAGACGGCCTGTCCGGAACCGCCTTCGGCGCCGGCGCCGTTGTGCAGGAGGTCTACGACAACACCAACCACGAGGACCCGCGCGGCACGCTGGTGGGCTTTGTCTCGGATGAGAAGGCCGACGCCATGTTCGAGCTCAGCGCGGAGGACCGCCGCCGCGCCATCCTCGAGTCGATTGCGTCCTTCCTCGGCGAAAAGGCCCTGGAACCCGAGGTCTACTACGAGTCCGACTGGGGTTCGGAGGAATGGACCCGGGGGGCTTACGCCGCCAGCTACGACCTGGGCGGACTGCACCGCTACGGCAAGGACCAGCTGACGCCGGTGGGGCCGATCTACTGGTCCTGCTCGGATCTTGCGGCCGAGGGCTACCAGCATGTTGACGGCGCCGTCCGGATGGGGCAGCTCACGGCGGCCCGGATCGTCGCTGCTGCGGACCGTGCGTCCGTCGCCTCGTAGAAAATCCCAACATTTCCGTTGAATGCAGTCCAGTTCAGTTAGGAGAGCGGCCAGATGCGTTACGTAGTGGGGTATTCAGCCAATGCCAGGGGCCATGATGCGGTCAATCTGGCCGTCTCCCTGGCGCTCGGGCGGGGGGCGAGCCTGGACCTTGTGCTGGTGGTGCCCGAAGTGCAGCAGTCCGGGCACGCCCTCGCACCGAAGGCGGGCTTTGAAAATCTGCTCACCGAGCAGGCCCAGGAGTGGCTCGACCAGGCCCTGGCGCTGGTTCCATCCAGTATCCCGGCGCAGGCCCACATTCGCAGCCATGATTCCGACGCGCACGCACTGATCGAGGCGGCCGAGGAACTGGGCGCGGACATGCTCATCATCGGGGCCACCAGCACCGGGCTCTTCAAACGGTTCACGATCGGGTCGGTGGCCAGTGCACTGCTCCACGCCTCGACCGTTCCGGTGGCCCTGGCACCGCACGGCTACCACCGCCAGGAGGCCTTGACCCGGATCAGCTGCGGGCTCGGAACCCGGGCCGGCGCGGAGAAGCTGCTCGAATTCGCCCTGGGCATGGCGGCGAACCGGGACGTGCCGCTGCGGGTGCTGTCGCTTCTGGCCCTCGACGGCGATGCGGCCGATTCAGCCGACGCAGCCCGGGAGTATGCGGCCAAGTGCCTTGCCGACGCACTGGCTGCCGGCGGGCCGGCCGTCCCGGGGGATGCGAAAGCGGACGTCCCGGGGGAGGCCAAGACGGAAGCCCAGGTAGAGGCGAAGACGGGAATCGTCGTCGCCCACGGGCGCAGCATCGAGGAAGCCGTGGACCGCCTGGACTGGGAAGACGGCGAGGTCCTGTTGATCGGATCCAGCCGGCTTGCCAAGGGCCGGTCCATCTTCCTCGGCAGCACAGCGGGCCGCATTCTGCGCGCCCTGCCGGTGCCGATGATCGTGGTCCCCAGCGACTATGAACTCAAGCACCTCGATCATTCAGCGTCGAGTGACACCCCCCGAGAGGCACAACAATGAGCGCAGACCATGCGATGTCCAAGCCGTCGCAGACGGGACAGCACACCGGATCGCAGACCGAACAGCAGCACGGACTGAGTGAAAAGGGCCTGAAAGCCGGATCGGTGGGGCTCATTGGCGCCGTCGTCATCGGCATTTCCTGTATCGCCCCGGCATACACCCTCACGGCCGCCCTGGGTCCCACCGTGGCCGAGGTCGGCGTGCAACTGCCGGCGATCTTCCTGGTGGGCTTTGTCCCCATGCTGCTGGTGGCCTTCGGCTACCGGGAGCTGAACAACGCCATGCCCGACGCCGGGACCTCCTTCACCTGGGCCTCGCGGGCGTTCGGACCCTGGATTGGCTGGATGGGCGGCTGGGGACTCATCGCCGCCACCATCATCGTGCTCTCGAACCTGGCCGCCGTCGCGGTGGACTTCTTCTACCTCATGCTGGCGCAGATCTTCGGCAATCCCGAACTCGCCGACCTCACCACCAACCTGCCGCTGAATATCGCGACCACGCTGGTGTTTATCGCCCTCGCGTGCTGGATCTCCTACCGCGGCATGGAAACCACCAAGACCGTCCAGTACGTTCTCGTGGGATTTCAGTTGCTGGTCCTCGCCTGGTTCTCGATCTCAGCGTTCAGCCACGTCGCCAACGGAACCGCCTTTGACGCCACGGCCATCTCCCCGGACTGGTTTAACCCGTTCGCCGTGGGATCCTTCTCCGCCTTCGCCGCCGGCGTTTCGCTGTCCATCTTCATCTACTGGGGCTGGGACGTCACGCTGACCATGAACGAGGAGACCAAGAACCCGGAGAAAACGCCGGGACGTGCCGCCACCATCACCGTGCTGGTCATAGTGATCATCTACATGACGGTTGCACTGGCCACGCTGAGCTACGCCGGCGTCGGCGACACGGGGCTGGGCGCCGGAAATCCGGAGAACCAGGGCAGTATCTTCGCCGTCCTGGCGGGACCGGTGATGGGCCCGTTCGCCATCCTGATGTCCCTGGCCATCCTGAGCAGTTCCGCCGCGTCCCTGCAGTCCACATTTGTCTCGCCGGCGCGCACCCTGCTGTCCATGGGCCATTACCGGGCGCTGCCGCAGAAGTTCGGCAAGATCAGCCCCACATACAAGTCGCCGAGCTATGCCACGATCGCCTCGGCCGTCGCGGCCGCCGCGTTCTATGTCATCACCCGGACCACGTCGGAAAACGCACTGTGGGACACCATCACGGCCCTGGGCATGATGATCTGCTTCTACTACGGCATCACCGCGTTGGCCTGTGTCTGGTTCTTCCGCGCCGAGGCGTTCAGCGGAGCGAGGGCCTTCTTCTTCAAGTTCCTCGCGCCACTCCTGGGCGGCGTCATCCTGCTGGTCATGTTCGTCAAGACCGCCTACGACTCCATGGATCCCGCGTACGGATCAGGGTCGTCGATCGGCGGTGTGGGGCTGGTCTTCATCCTGGGCATGGGCGTCATCCTGGTGGGCGTGGTGCTCATGCTGGTCATGGCCAAGCTCCGCCCCGAGTTCTTCAGGGGCCAGGTCCTGACCCGCGGGCACTGAGCCCACTGCCGGTTCAGGGAAGATCCCGGGAAGGTCTCCGGCCGGCAGCCATTGGAAAGTAAGCACACTTACCAATAGGCTGTCCGGAGGGGGACCTTCCTCCGTTGGAACCAGAACGAGGTGAGAGCATGTCGGATGCCGAAAGCATCAGCAAGGTCACGGACATCATCAACGATTCGCACATCGGAATGTTCACCACCATCAACGAAGCAGGCGCGCTCGTCAGCCGGCCGCTGGCCGTCCAGGAGGTCAAGGACGACGGCGACATGTGGTTTTTCACGTCGGCGACCACCTCTCAGGTGGCCCACATCCACGCCAACCCGGCGGTGAACGTCTCCTTCGGCAAGCGCACCGAATGGGTTTCGGTGGCCGGGACCGCTGAAGTGGTCACTGACCGGCAACTGATCCACGACATGTGGAATCAGGTGGTGGAGGCATGGTTCCCGGACGGGCCGGACACCCCTGAGGTGGTCCTGCTCCACGTCGACTCGGACTCCGCTGAGTACTGGACCAGCCCGGGAGGCACGGCGGCCACCGTGCTGCAGTGGATCAAGTCCAAGGTGACCAACAGCCGGATGAGCGTCGGCGACAGCGGAACGGTCGAGCTGTAGCGCTGAACCGGGCCACCGCCCGGTATCACCGGTCGATATTGCCGCTAGATATCACCGCTCAGGGCCGATGACGGCCGGTCGGGACCGGACTGCTCCTAGTCGGTAATTTTCAGGCCGGTGCCCCAGTTAAAGGTTGGATACGCGGGGCTAACCTGCAGCGCCATGACCAGCAGCATGAAGCCCTCGAGTTCACGGGCGTGGCGCAGTCCGCCCACCTGGAGCGGACGCAGCCCGGCGGCTTCGGCGAAGACCGCAACCTCGTTGCGGGCCTCTTCGGAGTCCGAGGCGATGAAGACATCCATCGGCTGGCCACCGGCTTCCCCGGACCCGAGCGGGCCGGCGAAGGTGGTGTTGAAGGCTTTCACCACCCGTGCGCCCGGGAGAAGTGCGGCGATTTCCTCCGCCGCCGACGTCCCCGGGGCGACCACCAGCGAGTCGAAGGTTTCGGTGTCAATCGGATTGCTGATGTCCACCACCGTCTTGCCGCTGAGCGTGTCGCCGAAATGCGTGGCAACTTCCTTGGCCGGGCCGAAGTACAGCGCGAGGACGACGATGTCGCCCTCGGGAACCTCACTCAGGCCGCCGGAGCCGGTGGTGCCGCCAAGTTCAGCAGCGAGCTTGGCGGCATTCTCCGGCGTCCGGTCCAGGATCTGGACGGAGCGCCCGGCGGCGACAGCCCGGGCCCCGATCGCCCGTGCCATGTTGCCGCTGCCGATGATCGTAATGTCAGTCATGATGGAACCTTTCCAAGGTGGCCGCGAACTGCCGGATCGGCAATTCCGGGGAATCAGCCGTGCGCGCGGTCCGGGCCACGCGGCCCGGCGGCGCCGACGCCGGCCGCGCGTTCGGCGGCAGCCAGGGCATGTTCCAGCCGTTCCACGGCCGGGGCGTAGGCGGCATCGGTGCAGGCGCGGTCCGTACGGCCGCCGAGGCCCTCGGCGGCCTTGATCGCCCGGATCAGTGCCGCGGTTTCCGGTTGCCGGGTATCGCTCATCGCGGGATAGTCGATCGAGAACCCCGGGTCCAGTTCGTACCGCTGCCACCGGGCGAGGGCGCTCCGGTGCCGTGCGGCGGCCGCCTCGTTCAAGAGCAGGGTTTCCCGGCTGGCCCGGCGGGCTTCACGCCGGCGGAGCAGCCGGGGTGCCGCAGCCACGGCCGCCAGGGCAGCCCCCGCGGCCAACATCCCGAGCGCCAGGCCGGCCCAGGGCCATGTGGAGGAGGCCAGGACGATGGCGGGCACAATGACGGCGAGTCCGGCGAATGCGTCCCAAAACGCGCCGTCCGCGCCTTCGGAAGGCCCGTCGTCGACCGCCAGATGCTTGCGGGCAAAATAGACCGAGGCGAACGCTGCCCCGGCAACCAAAATTGCGAGGGCCAGGAACTGCCAGGCCGCGAGGGCGCCGGATAGTGAAAGCGTCATTGCACACCTCCCCGGAACGGTCCCGGGCGGGCGCTGTTCCGCTAGTTCCATTGGAATCCCTGGCGGCGGGGCCGTCAATGCCTGCCGGGCCGGGGCAACGCCCGGCGCCAGCGCGGACGCAAACCCAGGCGCCAGGCCCCGGTGCGAAGGCCGCGTCACGGTTCCTACACCGAGCCTCCCGGCGTAGCCTAGGGGCCATGCGACTGAAAATGTGCAGTATCCACGTCAAGGATCCAGCCTCGGCCCATGAGTTCTACACCGGCACGCTGGGCTTCGAAACGCTGATGGCAATGCCGGAGCACAACCTCTTCATCATCAAGGATCCGGATGGTGCCGGGGGCGCCGGACTGCTGCTGGAACCCAGTGACAACCCGATCGGAGCGGCCTACATGAACGGTCTGCACGACGCCGGGATTCCCGCGATCGTCTTTGGCGTGCCGGACGTGCGCGCCGAATACGACCGTCTGGCGGCCAAGGGCGTGATGTTCCAGGGGGAACCGTCCGAGGGGCCCGGCGGGACCAGTGTGGTGTTGGATGACGGCTGCGGGAATTTCGTGCAGCTGCACCAGGACTAGATGCCGGACCACCGCGCCCTGACACTGCCTAACGGCTTGTCTTGTCCTTGTCCGGGTGCTCGTCGCCGATATGGCCCGGCGCGTTGGCGGCCAGGACCCGCGCCACGAAGGAGGCATACTCCTCCATGTAGTGGCGAAGCAACCCGGCCGTAGCCTCGTCCTTGACCTCGCCGTCCTTGCCGTACGCCTCCGGGACGAAGCGGATGTAGGCCTCCGGCGCATTCAGCTGCGGCGCGTCGAGGAAGCTCAGAACGCTGCGGAACGAGGACTGCATCACGGCCGTCCCAATGCCGCCGGGGGAGGCGCCGATGATCCCGGTGGGCTTGCGGGCGAAGGAGTTGGTGCCCCAGGGCCGGGATCCCCAGTCGATGGCGTTTTTGAGCGCTCCGGGGATGGACCGGTTGTATTCGGGCGAGACGAACAGGATGCCGTCGGAAGCCGAGATGGCATCTTTGAGGGCCTGCCCAACGGGTGGGAAAGCGGCATCAAAATCCGGGCTGTACAACGGCAGATCCCTGATGGGGATCTCCGTGAACTCCAGTTCCGCAGGCGCAAGCCGGATCAGCGCCCTGGACAAAGTGCGGTTGATGGAATTGCTCGAGAGGCTCCCGACAAAATATCCGATCTTGAAGGCCATGGCCTTGTTCCTTCCCGATACGCCGCCGGTGGCAGGTGAATTGGGATACGGACGGGATCGGACCGGCGGCCCCGACCCATTCCGCGAGCGTAGTCCTGTGTCCGCGGGATGAAAAGTGGGGCCGGGAGAAAGCGCGTGCCGCTATTCGGCCTTGGCGCGGGCTTTCTTGGCGTCCTTCTTGGCGGCCTCGTCCTTGACCCGCTGGGCCTCGGCGCGGACGGCGGCGTGGGTGGCGCGCTCGGCCACCAGCCAGGCCGGGGGAGCCTGGAGCAGTGCGGTGATTTCCGCCGTCGTCAGCGCTTCCTCAACACCACCGCGGGCCAGGCCGGCGATGGAGACGTTGAGCTTCTGCGCCACCACGGGGCGCGGGTGCGGGCCGTTGCGGCGCAGTTCCGCGAGCCACTCCGGCGGGTTGGCCTGGAGATCGGCAAAATCAGCGCGGGTGATGGTCGAATCCTGGAACTCCTGGGGTGTTGCCGGCAGGTAGATGCCAAGCTTCTTGGCAACGGTGGCCGGTTTCATGGACTGGGAGTTTGCAGAGGTCATAGTCCAAGGGTATCTGGAGGGATGACCGCCGGGCACCAATCCAGTACCCACCAGCACCGGATCAGCGCCGGATCAGCACGGTGCAGCCATCGCGGCGGACCCCCGCGCCAGCCCGGGCGGTACTGTGAACATGTGTCCGCAGCAGAAGAACCATCCCAGACCCCCGACGAAACCGCCGTCGTCCCAGCCGTCGCAGTCGGGCGGGAGCTGCGCTTCGCGTACGTGGCCGGTGTGACACCGGGCAAATGGATCCGCCGCTGGGAGGAACGGATGCCCGATGTTCCGCTGCACTCCTTTATGTCCGACGACGGCGCGCAGCTGTCCGTGCTCCGCGACGGCACCGCGGACCTGAGTTTCGTCCGGCTCCCGGTGGAACGCGAGGGCCTCAGCGTGATCCCGCTCTACGAGGAGCAGCCGGTGGTGGTGGCACCGAAGGGGCACGAGGTCTCCTTATTTGAAGAAGTGGACCTGGCGGACCTGTCTGCCGAGACGTTTCTCGATGTGCAGGAGCTCGGCGGACCCGCGATGGCCCTGCAGGTGGTGGCCTCCGGTGCCGGGCTGGTGATCCTGCCGATGTCCGTGGCCCGGCACTTCAACGTCAAGGACACCGTGGCGCGGAAGCTCACGGGTGCGCCCGGCACGGAGATCGCCCTGGCCTGGCCGAGCGACGCCACGGACGAGGTCATCGAGGAATTCATCGGTATTGTCCGCGGACGCACCGCGGCGAGCTCGCGCCAGCCCTCGGCGCAGCAGGAGAAACCCAAACGCGAGCCCAAGCCGGACCGGCGCGGCACAGGAGCCGCCAAGAAGCCCAAGGTGGCGCAGCGCTACGCACCCAACCCGGACAAGGGCCGCGGCAAGGGATCCCGGAAAAAGGGCAAACGCTAGGCCTGTGGAGTCGGACGCTCCTGGCGGCGTTCTGTGATCGCTGGGTGTCTCCACGGGGCACCTTCACCGGGCGGTTTTGCGGGCAGGGCATATGGGAATCAGAAGGTGCCTGCGTAACGGCTTTCTCGAAGGAAATCATGTAAGTAGCGAGCTGGCCGGTGAGGGACCGGCTAATGGGACGCTTCCAAGCTCACTTGAGGAGCCCCTTACAGAACGTTGGCGAGGAGCTTAAGGCTGCCGCGGCGCCGTGGCTGTTGCGCTGTTGGTATTTCCAGATAGTGCCAAGGCCGGCGATATGGTTGAGCATCAGTAGCCGCATCATCTTGGGGGAAAAATGATATTGGCGCTCTCTGCATCGGAAGTAAATCCACTGGTGCCGTCCTGGGGCATCATGGGATTCCTGCTGATCCTGAACGCAATCTTGTTCATTGCAGCGCTCGTGAGCATTGCGCGCAATAGGACTCATACCACTGGCGGTACTGTCGTTTGGGCCCTCATCGTTCTTGCAGTACCGGTACTTGGCTCGGTTCTGTGGTTCTTGGTTGGGCGCAGAGAAACATCCAGTTCTCGTCTTCGCGATCAACCGAGATAGCGGGCTGGCGGGTCGGCTTTTCCGCTCAAGGGACCCGGGAGTTGTTCCGTTCATTCAGCTCGACCCGTCGGTGGACCACCGGCCAGCGGACCGAGGGTGGAAAAGTCCGCTCGGTCGGCTACTCGGTTGCCCCCGCGCACCGGGGCCGCGGGATCGCCAGCAGCGCGGTAAAGGCACTGACCGCGTTCGCTTGGACCGTCCCCACACTGCACCGGATCGAGCTGTACATCGAGCCGTGGAACAGCAACTCAATTCGCGTTGCCGAGGCGTCTGGTTTCCAGCGGGATGGCCTGCTCCGCAGCCACCAGGAGATTGGTAACACCCGGCGCGACGTGCTGCTCTATGCGACAACGCGGCCTTAACGGCATCTCGGCTGGTGTTCGTTTTCTGCCCAGCCGGAGCTTCGCAGCAGGGCCCGCTTTCGGAATGGTGAGGTGTCCCATTCAAGATTCGGCCTACCGCGGGTGGTGGATGTACTTCCCCGACCGCGCGGAGGAATCGCGCTCAGCCCCTCGTCTCGTACCTGGTCAGGACCACGCCGCCGGGAAACGTCCGCGTCTCCACCAGGTTCAGGTTCACCCAGCTGTCCAGCGAGGTGAAGAACGGAGTGCCGCCGCCCACCAGGACCGGATGGGTGACTAGCGCGTATTCGTCGATCAGCCCGGCCCGCATGGCCGCCCCGGCGAGCGTTGCGCCGCCGACGCTCATCGGGCCGCCGTCGCCGGCCTTGAGCCGGGTGATCTCGGCGATCGCGTCGCCGGTGACCAGGCGGGTGTTCCAGTCGACGTTGTCGATCGTCGAGGAGAACACCACCTTTGGCGTGTCCCGCCAGTTCCGCGCGAACTCGATCTCCGCCGGGGTGGCGTTGGGCTGCTGGTCGCCGGTCGGCCAGTAGGAGCTCATTGTCTCCCAGAGCTTGCGGCCGTACAGTGACAGGCTGCTAGCCCGCTCCTGGTCGAGCCACCACTGGAACAGTTCGTCGCTCGGCGCGCTCCAGCCGATGTCGTCGCCGGCTGCGGCGATGTAGCCGTCCAGGGTCAGATTCATGCCGTAGATCAGTTTTCGCACGGCGCCAGCCTTCCGTTTTGTCGTGGTCGAGGGGCGTCATTGAACTCTGTCGTCCCGCATATGATCGGCAGCATCCTGTCCCTCATGGAGCCACCGTAACTGCCCATGATCTGGTTGCCATAGCCTTCGGTCCGCGATTCAACTGAGCTGCCCGGTGAAGGATCCCCTATCGGACGGCCGCACCCTCGGCACACGGCCGGAAAGTTTTTTGCGCATCGGTAGGCTAAACCCATGGCATTAGGGGATGCGGTGCAGCCGCCGACAGTTCGGTCACACGGAGTGGTCCTCGATGCTTACGCGTTCATCAAGGGTTGGCTCATCGCCACCTCGCTCTGGGTCGGCGTGCTACTTCTCCTGGTGGCGGCAGGCTATGGTGTGCCCGCCACCCTCGTGTTCTGGCTGCTGGGAAGCGTCCTGGGCCTCGGCTGGCAGCCCTGGCTACTGATTCCCTGGGCCACCGTTGGCGCAGCGGCAGCCATCGCGCGTTGGGCAATCCGCAATGACGTCCTTGCCTCGAATTCTGCAGCTGACCCGACCTGACCGCCCGCTGCACGATCGGCTTGCGGCCACTTTCTGTCTCCTCGTTTGCCGGGGCAGGCACCCCATGTGAGGCGGCCCTAAACCGGTATCAGGTCGATGTGAATCAGAGCTGTCCCCTGACCTTCCGTACCAGCTCCGCGATGAGTCAAGGCACAGTGTCCGACGGCTCAGGCCCCATCCTTAGACGCGGGGGCTGGCCTGTGGGCTGACAGGTGCCGCCGCACTGGTCCTTATAGCCAGACGGAGCAGTCGTTCGAGAGCTGCCGAGGATCTCGCAACTTCAATTACACCGGCGGAGGATCTCGAAGGAATTCGAGTCCTCTCGGATCAACAGCAGGGCTGAGAGTTCTGCGAACGACGGGCTGCCGCGGTGGGGGATGTCTCACGGCACGCGAATTGAGTCCTCAGTCCTGATTCTCGGGAAACGGAGGAGGGCCGACGATTTCGATGCCACCGTTTATCCGCCCTGATTCGCGAATGCGCTCAAAGTCCACAACGCCCGGCTTATTGCTCGAGCCGAGGGGTTCGCTGGCGCCGTCGTAGAACGCCTGCGCGCTGCCGGGGGTGTGGAGGCACAAAACACGGGTCCCGTCCTGAAGGACTTTGAACGCGTGGGGGACGCCGCGTGGTGCGATGGTTACCCCGCCCGTAGTGACCCGGTGCTCCTCTCCGTCAATGTTCATCAAGATCTCTCCGGCCAGGATGTACATGGTTTCATCCGAGTCCGGATGGGTGTGCATCGGTGTTACCTTGTCGAGAGCCATCTCGTCCTCAAACATGAGGAACGCTCCGCCGGTTTCGTCTTCCGTCGCCTTCCATGTGTGTATCCCTCCACCGAAGAACCAGCGCCTGGCCCCTTCCCCGGGTTGAAGGACGAGTGCTGATGCGGTCTTATTCGTCTCCATGGTGCTCGCCTCGATGAGTGGTAGGAAGACTTATGGGACACCTGTCCCATAACAAGACTCATGTATCATGAAGATCATGTCAAGGGCTTACGCGGACGTTGGTCGGATCGGGCAGAAGCGCCGCACGCTGGACGCTTTGGTCGGGGCGGCGCGCTCTTTGGTCGCGTCCGGCGTTTCGCCGACGGTGGATGATGCGGCGCAGGCTGCGGGCATAGCGCGGAGTACTGCCTACAGGTATTTCCCCGGCCAGCGGGAGCTACTGGCGGCCGCCCACCCGGAAACGGCACGCATGTCGCTGCTGCCGGAGTCTCCGCCTCCGGGTGCGGCAGAGCGGCTGGACGCTGTGGTGGCCGAGTTCACCAGGATCATTGTTGATACCGAAGCCCAGCAGCGCACCATGCTGCGGCTTTCGCTGGAGCAGGCAGGCGGTGAAGTACGTGGCCTTCCCCTCCGGCAGGGACGGGCGATTGCTTGGATCGCTGAGGCGCTTGCGCCACTGCAGGGACAAATGACGGATCAGGACATTCATCAACTGGCCCTTGCCATCCGAAGTGCCATAGGGATCGAGTCCCTGGCATGGCTGACAGACGTTGGAGGTCTCAGTCGGGAAGAGGCCATCGACTCCATGCGATGGACGGCCCGGGCCCTTTTGGCCCACGCTCTGACGGCCGGACTTCCAACCCGCGAATAGGTTCCCGCCTTGCCAAGTCCGTTTCAGCCGTCATTGTCCGAGTTATCCGTTCGCCCGGTGGTGGCCTCGAAACCTATGCCATGCAAGACGGCACCTGCCGCCGGAAACTGCGAGCTCGAGCGATCACAGTTCGCCGCCACATAGCGCCGGACTCCACACGCTGGGCCGCAACCCGCTCCCAGCGTGGTCTGCTACTTGGCGCAGGCGTCCTGAAGGGCCTTGACGGATTCGGCCGGAACCTGGTCGCCGGAGTCGGCGATCTGGCGCAGCGGGGTGGTGATCTCAGCGGGTGCACCCGCGGCTTCCGCGCTGGTGACAAGACCGCCCAGCAGTTCCTTGTCCTTGGCGCTGACCAGGCCGTTCTTCACGATGGCGCAGGCCTGCTTCTTCACTTCATTGCCGGCCGCCGTCGCAGCCTGTGACGCCCCGTCGTTGACGGCCTTTTCGGTAGCATCCTGCACTTGCCCACAGCCGGTAAGCCCGATCAAGAGGGCGGCAGCGGCAAGGGCGGCGAGACGTCGTTTCATCCACCCACCCTAACAAGCGCGGCTTGTGCCGGCCTGAGGAAAAAGGGCAAACGCCAGGCCGTAGCCCTGTGGGCACCGGCGCGCATAGGCTCGGTGAGTGGACATCGTCGAGTTCCTGACCGCACGCATAAGAGAAGACGAAGCCGCCGCCCTGAAGCTGCTCGGCGACCCCACACTTGCCGTCTCCGGCGAGTGGTATGAACGCCGCCTGCTCCGTGAGTGCGAGGCCAAGCGCCAGCTCATCGGCATCATTGAATCCGCACGCCAGTCCGTGCTGGCCACGTTGGTCAGCCAGGAACCCGCCGACGCCGGATGGGTGCCGGACGTCATCGAATGGACCACGCTCTCTCTGCACACCCTTGCGCTGCCGTATGCGGACCACCCCGAATTCCAGGCGCACTGGCGGATCGCCGGATAGGGCCGTCAGCGGCTAGCTCCTCAGATGCTGACGGGTCCCGGAAACCTGCAGGAAATCTCCGCGGCCTACTCTGGTCACACCGCGGCTTCTGCGGTCCGCCAGCCGGTTCGGTTCTTGAAGGGATACCGTCATGCACCTCTTGCCCCGTGAGCAGGAAAAGCTCATGATCGTGGTCGCGGCAGATCTCGCCCGCCGCCGCCAGGGACGCGGACTGAAGCTGAACTTCCCCGAGGCCGTCGCGGTGATCAGCTACGAACTGATCGAGGGCGCCCGGGACGGCCGGACCGTTCCGGAACTCATGAGCTACGGAACCACCATCCTTGGCCGCGACGACGTGATGGAGGGCGTGCCGGAAATGATCCACGACGTCCAGATCGAAGCAACCTTCCCGGACGGCACCAAGCTCGTCACAGTTCACGACCCGATCCGTTAGGAGCTTCGATGATTCCGGGAGAATACGTTCTCAGTTCCGCGCCGCTGGTCATCAACGCCGGCCGTGAGGCGGTGGACGTCGCGGTGACCAACACCGGAGACCGGCCCGTCCAGGTGGGCTCGCATTATCACTTTGCCGAAGCCAACTCCGCGCTGCAGTTTGACCGGACGGCCGCCTACGGGCGCCGGCTGGACATCCCGGCCGGCACGGCCGCGCGGTTCGAACCCGGGGACAGCAGGACTGTCCGGCTGATCGAGCTCGCGGGCAGCCGGGAAGTGTACGGCCTCAGCAACGCCGTCAACGGCACACTCCGCAAGACCGGACTCCCTATTTCCGAACACCACGTTTCCGAAGGGGAAGGTGACGCACAGTGAGTTTCGAGCTATCCCGCAGGCAGTATGCGGACCTCTACGGCCCGACGACGGGCGACGCCATCCGCCTGGCCGACACGGATCTGTTTCTTGAGATCGAGAAGGACCTTACCGTGTACGGCGAGGAAGTGGTGTTCGGCGGCGGCAAGGTGATCCGCGACGGCATGGGCCAGAACGGCCAGGTGACCCGGGACGGTGACGGTTCCGGCAGTATCGGTTCCGGCGGCGGAGTCCCGGACACTGTGATCACCAACGTCGTGGTGCTGGACTACACCGGCATCTACAAGGCCGACGTCGCGCTCCGGGACGGCCACATCTTCCGGATCGGCAAGGCCGGCAACCCGCAGATCACCGACGGCGTGGACATCGTGATCGGGGCGAGCACCGAGATCATTGCGGGTGAGCGGAAAATCCTGACTGCCGGCGGGGTGGACTCGCACATCCACTTCATCTCCCCGGACCAGGTCCCTGCCGCCCTGTGCAGCGGCGTGACCACGATGGTCGGCGGCGGCTCCGGTCCCGCCGAAGGCACCAAGGCCACCACGGTCACCCCCGGAAAATGGCACATCCAGCGGATGCTGCAGGCCGCCGAAGGGCTGCCCATCAACATCGGCCTGTTCGGCAAGGGCCACGCGTCGGCCGTCGAACCCCTGGCCGAGCAGATCCGCGCCGGCGCGATCGGGCTGAAAGTCCATGAGGACTGGGGCTCCACCACGTCCTCGATCGACATGTCGCTGCAGGTAGCGGACCAGTACGACGTCCAGGTGGCCATCCACACCGACACCCTGAACGAGTGCGGCTTCGTGGAGGACACCATCCGGGCCATCGACGGCCGCGTGATCCACACCTTCCACACCGAAGGCGCCGGCGGCGGCCACGCCCCGGACATCATCAAGATCGCCGGGCTGCCCAACGTCCTGCCGGCGTCCACCAACCCGACCCTGCCGTACACGCGCAACACCATCGAAGAGCACCTGGACATGCTCATGGTCTGCCACCATCTGAACCCGGACATCCCGGAGGATGTGGCATTCGCGGACTCCCGCATCCGCGCCGAGACCATCGCCGCCGAGGACGTCCTGCAGGACCTGGGCATCTTCGCGATCACGTCCTCGGACTCCCAGGCCATGGGCCGGGTGGGCGAGGTGATCATCCGCACCTGGCAGGTGGCGGACAAGATGAAGAAACAGCGCGGCGTCCTCAAAGACCCCCAGAGGGACGACACAGGGGATAGCGCAGCCGGCAGCCACGGCGCCCCTTCCGGCCTCGGCGCGGAGAGCGACAACTTCCGGCTCAAGCGCTACGTGGCGAAATACACCATCAACCCCGCCATCGCGCAGGGCATGGCCGACTCCATCGGCTCCGTGGAGGTCGGCAAGTTCGCCGACCTGGTGCTCTGGGACCCCGCGTTCTTCGGGGTGAAGCCGGACCTTGTGCTCAAGGGCGGCCAGATCGCCTACGCCCTCATGGGTGACGCCAACGCCTCCATTCCCACCCCGCAGCCGCGCACCATGCGGCCGATGTTCGCCGCCTATGGCAAGGCGCTGCAGCAGTCCTCCATCACCTTCCTCTCCCAGGCCGCCATCGACGCCGGGGTCCCGGCGGAGCTCGGACTGGAGAAGGTCATCCGGCCGGTGTCCGGAATCCGCAGCCTCACCAAGGCGGACCTCAAGTACAACGGCGCCACCCCTGATATCGAGGTGGACCCGGAAACGTATCAGGTGAGCGTCGACGGCGAGGACGTCACGTGCGAGCCCTCAGACGTGCTGCCCATGGCGCAGCGCTACTTCCTTTTCTAAGCTTCCAGAGGAGACCACCATGATCATCGAAAAGGTCCTCGGCAATACCCACGACCTCCCTCCCGGTCCGGACCCCTACTTTGGGCTCCACCGGGAAAAGGTGGTGCTGCCCAGCGCCCAGCTGGTCAAACGCATCCAGCGCGTCACCACCGACCACGGGAAGGAACTCGGCATCCGCCTCCCCGCCGGTTCCGGGGACCTGCGTGACGGCGACATCCTGCACGTGGCCGCCACCAACATGATCGTGGTGTCGGTGTTGCCCACCGACGTCCTGGTGATCGCCCCGCGCTCCATCCACGAGATGGGGGTGGTGGCCCACTCCCTGGGCAACCGGCACCTGCAGGCCCAGTTCTTCGACGCGTCCTCGGAGTACGGGGCGGAGGTGATGGTCTGCCAGTACGACCACACCGTGGAGGACTATCTCAAACACGTCGGAGTGCCCTACGACCGCCAGGAGCGCGTGATGCCTGTCCCCTTCCGCCATGCCGAACACTCGCACTAGTTTTCTCTTCCGGGGCTTGCGACCTCGACGTTGGGGACATCCAGTGATGCATTACCAGTTGGCGTTGCAGCAGTTGACGGATTCCGCTTTGCCTACCGGGGCGTTTGCTCACTCGCTGGGGTTTGAGACGTATGTGGAGCGCGGGCTGGTGCACGATGAGGAGTCCTTTGGGGTGTGGCTGGCGGCGTTCATTTCGCAGCAGCTGACGTACTCGGACGCCCTGGCAATCCGGTTCCTCTATGAGGACGTTCCGGTTGCCGAACTGGATGCGTTGTTGACCGCCCAGTTGTTGCCCCGGCAGTTGCGCGAGGCCAGTACCAAGATGGGCGGACGTCTGCTGGAGATCGGCGCCGAGATCTTTCCGTCCGCAGAGCTGGCGGAGTACCGGGAGCTGGTGGGTTCCGGCCGTGCCGCCGGGCACCAGCCGCTGGCGTTCGCCGTCGTCGCACGGTCCCTGAACGTACCGCTCCCCGAGGCCCTCGCCGCTTACCTGTTCGCCGCGGCGACGTCGTTGACGCAGAACGCCGTCCGGGCGATCCCGCTGGGGCAGAACGCCGGCCAGCGGATCCTGCGGAAGGCGGCCGACGGCGTCGCCGCCGCTATCGAGCGGGTCAGTCACCTCACGCCTGATGACTTTGGGGCCGTCAGCCCCGGGCTGGAAATTTCGCAAATGCGGCACGAACGCCAGCGCGCCCGCATGTTCATGAGTTAACCGAGCTACACATGAAATATGTCTGGAGAAGAATATGTCTGAGCCCGTCAAGATCGGCATCGGCGGCCCGGTGGGCGCCGGCAAGACCCAGCTCGTGGAGCGGCTCACCCGTCACATGAGCCGGGAGATCTCCATGGCGGCCATCACCAACGACATCTACACCATCGAGGACGCCAAGATTCTCGCCGCGAACGGGATCCTGCCTGTCGACCGGATCATCGGCGTCGAAACCGGCGGCTGCCCGCACACCGCCATCCGCGAAGACACGTCCATGAATACCGCCGCCATCGAGGAACTGAAGCAGCGGCACCCTGACCTGCAGGTGATCTTTGTGGAATCCGGCGGCGACAATCTCTCCGCCACGTTCAGCCCCGAACTGGTGGACTTTTCCATCTACATCATCGACGTGGCCCAGGGTGAGAAGATCCCGCGCAAGGCCGGCCAGGGCATGATCAAGTCCGATCTGTTCATCATCAACAAGACCGACCTCGCCCCCCACGTGGGAGCGGATCTGGCCGTCATGGAGCGGGACTCCAAGGAATTCCGGGGCGAGAAGCCGTTCTGCTTCACGAACCTCAAGACCGACGAAGGGCTGGACCGCGTCATCGACTGGGTGCGGCAGGACGTCCTGATGCTCGACCTGGCGCCGTGAGTGCTCCCGGGGTCAGTCCCGGCGAGCTAACCGCTGAGGCGGCGAGGCCGGATTTTGGGGCCGCGGCGTGGCGGGCACCGCGAAGCGGGCACGGCCCCAAATCCGGCGAAGCCGCTGGAGCCAACCAGAGCGCCCGGGAACCGATGGGTCAGCTCGAACTCGTGGTGGCCGAGCGTGGGCGACGTTCTGTCGCCACGCACCAGTTCCATCGGGGGGCTTTGAGGGTTTTGCGGCCGCATTACTTGGATGGCAGCGGGCAGGTTTGTTATGTGCTCGTCAATCCTGGCGGGGCGTATCTGGGGGCTGACCTGTACGTGATTGACGTGGAGGTGGCCGATGGGGCAAAGCTGCTGCTCGCCACGCAGTCGGCCACCAAGATCTACCGGACTCCGGGATCCTTTGCCGAACAGCGGATGCGGATGCGGCTCGGGGAGGGAGCTCGGCTGGAGCTCGCCCCGGATCAGGTGATCGCCTACCGGGAGGCCAGCTACCGGCAGAATACGCACGTGACGGTGCGGCCGTCGTCGAGCCTCATCATGGCCGAAATTGTGACCCCGGGGTGGTCGCCGGACGGGGCCTCGTTCCGGTACGAGGAGCTGCGGTTGCGGACCGAGATCCGGGTCGAGTCGGAGGCGTCCGTCGGGGAGGCGGGCGGGCTGCTGGCCCTGGACAACGTGCTCATCCGGCCGCCCCTGGACGATGTGACGGGCCTGGCGTTCATGGAGGGCTTCAGCCATCTGGGGTCGCTGATCGTGGTGGACCCGCGGGTGGACCAAGCCCTTGCCGACGAACTCCACGAGATCACGGCCGGGCTCGGCGCCCATACCGGCATCTCGCTCACCACCGCCGTGCTGGGAACGGCCGGGCTGGTGCTGAGGTCGCTCTCGAACAGCACGGAGGAACTGCGGCGTGTTCTGGGAGCCGCCACCGCCCTGGTTCGCAAGCGCTGGTACGGCCAGGACCCGCTGGATCTGAGGAAGTACTGATGGCCGGGACCCAGCAGAGGGCCGCGCAGCCCCGGCTTCGGCCGCTGACCACCCGGCCGGCGGCCTGATCACAGCCGGCGCGCTCCCTCTGCCGGCAGGACAGCGAAGACATCGGGTGCCTGCAGCCCCCGGACGGCGAAGCCGGCCAGGACCGCGGACCGGACCTGATCGGCGTCGTCCACTGGAACCAGGGCGATGGCGGAGCCGCCGAACCCGCCGCCGGTCATCCGGGCCCCGATGGCCCCGTTGGCGCGCGCGGTGTCAACGGCCAGGTTCAGTTCCGGGCAGGAGATTTCGAAGTCGTCCCGCATGGAGCGGTGGCTGGCGTCCAGCAGGTCTCCGATTGCCAGCGGCCCATGGGTCGTGAGCAGTTCCGCGGTCCGGGCGACCCGTTCGTTCTCGGTGACGATGTGCCGGACGCGGCGGAACGTCACGTCGTCGAGGATGCGCTCGGCCCGCGGCAGATCGGCGGCGTCGAGGTCGCGGAGGGCGCCGACGCCCAGGACCCGGGCGCCCCGGACGCAGGAGGCCCGGCGTTCGGCGTACCCGCCGGTGGCATGGGCGTGCGAGACCTTGGTGTCGATCACGAGGCAGAGAAGCCCGGACTCCGCCAGGCCGAGCGGCACCGGGTGCGAGCTGAGGTCGCGGCAGTCCAGGTAGACGGCGCAATCCCGGGTGCCGAGCATCGACGCGGACTGGTCCATGATCCCGGTGGGGGCGCCGACGACGTTGTTTTCGGCCCGCCGCCCGATGTCCGCCAGTTCGGCTCGGCCCAGGCCCGCTCCGGTGAGGTCGGACAGGGCCAACGCGACGGCACATTCCAGGGCGGCGGAGGAGGACAGCCCGGCGCCGACCGGGACATCGGAGGTCACGTACAGGTCAAAGCCCGGCACCGTGATGCCGGCCCTTTCCAGCTCCCAGGCCACGCCGGCCGGGTACGCGGACCAGCCGGCCGCCTGGTCCGGGGCGAAGGTATCGAGATCGAATTCGACCGGGTCGGCGGCCGCGAACGCCGAGGCCAGCCGCACCATGCGGTCCGCCCGGGCCGACACGGCCACGGTGGTGGAGCGGTTGATGGCGAACGGCAGGACAAGGCCGTCGTTGTAGTCCGTGTGCTCGCCGATCAGGTTGACCCGTCCCGGCGCCTGCCACACGCCGTCGGCGTCATGGCCGAAGTGGCCGGCGAAGGCGCGGGTCAGCGTGTCCGCCAGGGCCGTTCCTGCGGTGTCGGTGGTGGTCATGCCGTTCCTGTCCTGGCGTCCCGGAGCCGGGCCGCGACCTCTTCGGGAGTGGTGTCGTTGATGAAGGCGCCCATGGCGGCCTCGGAGCCGGCCAGGAACTTGAGTTTGTCTGCGGCCCGCCGGGGGGAGGTGAGCTGCAGGTGCAGGTACCCGGACCGGCGCAGCACCGGGTCAAGGGGGGCCTGGTGCCAGGCGCTGATATACGGCGTCGGGCTGCCGTAGAGCCTGTCGAGGCGGCCCAGCAGGTCCGGATAGAGGACGGCGAGCTCATCACGCTCGGCGCCGGTCAGCGCGGCGAGGTCCGGAACCTGGCGGTGCGGGACCAGATGGATTTCCAGCGGCCAGCGTGCCGCGAAGGGCACGTAGGCGCTGAAGAATTCGCCCTCGAGCACCATCCGGGCGCCGTCGGCACGTTCACTCGCTAAAATCGCCCCGGTCAGGGTGGCCGTCCCGCCCGCCGCCTCATGGAACTGCCGGGCGGCCGCGGCCATCACCGCGCTCCTCGGTGTGACGTAGGGGTAGGCGTAGATCTGGCCGTGCGGATGGTGCAGTGTCACGCCGATGTCCTGGCCGCGGTTCTCGAAACAGAACACCTGCGCGACGCCGGGCAGCACGCTCAGGGCCTCGGTGCGGTGTGCCCAGGCGTCGATCACGGTGCGCACCCGCCGGGTGCTGAGTGCGGCGAACGTCCCGGTGTGCTCGGGCGTGAAGGCTACGACCTCGCACCGGCCGCCGGCGGTCCCGCGGGTACCCCAGCCCGGCGCTGCCGGGGCGGCGGCGAGATCCGGACCGAGCGAGGGGAAGCGGTTTTCAAACACGGCGACGTCGTAATCCGCCGGGATCTCCGAGGGCCGCGCGTCGGTGCTCGGGCACAGCGGGCACTCGTCCGCCGGCGGAAGATGCGTCCTGTGTTGCCGGTGCGCGGCGACCGCCACCCATTCCCCGGTCAGCGCGTCGTACCGGATTTCCCCGGACGGGCCACGCTCGGGAAGGTCGCGGCGGTCCCTCGACGGGCGCTGCAGGGGATGGGAAGTATCGTCGAAATACAGGAGTTCACGCCCGTCGGCGAGGCGCGTACTGGTCACCGCGGACACCGACGCCGGGGCGTCGCTGCGGCTGATGATGCTGGTCATGGGGTTCCTTCGAAAGTGAGGGGACGTGCGGTGCCCGGCCCGGAAGCAGGGGGCGGGACCGGACGGTCAGAGGGCCTGGACGTGGAGGAGCAGGGCGTGCTCCGGGTTCAGGACCGGCAGGGGCAGGCCGACGTGCTGCAGGAAGGCCCCGGTGGCAACGGCCCCGTCGTCCAGCCAGGCCGGCGGCCGGATCTGGGAGAAGGTGTGCGCGTAGTCACCGTCGAGAAGGGTAGGCAGTTCGGCCCGGACGCGGTAGTTCCGCTTCGGGTCAAGGCCCGGCAGTGAGGCCAGTCCGGGGACCTCAGCCGGGGCGGAGGCCAGGGACACGGCAGCAAACAGAGCCTCGCCGGCGTCGTGCGCAACTACACCGTGGACGCTCAGGGTGGGCTCGGCGGTGTCCGCGTTGACGCGCTTGCCGGAGTGGAGCAGTGCGCGGTGGCGCTTGTAGAGCGCGATGGCGCGGCGCAGCGTGGCCCGTTCCTCGTCCGTGGCTGCGCGGATGTCCCACTCCATGCCGAAATGGCCAAAGAGGGCGGTGATGGCGCGGAAGGAGATGTCGTGGGTGCGGGCCGTGGTGTGGCTCGTGGTGGGGCCGACATGTGATCCGACGAGTTCGGGTGGGAGGACGGCCTGGGTCCAGCGCTGGATTGTCTGGCGCTCCAGGGCATCGTTGCAGTCCGAGGCCCACACCCGGTCGGTGCGCTGCAGGATGCCGAGGTCCACGCGGGCCCCGCCGGAGGAGCAGCTTTCAATCTCCACGTCCGGGTGGGCTGCCTTGAGCGCGTCGAAGAGACGGTACGCGGCCAGCGTCTGCTCGTGGACGGACGGCCGGCCGCCGCGGCCGTGCTCGGTGAGGTCGCGGTTCTGGTCCCATTTGAGGTAGGCGATGTTGTTCTCGCGCAACAGGGCATCGAGGCGTCCGTAGATGTATTGCCAGGCCTCCGGGTTGGCGAGGTCCAGGACGTGCTGATGGCGCCAGGCGTGCGGAAGCCGGCCGCCGTCCTTGTGGGAAAGCAGCGACGGGCCCACGATCCAGTCCGGGTGCTGGCGGGCGACGTCGGAGTCCAGGTTGACCATTTCGGGTTCGACCCAGAGCCCGAATTCCATGCCGTGGCCGGTGACCGCGTCGATCAGCGGCGTCAGGCCATCGGGCCACAGGCCCTCGTCGACGTACCAGTCGCCAAGGCCCGCGTGATCGTCGCGGCGGCCGCGGAACCAGCCGTCGTCGAGGACGAAGCGTTCCACGCCGAGCCCGGCGGCCGCTTCGGCGAGTTCGAGCAGGGGCTCGAGGCTGTGGTCGAAGTAGACGGCCTCCCAGGTGTTCAGCACCACCGGGCGGACCCGGCCGGAGGTGGTGTCCACATGCTGCGGCCGGGCACGGAACCAGTGGTAGAAGGCCTCGGTGATGCCGTCCAGGCCGCGGCCGGAGTAAGCGGCATAGAGCGACGGCGTCCGGTAGCTGCCGCCGGGGCGCAGCACCACTTCGGCGGAGCCGAGCAGCTCGGCGGCACCGAGCATGCGCCGGCCGTCCGCGAGGCTGTCGAGGTACTGCTCGTGGTTGCCGCTCCAGCCCAGGTGCGTGGCCCAGACCTGGCCTGTGCGGTTGGCGAAGCCGGCGGTCCCGGCTGCCACCAGCAGGGACGAGTCGTGGCCGGTCCGGCCGTGCCGGCCGGTGCGGACCCAGGTGCCCTGCTGGACGGCGTGCCGCTGCGGGTGGTTTTCGCGGCACCAGCGGCCGGTGAGATCGAGCAGTTCTGTGGCGTCCCGCGGCACCGGCAGCACCGTGGCGAGTTCGTCGAGCTGGTATTCGGCCGTGCCGCTGTTGGTCAGCGTGTGAGCCAACTCCAGGAGGCCGCCGGGGTGCAGGGTGAGTTCGGAACTGACCTCGAGTCCGGCCTCGGAGTCCCGGTGGATGATCACCACCGTGCGCCCGCCGTCCTGCATCTGGGCGGCAACCACCCGCAGGGCCGGCGAGAAGTCCAGGCCGGGGCCGCCGTCGGCGTTCCGGTGCCCGCGCAGGCCCGGCCGCCCGGCCCAGCCGGAGGAGGCCTGCGGGAGCAGTCCGGCGGTGACGGGGATGTCGAGGGCGGAGTGCGGGACGGGCCCGCGGAGGATCGCCAGATCGGGGAGGTGTTCGCCGAGGTCGGCGCCCCAGTGGACGATCTCGGCCTCGCCGGAGTCGAAGGCCAGCAGGACGCTGGTGCCGGCAGAACGCAGGTGCACGGGGTGCATGGGGATTCGCTTTCGGTAGTGCGGAAGTCAGGTGCTGGTGCGCGGGATTCCGGCTCGGGGATCCCGCGCACCGGGCGCCGCCGTGGCGGGCGGCTGTGGCTTCGAACGCTTACTTGTTGAAGAGGGCGTTGACCTGGTTGTTGGCTTCGGTGAGGGAGCTGGCAGGCTTCTTGCCGGAGAGGACGGCGTCCATGGCCGGCTTCATGATGCCGTCCACCTTGGCTGCCTTATCCGCGATCGGGAACAGGAACGTGGTTCCTTCCTTGACGTGGGTGGTGAAGGCGGAGACGTCGGTGCCCTTGGCCTTGAATGCTTCGGCTGCCTTGTCGGAGGAGCTGGTGAGAGCCGGGAACACGACGCCCTTGGAGGCTACGACGTCCTGGCAGGCGGTGGAGGCGAGGTATTCGACCCACTTGATCGAGGCTGCCGGGTTCTTGGTGCCGGCCCAGACGGAATCGGCCAGGCCGTTGAACATGCTGGCGCGTTTGCCTTCGGGGCCCTTCGGGGTGGGGGCGAACGCGGTCTTCACGCCCTTGTAGCTCTTGTACTGGCCGATCAGCCAGTCACCCGTGGTGTTGATGGCAGCCTTGCCGGCGCCGAAGTTGTCCGCCAGGCTGGCGCCGACGGTGGTCTCGAGCTTGGGCATGTAGCCCTTCTCGGTCAGTCCGGCCCACCAGGCGATGGTCTCCTGGAACTTGGGGTCGTCGTAGTTGAACTTGGTGCCCCAGGGGTTCTTGTCCGTGGCGCTCCAGCCGGTGGTGGCGCTGAGGAAGCTCCACTCGGTCTGGCCCTGCCCGGAGCCGCTGCCGGCCAGGCCGAGTCCGTAGACGGCCACCTTGTTCTTGTCGAAACCTGCCTCGTCGCCGCGCACGCCGTTTTTGTCCACGGTCAGGTGCGCGATTGCCTTCTCATAGCTGCCGCCGTCCTGCGGGTTCCAGTCCAGGTTGGCCATCTGCTCGGCGGTAAGGCCGGCGGAGTCCGTCATGGCCGTGTTGTAGAAGAGGCCCACGGTGTCCCAGTCCTTGGGCAGTCCGTAGCGCTTGCCGTCCTGGCCCACCCAGAGCTCGGCGAGTCCCTTGGTGTAGCTCTCCAGCTTGATGCCGTCCTTGGCCACCGCCTCGTCGAGGGAGAGCAGCTGCTTTTTCGCGGCGTATTCGGGGTACTTCGAGAGGTGGTTGGTGAAGACGTCGGGAGCGGTGCCGGCGACGAAGCCGTTGGTCAGTGTGGTCCAGTAGTCATCCCAGCCGCGCTGGGTGATCTTGACCTTGATGTCTGGGTTGGCCTTGTGGAAGTCATCGGCGCACTGCTGGTAGGCCGGGAGCTGGTTGGCGTCCCACAGCCAGTAGTTGATGTCGCCCTTGGCCTCGGTGGAGGCCGGGGCGGACCCGCCGCAGGCGGAGAGGGAGATGGCGATGGCTGCAGCGGCAGCGACGGCGCCGAGGGTCTTCTTCATGGTGGACCTTTCATGGAAGTGCTTCTTTGAGGGGAATGTTTGTTGACGGGCGGTGCGTATGAAGGGCACTGCGGGTTGGGCCGGGGTTACTTGATGCCGGAGAAGCCGATGGAGTTGACCACCCGCTTGCCGAAGGCGATGAAGAGCAGGAGGACGGGCAGGGCCGCGATCAGGGTGGCGGCCATCAGGCCGGACCAGTCGGGGGCGCCCTGCGGGGACTGGGACTTGAAGACGCCCAGGCCCACGGTGAGGACGCGGACGCTTTCGTCCTGGCCCACCAGCAGCGGCCAGAAGTACTCGTTCCACTGGCCGATGAAGGTCAGCAGCGCCAGGGTGGCCAGGGGGGCAGCGGCGTTCGGGAGCACGATCTGGAAGAAGATCCGCACGTGCTTGGCGCCGTCGAGCATGGCGGCCTCTTCCACCTCGCGGGACATGGAGAGGAAGAACTGGCGCAGGAAGAAGATGGCGAAGGGGGTCATGAACAGGAACGGCAGGGCCAGACCGGCGAAGGTATTGAGCAGGCCGAGGTTCTTGATCATCAGGAAGTTGGGCAGGGCGGTGAAGATCGGCGGGACCATCATGGTGGCCAGGAACAGGCCGAACACCACGTTCCGGCCCGGCCAGCGGAGCCGGGAGAACGCGTAGGCGGCCATCGCGCTGAAGAAGACCTGCCCGGCGGTGGTGACGGTGGCGAAGATGACGGAGTTCCGCAGGTACAGCCAGAAGTTGATGGCGGCGCCGGAGCCGCCCTCGGCGATTGCTTCCTCGGGGCTCTGCAGCCCCAGGACCCGCTTGAAGGCGCCGAGGCTGAAATCGGCCGGCAGGAGGTTGCTGGCGTTCGAGGCCAGGGAGGCGTTGCTGGACAGTGCGGTGCGGAGCATCCAGAGGAATGGCGCGATCGTCACGGCGACGGCAATGGCGACGAGGGTCCAGGCGCCGACGCGGCGCCAGTTGACCGGCTTCCTGGGAGCGGGAGCGGTGGTGGCGGGCTTCTTGCGGGAAGGGGCGAGGGTAGTCATGGCTGGGGTTCCTTAGTCCAGATCCGATTCGTTGCCCTTGAGGAACTTCATCTGGACGAAGGCCACAAGAGCGAGAATGACGAAGAGAATGACGGACAGGGCCGAGGCGTAGCCGAAGTCGGATTCACCGAAGGCCTTCTGGTAGATGTACATCTGGATGACGCGGGAGGCATTGATCGGGCCGCCGCCCGTGGTCACTGCCACGGTGTCGAAGACCTGGAAGGAGCCGATGACGGTGACCACCAGGACCAACACCAGCACCGGGCGCAGGAGCGGCATCGTGATGCTCCAGAAGGTCCGGGTCGGGGAGGCGCCGTCGAGCGAGGCGACTTCGTACACGTGGTTGGGGATGGACTGCAGGCCGGCAAAGATCAGCAGGGCGGTGTAGCCCATGTGCCGCCAGACATTGACGCCGGCGATGGTGGGGATGGCCCATTGCTCGCTGCCGAAGAAGGCGATGCGCGGCAGGCCCAGCCAGTTGATGACCTCGTTGACGATGCCCAGCTGGTAGTCGAGCATCCAGAACCAGAGCAGCGCGACGATCACGTTCGCCACCAGGAAGGGCAGCAGCAGGGCGCCGCGGATAAGCGTGGACTTGGCGACGTTGTGCATCAGCAGGGCAAGTCCGAGCGCGATGGCGGTCTGGAAGCCGATGTTCAGTGCCACGTACTGGACCGTCACGGCCATGGCGTTCCAGAAGAGATCGTCCGCGAAGATCGCGGTGTAGTTTTTGGTGCCGATCCAGGTGGGATCGCCCAAAACGCTGTACTCGGTGAAGCTGAGGTAGACGCCGCGGATGCTCGGCACCAGGTAGAAGGCAACGAAGCCGAGCAAGGCCGGGGCGATGAAGAGAAGGGCGACCCTCAGGTCGCTGCGGGTTCGGCGCCGGCCGCGGGGGGCAGCATTGCCCGTTCCCGTGCCGGGCGCCTTGCGGGCCGGAACGGCTCCGCGGGCAGTTGTGGTGGTCATTGGTGGTTCCTCCGCAGTTACGTGGATGCTGTGACGTGGATTACAACTGAGGCTTGAATCTACACGAGTAACTTTCTTATGCGCAAGCGTTTCTTTTATGTTTCCGGGAGGAATCTTTCTGCTCATCGTCTGCTATTGACTCGAGTAGAAACTGGTGTGAAACTTGCGTGCATGACTTTCTCACTAGGCATCGTCGGCGCCGGACAGTTCGCAGGCGCCTTCGCCAAACTCTTCGACGCCCATCCCGCGATTTCAGAAGTCCATGTCACCGACGTCCTGCCGGAACGGGCCGAGGCCCTCCGGAAGCGGCTCGGCCTGGCGGGGACCTATCCCAGCTTTGAGGCCATGCTCGACGGCGGCCTCGACGCTGTGGCGATCTTCACCCAGCGCTGGACGCACGGCCCGCTGGTGCTGCAGGCGCTCCGGGCGGGCAAGCATGTGTATTCGGCAGTGCCGATGGCCATCAGCGAGGACGAGATCGCCCGGATCATCGAGGCCGTCCGGGAGACGGGCCTGACCTACATGATGGGCGAGACAAGCTACTACAACCCCGCCACCGTCTATGCCCGCAAGCGCAAGGCTGAAGGCGCCTTTGGCCGCATCTTCTACGCCGAGGGCGACTATGTCCACGACATGGATCTCGGCTTCTACGAGGCCTACCAGTACAGCGGCGGGGAGGACTGGAAGAGCACCGCCAGCTACCCGCCCATGCTGTACCCGACCCACTCCACCGGCGGGGTGCTGGGCGCGATCGGCGGCCATGCCGTCAGCGTCAGCTGCATTGGCGTCCCCGACGAGCGCGGGGACGGTGTGTTCGACAAGGACGTCAGCATGTTCGGCAACGACTTCTCCAATGCCACCGCGCTGTTCGAGCTTTCAACCGGCGGGTCCATGCGCATCAATGAGATGCGCCGCGTCGGCTACCCCTCCCACCTGCGCGAAAGCCGCTTCCGTTTCTTCGGCACCGAAGCCAGCTTCGAGCAGCTGGCCCTGGTCAGTGTGTGGCAGGACAAGGAGTCCGTGACCGATGTCAGCGACGAACTGGCCACCCGGGCCACGCTCGCCGCGGACGATCCGGCGCTGGCCGGCGTCGCACCGGCCCTGCGCGACGCCTTCAGCTCCGGGCTGGCCGCCGTGCACGACGCCGGCCGGCTTCCGGCCGAGTTCCGCGGACTTCACAACGGGCACGAGGGCAGCCACCACTTCCTGGTGGACGACTTCGCCACGGCCGTCGACACGGGAACGCTCCCGCCCGTCAACGCCTGGGAAGCCGCCCGCTACACGCTGCCGGGGATCGTGGCGCACGAGTCCGCCCTCCGCGGCGGGGAGCGGTTGCCCGTGCCGGACCACGGCGACGCCCCCGTCCGGCTGCCTGCGCAGGGAATCAATGAGGAAGGCTTTGCCGGGGAACTCCGGCGGTAGCATGGTCACTGTGCCACACTCGCCCGCCTCCGCCAGGCCCACGATCACCCGAAAAGACGTGGCCAGGCTGGCGGGCGTCAGCACCGCCGTCGTCAGCTATGTGGTGAACGGCGGCCCCAAGCGGGTCTCCCCGGTGACTGCTGCGAAAGTCCGCGAGGCCATCAGCGCCCTGGGGTACCGTCCCAACGCCGCGGCGAGGGCACTGAAACTTGGCTCCAGCGAGATGCTCGGCATGGTGGTCCCGGACACCACCAACCCCTTCTTCGCCACTTTGGCCCGTGCCGTGGAGGAAGCCGCGGCGGCGCGCGGCTATGCCCTGCTGCTGGCGAACTCGGGCGGATCGGCGGCCAATGAGCGCCGCCAGGTCAGGAACCTCGCGAGCCGCCGCGTTGACGGGGTCTTCCTCTCCAGCGTGCTGTTCGAACCCGACCTGACCGAGCTGGAGCATTCGGAGATCCCCGCCGTGCTGCTCAACCACAGCACCGAGGTGCCGGGCTTCAACTCGGTCGGCGTGGAGCTGCTGGAAGGCTCCCGGCGTGCCGTCGAGCACCTGGTGGGCCACGGCCACCGCAACATCGCACTGGTCATGGGCATGAACGCCGGCAATGATCTCGATGCCCGCGAGGTCGGGTGGCAGCAGGGGCTCGCGGAGGCCGGCCTCCCGGAAGGACCCATCCTGCGCTGTGACTTCGACCGGCAGGGCGGCTACCGGGCCGGGCAGCGGCTGCTTGCGGCCGCGGACCGACCCACCGCCGTGTTCGTCAGTTCCGACCTGCAGGCCGTCGGCCTGCTGCGCGCCGTGTCCGAGGCCGGGCTTCGGGTCCCCGAGGACCTGGCGGTCTTCTCCTTCGACGGCTCGGCTGAGGCGGAGTTCAGCTGGCCGCCGTTGAGCACGGTCGCGCAGCCCGTCCAGGCCATGGCCGAGGCCGCCGTCGAAGCGCTTATTGGCTTTGACGGCGTGTCTCCCACCCGGAACAGGATCTTCCCCGTGGACCTGGTCCTGCGCGCGTCCTGCGGCTGTGCCCCGGTACCCGCCCTGCCGGTAGCGGCCGAGCCCGGGCCCGCCGCGCCGGTAGCGGCCGAGCCGGCCACGTAAGCTCCCCGCCGCGCACGTCGTTGCGGTTCCCGGCGTCGTTCCCTGCGGGCGTCACACCAGGGTCCAAATGGACTATCGTTAGCGCTAACAGGAGCCGGGGGACGGGCGACCAACGGGCGCCCAGTGCTCTCCTATCGTTTGATTTCACAATTTGATTCAAGCCGGTGGACGGCATCGGAGCGAAAGGGGCCTCGCATGGGGAACAACAATGACCGGCGGCAGCCGCGGCTCGAAGACGTCGCAGCGCTGGCCAAGGTTTCCCACCAGACCGTCTCACGCGTGATCAACAACCACCCGAATGTCAGCACGGGAACAAAGTCCCGGGTCGAGGCGGCGATTGCCGAACTCGGCTACCGGCGCAACACGGCCGCCCGGAGCCTGGTGACCCGGCGCACCCAGACCATCGGTGTCCTCGCCTCCGAGCTCGGGCAATACGGCCCGGCGAATACCCTGCTGGGGGTCCAGCAAGCCGCCAGGGAAGCAGGGTATTTCGTGAGCATTGCCGCGATCAAGGGGGCCGCGGCGAAGGCCATTTGCGATGCGGTGCGGCACCTGACGGACCAGGGCGCGGACGGATTGATTGTGATCGTGCCGCACGACGGGACACTTCAGGTGCTCGAGGACCTGAACCTGGATCTCCCGGTGATCGTCGTCGGCGGAGCCGGAGCAGGGCGGTTGAGCGGCGCGATGGTCGACCAGAAGCTCGGCGCGCGGCTGGCCGTCGCCCATCTGATCAGCCTTGGCCACGAGCGGATCGGCCATGTCTCCGGACCGCTCGACTGGGTGGACGGCAAAGCCCGGGTTGACGGGTGGCGCGAGGAGTTGGCGGAAGCCGGCCTCTCCGACGAGCTTCTGGTCGAGGGGGACTGGAGTGCGGACAGCGGGTACCGGATCGGGCAGCAGCTGGCAGAACAGCGCAGCGCCACCGCAGTGTTCGTCAGCAACGACCAGATGGCGCTCGGGCTGCTGCGGGCGTTTGGCGAGAAGGGCATCCGGGTTCCGGAAGACGTCTCCGTGGTTGGCTTTGACGACCAGCCCGAATCCGCCTACTTCATGCCGCCGCTGACCACCGTGCGACAGGACTTCGAGGAACTCGGAAAGCGCTGCATGGACCTGATACGCGCCCAGGTCGAGGGCGATGCCGCCAGCGGTGCCCTGGTGGTCAAACCTGCGCTCGTGGTGCGCGCCAGCACCGCACCCCGTCCCCGTCTCTCCTAAGGGCCGAAGCCCTCCGTTCCGGCAATACGTGCCAGGCTTCTTGACAGCATGTTTGTTAGCGCTAACAATAGGGGGGTTCGCAATGTTGCGGAACCTATTGGAGGATTTGATGGACTTCTCAGTGGACGGAACCGAAAACTTTGTCATCGGCGTGGACTACGGCACGCTTTCCGGGCGGGCCGTCGTCGTCCGGGTCCGGGACGGCAAGGAACTGGGCAGCGGGGTCTTTGAATACCCGCATGCCGTGGTCACCGGCGAGCTTCCGAAAGACACGGCTGGCGTCGCCGGCATCCGGCTTCCGGGCGAATGGGCCCTGCAGGTGCCCAACGACTACCGCGACGTGCTCCGCCGGGCTGTGCCCGCGGCCGTCGCCGACGCCGGGATCGACCCGGCCGCCGTGGTGGGCATCGCCACCGACTTCACGGCCTGCACCATGGTACCCGTCAAGGGCGACGGCACACCGCTGAACGAGCTTCCCGGATTCGCCAACCGCCCGCACGCCTACGTGAAGCTGTGGCGCCACCATGCCGCCCAGCCGCAGGCGGACCGCATCAACGCCCTGGCTGCGGAACTCGGCGAAAACTGGCTGCCGCGCTACGGCGGACTCATCTCCTCCGAATGGGAGTTCGCCAAGGGTCTGCAGTTGCTGGAGGAGGACCCGGAAAGCTACGCCGCGATGGACCGCTGGGTGGAAGCGGCTGACTGGATCGTCTGGCAGCTGTGCGGTAACTACGTCCGCAACGCCTGCACGGCCGGCTACAAAGGGATCTACCAGGACGGCCGCTACCCATCCAAGGAATTCCTGTCCGCCCTGAACCCGGACTTCAAGGATTTCGTCAGCGCCAAGCTGGCGCACACCATCGGCCGGCTCGGCGATGCAGCCGGCTATCTGACGGCCGAGGCCGCCGCCTGGACCGGACTGCCGGAAGGCATCGCCGTCGCAGTGGGCAACGTGGACGCCCACGTCACGGCGCCCGCAGCGAAGGCAGTTGAGCCCGGGCAGCTGGTGGCCATCATGGGAACCTCCACCTGCCACGTTATGAACGGTGCCGAACTGCGGGAAGTCCCGGGCATGTGCGGCGTGGTGGACGCCGGAATCGTCGACGGGCTTTGGGGCTACGAAGCTGGCCAAAGCGGAGTGGGGGACATCTTCGGCTGGTTCACGAACAACGGCGTCCCGCCCGAGTACCACCAGGCAGCGGAAGCGGCAGGCCTGGGCATCCACGAATACCTCACGGAACTGGCCTCCCGCCAAGCCATCGGCGAACACGGCCTCATTGCCCTGGACTGGCACTCCGGCAACCGTTCCGTGCTGGTGGACCACGAACTCTCCGGCGTAGTGGTGGGCCAGACCCTCGCCACCAGGCCCGAAGACACCTACCGGGCCTTGCTGGAAGCCACGGCCTTCGGCACGCGCACCATCGTGGACGCCTTCCGCGACTCGGGAGTGCCGGTCAGGGAATTCATCGTGGCCGGCGGCCTGCTGAAGAACAAGCTGCTCATGCAGATCTACGCGGATATCACCGGCTTGCCGCTCTCCACCATCGGCTCAACCCAGGGGCCCGCCCTGGGGTCGGCCATCCACGCCGCCGTGGCCGCAGGTGAATACGCGGATATCCGTGCCGCTGCGGTTGCCATGGGATCGGAGCCCGGCAGCATCTATATTCCCATTCCGGAAAATGTTGCCGCCTACGAAAAACTCTTCCAGGAGTACCGGACGCTGCACGACTATTTCGGCCGCGGCAGCAACAGCGTGATGCACCGCCTCAAGGCGATCCAGCGTGCGGCCAGGCCCTCGTTTGCCGCCGCTACGGGCGCTCCGCAGCAGAACGCCGTCCCCGCCGTCCCCGCCGACCCGGTCGCAGAGGAAGTGTCCGCATGAGCAACCTGCTGGAAAGCATCGCGGAGGTCCGCCGCGAGGTCTGCGAACTGCACGCCGAACTCACGCGCTACGAACTGGTGGTGTGGACGGCCGGCAACGTCTCCGCCCGCGTCCCCGGCCATGACCTGATGGTCATCAAGCCGTCCGGAGTCTCCTACGCGGACCTCACGCCCGGGAGCATGGTTGTCACGGACCTCTACGGCACGCCCGCGGAGGGCGAGTGGAGCAACCCCGCGCTGTCACCGTCCTCGGACACCGCGGCGCACGCCTACGTTTACCGGCACATGCCGGAGGTCGGCGGCGTGGTGCACACGCATTCGACCTACGCCACGGCCTGGGCCGCGCGCGGAGAGGAGATCCCCTGCGTGCTGACCATGATGGGTGACGAGTTCGGCGGGACGATCCCGGTGGGCCCGTTCGCGCTGATCGGGGACGACTCGATCGGCCGCGGCATCGTGGACACCCTGGCCCAGTCCAGCTCGCCGGCCGTGCTGATGCAGAACCACGGGCCCTTCACCGTGGGCAAGGATGCCCGCTCGGCGGTCAAAGCCGCCGTCATGTGCGAGGAAGTGGCACGGACCGTCCATATTTCCCGGCAACTCGGTGAACCGCTGCCGATCGACCCGGCCCAGATCGACTCGCTTTACGCCCGCTACCAGAACGTCTACGGCCGCTAGGCCCACAACCAGGCCCCGAAGCCGCGTCGCCCCCAAACCATCCGCAGGAGAAAACATGTCCAACGCCAACAACACGTCCCTTGAGCAGTACGAGGTCTGGTTCCTTACCGGCAGCCAGCACCTCTATGGCGAGGACGTCCTCAAGCAGGTCGCCGCCCAGTCCCAAGACATCGCTGACGCGCTGAACGCCTCCGCCGACGTCCCGGTGAAAATCGTCTGGAAGCCCGTGCTCACGGACTCGGACGCCATCCGCCGCACCGCCCTGGATGCCAACTCGGACGACGCCGTGATCGGCGTGACCGCGTGGATGCACACCTTCTCCCCGGCCAAGATGTGGATCCAGGGCCTGGACCTGCTCCGGAAGCCGCTCCTGCACTTGCACACCCAGGCCAACGTCGAACTGCCGTGGGCGGACATCGACTTCGACTTCATGAACCTGAACCAGGCCGCGCACGGCGACCGCGAGTTCGGCTACATCCAGTCCCGCCTCGGCATCCCGCGCAAAACCGTCGTCGGCCACGTGTCCAACCCCGAGGTGTCCCGCCAGGTCGGATCCTGGCAGCGCGCCTCGGCGGGTTGGGCGGCCGTCCGGACCCTCAAGCTGACCCGTTTCGGCGACAACATGCGCAATGTCGCCGTCACCGAAGGGGACAAAACCGAGGCAGAGTTGCGCTTCGGCGTCTCGGTCAACACTTGGTCCGTCAATGAACTCGCCGACGCCGTGCACGGCGCGGCAGAGTCCGACGTCGACTCCCTCGTCGCCGAATACGAGCGGCTCTACGACGTGGCCCCCGAACTCCGCACCGGCGGCCCGCGCCACGAGTCGCTGCGCTACAGCGCCCGGATCGAGCTTGGGCTCCGCAGCTTCCTGGAGGCCAACGGCTCGGCCGCCTTCACCACGTCCTTCGAAGACCTCGGCGCACTGCGCCAGCTGCCGGGCATGGCCGTCCAGCGCCTCATGGCCGACGGTTACGGCTTCGGCGCCGAGGGTGACTGGAAGACTGCCATCCTGGTCCGGGCAGCCAAAGTCATGGGCGCCGGGCTCCCCGGCGGCGCCTCGCTCATGGAGGACTACACCTACCACCTCGTCCCGGGCCAGGAGAAAATCCTGGGCGCGCACATGCTGGAGGTCTGCCCGTCCCTGACCGCCGCCAAGCCGCGCGTGGAAATCCACCCGCTGGGCATCGGCGGCAAGGAAGATCCCGTCCGCATGGTCTTCGACACCGATGCCGGCCCCGGCGTCGTGGTGGCGCTGTCCGACATGCGCGACCGCTTCCGCCTCGTGGCCAACGCCGTCGACGTCGTGGACCTTGAACAGCCGCTGCCCAACCTGCCGGTGGCCCGTGCCCTCTGGTCGCCCAAGCCGGACTTCGCCACTTCCGCTGCTGCCTGGCTGACCGCCGGAGCCGCCCACCACACTGTGCTTTCCACCGCCGTCGGCATGGACGTCTTCGAGGACTTCGCCGAGATCGCCCAAACCGAGCTGTTGACCATTGACGACGGCACCACCATCAGGGGCTTCAAGAAGGAACTCGCCTGGAACGCCGCCTACTACAAGCTGGCCGGCGGTCTGTGACCGGGGACGAATACGGGCTCCGGCACGGGGAGTACACCGCCGTCGTCGCCGCCCGCGGTGCAGCGGTGCGGACGCTGCAGTTCCGCGGGCGGGACCTGATCGTCCCGTTCCCGGCCGGCGGGCCCAACCCGGACTTCCGCGGCGTCATCGTGGCACCCTGGCCGAACCGGATTCCCGACGGGACGTACACCTTTGGCGGTGCGGACTACGAGCTCCCGGTCAACGAACCCGACCGGCAATGCGCCCTGCACGGCTTCACCCCGGAGCTGGAGTGGAGGCTGGAGTCCCGGACGGATTCCGCCGTGGAGTTCTCCTGCGCCATCGGGCCGGTGCCGGGCTACCCCTTCGCGTTGTCGATCACCGCCAGCTACCGGCTGGCCAGCGGGGGCCTGCACACTGACGTCACAGCAGCCAATGTGGGGCAGCGGTCCGCGCCCTACGGGGTCTGTCCCCACCCGTATCTGCTGGCCGGGCCGGCGCCGCTGGACCAATGGCGCCTCGAGGTGCCGGCACGGACGTTCCTCGAGGTCACGCCGGACCGGCTGCTGCCGATCGCCACCCGATCCGTTGAAGGACACGGATATGACTTCCGCGCGGCCCGCGTCATCGGATCCACCAAGATAGACCATGCCTTCACCGACATGGTGTTCGACGGCGACGGGCAGGCACACCTCGTGGTCCGGGACCCGGCCGGGACCGGCGTCGGCATGGCCTGGGACCGCAGCTGCACCTGGCTGCAGCTCTACACCGGGGATGCTGAACCGCCGCTGCCCAGCCGGCTCGGACTCGCCGTGGAACCCATGACGTGCCCGCCGGATGCCTTCAACACCGGCACGGACCTCGTGCGGCTCGAACCCGGAGACTCGCACCGCGCGGCCTGGCGCATCTTCGCCGCGTGAGGGTCCGGTGGCGGTCCGAAGGAGATTGGCGCCGAATGTGCGTTGACTCACATGTTTCAAGAAGCTATCTTTGACCATATTGTTAGCGATAACAATCAGCCGCAGTTCCCTTGACGGCTGAACCCCCGTTCCATTCAGACCTCCGCAATCCTCCCGCTGTTACCGCCCCGCAGGGGCACGATGACGTGCAGGACTGCGATCAGGAGCAACTTCGCGGACTATGGTCCGCGGAAGGAGAAAATTGTGAAGATCAGGAAACTCCTGGGCGCCGTCGCGGTTGTCCTCGCTGTGACCGTAGGGGCCACAGGCTGCGGCAGCCGGCCCGGCACGGCCGCCCCGGCCGCCAGCGCCGACGCCGCCGGTTCCCTCGTCGGGATCTCGATGCCGACGCAGACCTCGGAGCGGTGGATCGCCGACGGCAAGAACGTCTCGGAATCCTTGACGAAGCTCGGCTACAAAGCCGACCTGCAGTACGCCAATGATGACATCCCCACCCAGGTGTCCCAGATCGAGAACATGCTCACCAAGGGTGCCAAAGCCCTCATCGTCGCAGCCATCGACGGCACCACGCTGACCGATGTCCTCGCCAAGGCGAAGGAACAGAACGTCAAGGTCATCGCGTACGACCGGCTCATCAACGGCACGCCGAACGTCGACTTCTACACCACCTTCGACAACTACACGGTGGGCGTCCAGCAGGCCACGTCGTTGCTGACCGGCCTGGGCCTTGTTGACGCCAGCGGCAAAAAGGTCGAAGGCAAGGGCCCGTTCAATGTGGAGCTCTTCGCCGGCAGCCCGGATGACAACAACGCCAACTTCTTCTGGACCGGCGCCATGGACACCCTCAAGCCGTACCTGGACGCCGGAACCCTGAAGGTGCCCAGCGGCCAGACCAAGTTTGAGCAGGCTGCCATCCTGCGCTGGCAGGCCCCCGTGGCCCAGAAGCGCATGGAGGACATCCTCACGGCCGCCTACAGTTCCGGCACCAAGCTCAATGGCGTCCTCTCCCCGTATGACGGCCTCTCCATCGGCATCATCTCGGCCCTGACGAGCACCGGCGGCTACGCCAAGGGAAGCCTGCCGATCGTCACCGGCCAGGACGCCGAAAAGGGTTCGGTGAAGTCCATCACCGCCGGCGAACAGTACTCCACGATCTTCAAGGACACCCGCCAGCTGGGAGCCCAGGCTGTGAAGATGGTCGACGGCCTCCTGAAGGGTCAGGAACCCGAGGTCAACGACACGAAGACCTACAACAACAAGGTCAAGGTCGTCCCTGCGTACCTGCTCAAGTCCGTCATCATCACGAATGAGAACTACAAGAAGGAGCTCATCGACTCCGGTTACTACACGGCGGCCGACGTCAAGTAGCCACGTCGAAGGGTGGCGGGCCGCCGTCGAGTCCGGGCCGCCACCCTTCCCGTAGACCCCTGCAGCCGCAGGACGTCTCAGGTACTACCAGTCAGTGAGAATTGGCGATGAACACACCCATTCTTCAAATGCGAGGAATCACCAAGACCTTCCCGGGCGTGAAGGCCCTCCAGGACGTCACCCTGCAGGTGAACCGCGGCGAAGTCCACGCCATCTGCGGTGAAAACGGCGCCGGGAAATCCACCCTGATGAAGGTCCTGTCCGGCGTCTACCCGCACAGCTCCTTCGACGGCGACATCCTCTTCGAAAACGAACCCTGCAACTTCTCCAGCATCAGCGACAGCGAGAAGCGCGGAATCGTGATCATCCACCAGGAGCTGGCACTGAGCCCTTACCTGTCCATCGCCGAGAACATCTACCTCGGCAATGAACAGGCCAAGCGCGGCTGGGTGAACTGGCGCAAGACCAACCTGGAGGCCGCGAAACTCCTGGCCCGGGTGGGCCTGAGCGAAAACCCGGTCACCCCCGTCCAGCACATCAGCGTGGGCAAGCAGCAGCTCGTGGAAATCGCCAAGGCGCTCTCGAAGGAGGTCAAGCTCCTTATCCTCGATGAACCGACGGCGGCCCTCAACGACGAGGACTCGAGCCACCTGCTGGACTTGATCCTGCACCTGAAGGGCCAGGGTGTCACCAGCATCATCATCAGCCACAAGCTCAACGAAATCCGCAAGGTTGCGGACGCCGTCACCATCATCCGCGACGGCAAGACGATCGAGACGCTCCGCCTGGGCGACGGCGAGATCACCCAGGAACGCATTATCCGCGGAATGGTGGGCCGGGACCTGGAAAGCCTGTATCCGGACCGGGAACCACAGATTGGCGAGGAAGTCCTGCGGATCGAGGACTGGTCCGTCCGGCACCCGCAGGACTACAGCCGGGTGGTGGTCAACAACGCCAGCCTCAACGTCCGCAAGGGGGAAGTGGTGGGGCTGGCGGGACTGATGGGTGCCGGCAGGACGGAGCTGGCCATGAGCGTCTTTGGACGGAGCTACGGCACCGCCACCTCGGGGAAGGTGTTCAAACACGGCACGGAAATCAACACTTCCACCGTCTCCGACGCCATCAAGCACGGCATCGCCTACGCCACTGAGGACCGCAAGCTCTACGGTTTGAACCTCATCGAGGACATCAAGCGGAACGTATCCATGGCGGCGCTGCGCAAGCTGGTCAAGGGCGGCTGGGTGGACAAGAACCAGGAAACCGTGGTGGCCAACGACTACCGGAAGAGCATGAATATCAAGGCCCCCTCGGTTGCCGCCGTCACGGGCAAGTTGTCGGGCGGCAACCAGCAGAAAGTGGTGCTGAGCAAGTGGATGTACTCCGATCCGGACGTGCTGATCCTCGACGAACCCACCCGCGGCATCGACGTCGGCGCGAAGTTTGAGATCTACACGATCATCGCGAAGCTGGCCGCGGAAGGAAAGGCGGTCATTGTGATCTCCTCCGAACTTCCCGAACTGCTGGGCATCTGCGACAGGATCTACACCCTGTCTGCCGGGCACATCACCGGCGAGGTCCCGATCGCCGAAGCATCACAGGAAACCCTCATGCACTACATGACCAAAGAGAAGGAATAGCGAACATGTCCGCCCTCCGAGAATCCCTGGGCTTCCTGACAAGCCGCCTCCGCCAGGTTGGCATCTTTGTCGCCCTGATCCTGATCGTCCTGCTGTTCCAGATCCTGACGGACGGGATCCTGCTGGAGCCGCAGAACGTCACCAACCTGGTGGTCCAGAACAGCTATATCCTGATCCTGGCCATCGGCATGGTGATGGTGATCATCGCCGGCCACATCGACCTGTCCGTCGGTTCGGTCGCCGGCTTCATCGGCGCCTGTGCCGGTGTCATGATCGTGCACTGGGGCTGGGAGTGGTGGCTTGCTATTCCGGCCTGCCTGCTGATCGGCGCGCTGGTGGGTGCCTGGCAGGGCTACTGGATCGCGTACGTCGGCATTCCCGCCTTCATCGTCACCCTCGCCGGGATGCTGATTTTCCGCGGCCTGACACTGATCGTTCTCAAAAACCAGCAGATCACGCCGTTCCCCGGCGAACTGCGGGCGCTGGGCGGCGGCTTCCTGCCGGACATTTCCGGCGGCACGTCGGTGCTGGAGTGGCTGACGGTCATCCTTGGCGTCGGCGCCACCCTGGCGCTGGTGATCCAGGCGGTCAAGGAACGCCGGATCCGCAAGAAGTTCGAACTCGAGAACGAACCGATGGCCTGGTTCGCCACCAAGACCGCGTTCATTGCCCTGCTCATGCTGACCATCACCTTCCTGCTCGCCAGCTACCGGGGCACCCCGATCGTCCTGATCGTGCTGGCGGTCCTGGTGATCGTCTACACGGCCCTGATGAACAACAGCGTCTTCGGCCGGCACACCTACGCACTCGGCGGCAACCTGCACGCGGCTGAGCTGTCCGGCATCAAAACCAAGGTGGTCACCTTCCGGCTGTTCGTGAACATGGGCGTCCTTGCCGCACTGGCCGGCCTCGTGTTCACCGCCCGGCTCAACTCCGCCCAGCCGGCCGGCGGCACGGGCTTCGAACTGGACGCCATCGCAGCGGCGTTCATCGGCGGCGCCGCAGTCACAGGCGGCATCGGAACCGTGGCAGGGGCCATGATCGGCGGTCTCATCATGGGTGTCCTCAACAACGGCATGTCGATCCTGGGCCTCGGCACCGACTACCAGCAGCTCATCAAGGGCCTGGTGCTGCTCCTCGCCGTCGGCTTCGACATCTTCAATAAGAACCGCAGCGGCAAGGGCGGTGGGATCTCGATCATCGAGCGTCTCAAGCTGAAAACCCCGCCCGCGGCTGATGTCGACGCCGGGAAGCCGGCGGCAGAGCATCCGGTCCCGGTAGCGGCCGGAAAGTAGCACGGAATACTCCAGGCTGCTGCGACCGGGGCCGGCCTCCAAGAGGCCGGCCCCGGTCGGACGTTTATTGCGGGTCTTTGCTGGGCCGCTACCGGGCCGCCGATGGCGCCGTCTGGTCCTCCGCGGCGGCGGCCGGTTCGCCGGCGATGATGGCGTCGACTTCAGCCTTTTCCTTGGCCCCCAGGTTTCGCGGGTGTTCAGCCGGCGTGGTCGTTGCCGAGTGCGATTTTCATGGGTCTCCTTCGTGCGGGACTGAGTGCGGGACGTTCAGGCGGGGTGGTGCGGGGTTTGGCAGCTATGCCGGTACTTCATCGCGCCATGGAATCGATTCCATAGCGCCGGGGCGCGTCACGGCGACAGCGGAGGCCCGGGTGGCGTGGAGCATTGCCGCAGGCAGCTCGCGGTCGCTGCCGGCGAGGGATGCGGCGAGGTAGCCCACGAACGTGTCGCCGGCTCCGGTGGTGTCCCTGGCGTCCACTTTCGTCGCAGGCACGTGCACGGGACTGCCGTCAACGACGGTGAAGGATCCTTCCGCGCCGGCGGTGCACACGATGGCGGGGCCCAGGACGGGCGGGAGCGACGTGACCAGGTCCCGGTGGTTTCCTTGGATTCCGGCCAGGCCGGTGAGGCCGGCGAGAACCTGGATTTCCTGTTCGTTCACCACCAGGAGGTCGACGTCGTCGAGCAGCGCCTCGATCTGCCGGGGGGCCGGGGCGGCGTTGAGGACGTCACTGCGGCGCCGGCCCGGGCGGCCGCGACGGCCTGGTTGCCGCCCTTGCCCCCGGGGCTGTACGTTGCGTCCGAGCCCCGGACGGTTTCGCCTGCCCGGGGCAGGGTGCTGACGCGGATGTTCTGGTCGATATTGAGGCTTCCGACCACAAAAACCGTGCTCATTGGACCTGCTCCTTCGGTGGTGCGGGACGGTGCCCCAAGCCGCAATACATAGGGGCGGAATTTAGGGGCGCTGCCGTCACGATGACGTTGGTCCCGGTGGAACGGAGCGCGCGCGCCTGGGCGTTGGGGTGGAAGTCCAGCTGGGTGACGGCGGCGGCCACCCTCTGGCGGGACTCGGCGGAGGTTGCCGGGTTTCCGGAGAGCACCCTGGACGCCGTGGCGGGGGAGGCGCCGGCCAGTGCCGCCACGTCCTTGATGGTGATGGATGGTCCCGTCACTGCTGCCGCCTCTCGCGCTCAAACCAAATCATGGAATCGATTCCATGGAATCGTTCACTCGCCGTGGACGGCGGCCTGGCGCTCCTCGGACCGGTTCAAATAGGCCAGCAGCAGCGCGCCGGCTTGGTCCAGGTCTCCGGCTTCCAGGGCGGTGCAGATTTCCTCGTTGTCCGGCAGGTAGCCCCGGTAGAAGTGCGCGTCCACGGTGGCCTTGTGGAAGAACAGCCGCATCTCGGCCAGCACCTGGGACATGATCGTGTCCAGCCGCCGGCTGCCTGCCAGGGCCACGATCGCGCCATGGAAATGCTGGTTGGCGCTGCCCAGGCCCTCCTCGTCATTGGCGGCGGCGGCGGCCTTGCCCTCTTCAACGGCAGCGCGGACCGCGGCCACGCGCTCCGGGCTCCCGCCGCCGCGGATCGCACTGACTTCAATGGCGCGGCGCACGGTGTAGACGTCGTGGATGTCGCCGGCCTCGAGTCTGGCCACGAAGACGCCGCGGTTGGGGTGCCGGACCACCAGGCGCTCGGCCGCCAGTTCGGCGAAGGCCTCGCGGACCGTGTTGCGGGAGACGCCCAGGTCTTCGGCGATGGTCGACTCCGTGAGCCGGGCTCCCGGCAGGAGCAGGCCCTCCGCCAGTTGCAGGCGCAGCTCGGCCGCCACCCGGTCCGCCACGGAGGGGACGGCCACGCGCAGCCGCGCCGCAGCTGCGCCGAGGGCGGAGCCGGCAGCTGCATCGGGAGTGGTCATAGTGCCGAATCTACACGATTGTCCCAATGTTGAATCGTCGGATTGTTGAACAATCCGTGAAATTGATGCATCCTAGTAGGGGGCTATCATGAGACGAGGATCACAAATGGCAACCATTGACCTGAACAGCGACGTCGGCGAGTCCTTCGGCCGCTGGACCCTGGGCGACGACTCGGCGATGTTCCGCTCGGTCTCCAGCGCCAACGTGGCGTGCGGATTCCATGCGGGCGACCCGAGCGTCATCCGCCGGACCTGCCGCGAGGCGATTGGCGCCGGCGTCGTGATCGGCGCCCACGTCGGCTACCGCGATCTCGCCGGCTTCGGCCGCCGCTTCCTGGACATCGACCCGATCGAACTGGCCGACGACGTCGTCTACCAGATCGGTGCCCTGCAGGCGCTGGCCGCCGTCGAGGGCGGCACGGTTAAGTACGTCAAGCCGCACGGCGGCCTCTACAACGCGATCGTCTCGCACACCGCCCAAGCGAAGGCCGTTGTCGACGCCGTGAAATCCGTTGACCCGAACCTGCCCATCCTGGGCCTGCCGGGCTCGGAAGTGCTGCGCCTGGCCGAGGCCGCCGGCCTCCGCGCGGTGACCGAAGCCTTCGCGGACCGGGCCTACAACCCGGACGGCACCCTCGTGTCCCGCACGCTCCCCGGAGCCGTGCTGGAGGACCCCGCTCTCGTCACTGAGCATGTCCTCCGGATGGCCACCGATTCCGCCATCCGCACCATCGACGGCTCCATCCTGAAAATCCGCGCCGAAAGCATCTGCGTGCACGGTGACTCCCCGGGGGCCGTCGCCATGGCCGCTGCCGTCCGCGAAGCGCTCAACGCCGCGGACATCACCACCGCCGCCTTCGTCTAGGCCGCAGCTTCACCGCTTCACACCCCGGTTCCGCCGGGACCACCCGCACTTAAACCCAAGCAACAGGCAGCACCCCGCACACCTGGAGGAAACCATGACTGCAGCACCGCATCAGGCCACCCCGGCCGCCGGCAAGAGGAAGCTCCCGCCCGGCGCCCTCAAGGCCTACGTCGCGAGCCTCACCGGCACCTCGCTGGAGTACTACGACTTCGCGATCTACTCCGTGGCCTCGGCCCTGGTGTTCCCCAAAGTCTTCTTCCCGGGCAACGACGAATTCGTCGGGCTGCTGCTGTCCTTCTCGACCTTTGCCGTGGGCTACCTCGCCCGTCCCATCGGTGGCGTGATCTTCGGGCGGCTCGGTGACAAGATCGGCCGCAAGAACGTCCTCGTGACCACCCTGCTGCTCATCGGCATCGCAACCGTGCTGATCGGCGTGCTGCCCGGCTACGCCGCCATCGGCCTGGCCGCTCCCACCATCCTGGTGCTCCTGCGCCTGGCGCAGGGAATCGGTGTTGGCGGCGAATGGGGCGGCGCCGTGCTGCTCTCGAGCGAATTCGGCGACCCCCGCAAGCGCGGCTTCTGGTCCTCCGCCGCGCAGATCGGTCCGCCCGCCGGCAACCTGATGGCCAACGGCGTCCTTGCCGTGCTGGCCGCGACGCTCAGCAACGAAGACTTCCTCTCCTGGGGCTGGCGTGTAGCCTTCCTCGCCTCGGCCATCCTGGTGGTCTTCGGCCTGCTGATCCGGCTGAAGCTCGAGGAAACGCCCGTCTTCAAGGCCATCAAGGCCCACGGCGAACAGGCCAAGGCCCCCATCAAGGATGTCTTCACCAAGGAACCGCGCGCCCTCGTCTCGGCCGCCCTGTGCCGTGTCGGCCCGGACGTGCTGTACTCCCTGCTCACCGTCTTCATGGCCGTCTACGCCACCAAAGAGCTGGGCATGACCACCAGCAACGTCCTCAGCGCCATCCTGATCGGCTCCGCATTCCAGCTGGTCCTGATCCCGGCGGCGGGCGCCCTCACGGACCGCGTCAACCGCCGCCTCGTTTACGGCGTCGCCGCCGTCGGAACGGCCGCATACATCCCGCTGTTCTTCCTCATGATCCAGGGCAAGTCGGTCTTCATGCTGACCGTCGGCATTGTGATCGGACTGGCGTTCCACGCCTTCATGTACGGCCCGCAGGCTGCCTACATCACCGAACAGTTCCCGGCCCGGTTGCGCTATGCCGGCAGCTCGCTGGCCTACACCCTGGCCGGCGTGATCGGCGGCGCCGTCGCACCGCTGGTCTTCACCGCCCTCTTCGCCGTCAGCGGCAACTGGTTCCTGATCGCCGGCTACCTCGCGGTCGCCTCGATCGTGACGGTGATCGGACTGGCCATTGGGCGCAACCCGCAGCCCGAGGAAGAAGAGCGGCTCCTGCAAGATGCCCGCGCCTGAGCGGCGCGGATCCTGTTCACCGGCACAATGATTGAGGCAACTCGTGATTGAGACAGCAGGGGAACCCCTGAAGGTACAAGCCGCCGCAGCAGGCGAAACCGCAGTTCACAAGGTCCGCTCCGTGCGTGCCGTGGGGACGCGCGCGGTCCTCGCTGAGCTCTCCGGCACGCAGGACGTGCTCGCCCTGCAGGCACTGCTCCTCGAGAAACCGCTGCCGGGCCAGCAGGACATCCTGGCCGCGGCCGAGACCGTCCTGGTCAAGGCCGAGTCCCCGGCCTCGGCCCGGCGCATCGCCGCCCGCCTGATGCAGCTCGACCTCACCGCACCCGTCCAGCGCGACGGTGAGCTGGTGGTCATCGACACCGTGTACGACGGCGAGGACCTCGCCGAAGTCGGACGGCTCACCGGCCTGGGAACCGACGGCGTGATCGCCGCCCACTCCGGGCAGATCTGGACCGTGGCCTTCGCCGGCTTCGCCCCCGGCTTCGGGTACATGATCGGGGAGAACCAGCAGCTGGAAGTGCCGCGCCGCAGCTCGCCCCGCACCGCAGTTCCCGCGGGGTCCGTGGCGCTGGCCGGCAACTACTCGGCCGTGTACCCGCGGCGTTCCCCGGGCGGCTGGCAGCTGATCGGGCGCACCAACGCCAAGATGTGGGACCTGGACCGGGAGCCGCCCGCCCTGGCCGCCCCCGGCCACCGGGTGCAGTTCCGTCCGGTCCGGGATGCACTCGCCCTCGCGGTCGAGCCAGTAGCGGAGCCCGCTGTCGAGCCGGCCGCGGCGCCTGCGGCCGAGGGCACCGCGCCGGAACCGATTGCCGGGCAGGATGTCACGGCCGGGATCCGGATCGTTTCACCGGGACTTCAGAGCCTGATCCAGGACCTCGGCCGGGACGGCCACTCCGGGCTGGGCGTCTCCGCCGCCGGCGCGCTGGACCGGGCCTCGCTGCGCCGGGCCAACCGCCTCGTCGGCAACGCCCCCGGCGCAGCCGGCATCGAGACCGTCGCGGGCGGACTCAAGGTCCAGGCCGTGGGGGACCAGGTCCTCGCCGTCGCCGGGGCGCCGTCGGAACTGAGTATCGCGTCCGCACCGGACGACGCCGGCGATACGTGGCAGCGCACCGTGCCGGTGGCGACTCCCTTTGCGCTGCTCGACGGCGAAACGCTCAGCATTGGTGCGCCGCACAGCGGCTTCCGCAGCTACCTCGCGGTCCGCGGCGGGGTGGATGCCGCCCCGGTACTGGGCAGCCGCTCGACCGACACCATGTCCGGGATCGGTCCTGCGCCCCTGGCCGCCGGGCAGCAACTGGGCGCCGGCGGAGAAGCCGAGACCGGCGTCGTCGGAAATCCCGAACTGCAGCCGGACTACCCGGGCACCGGGGTGACCGTCCTCGACGTCGTCCCCGGCCCCCGCGCCGACTGGTTCGATCAGGCGGCACTGAACTCCTTCACCGCCCAGGACTGGGCCGTGCTGCCGCAGTCCAACCGCGTCGGCATGCGGCTGGACGGTACGCCGCTGCAGCGCAGCCGGCAGGGCGAACTGCCCAGCGAAGGGACCGTCGCCGGCGCCCTGCAGGTCCCGCCGGAGGGCTTGCCCGTGCTCTTCCTGGCCGACCATCCGATCAGCGGCGGCTACCCGGTGATCGCCGTGGTGGTCGACTCCCAGCTGGACCTCGCCGCCCAGGTCCCGATCGGCGGCAGGATCCGCTTCCGCTGGGCCGAATCCGCCACCACCGAACACCCCACCGAACACGGCACTACTGAACACGCCACCACCACAGAAGAAGCGAGTAACTGATGCGCAAGGTCCTGATCGCCAACCGTGGAGAAATCGCGGTCCGCATAGCCCGGGCCTGCGACGACGCGCAGCTGGCGTCCGTCGCCGTCTACGCCGACATCGACGCCGACGCCCTGCACGTCTCGGCCGCGGATGAAGCCTTCAGCCTGGGCGGCAACTCGCCCGCGGACACGTACCTGAACATCCCCAAGCTCCTCGCCGTGGCGGCCGAGTCCGGAGCGGACGCCGTCCACCCGGGCTACGGTTTCCTCTCCGAGAACGCCGACTTTGCCCAGGCCGTTCTGGACGCTGGACTGACCTGGATCGGTCCGACGCCGGACGCGATCCGGCTGCTCGGCAACAAGATCACGGCCCGCGACGCGGCCGTCCGGGCCGGCGCACCCTTGGTGGCCGGCAGCGACGGTCCCGTCGACACGGCCGCCGAGGCCCGGGCCTTCGCCGAACAGCACGGCCTGCCGATCGCCATCAAGGCCGCTTTCGGCGGCGGTGGCCGCGGCATGAAGGTGGTCCGGGTCATCGACGAGGTCGAGGAAGCCTTCGACTCCGCCGTCCGTGAGGCAGTGGCCGCCTTCGGCCGGGGCGAGTGCTTCGTGGAGCGCTACCTGGACCGTCCGCGCCACGTCGAGGCGCAGGTTCTGGCGGACGCGCACGGCAACGTCGTCGTCGTCGGAACCCGCGACTGCTCCCTGCAACGCCGGCACCAGAAGCTTCTGGAGGAGGCTCCCGCGCCGTTCCTGACCGAAGAGCAGACTACGCTGATCTACGACGCCGCCAAGGCCGTCTGCCGGGAAGCCGGCTACTCCGGCGCCGGCACGGTGGAATTCCTGGTCGCGGCGGACGGCACCGTGGCATTCCTGGAGGTCAACACCCGGCTCCAGGTGGAGCACCCGATCACTGAGGAAACCACGGGGATCGACCTCGTCCAGGAACAGTTCCGGATCGCCGCGGGGGAGCCGCTACGCCTGACCGAGGACCCGGCGCCGCGCGGACACGCCTTCGAATTCCGGCTCAACGCCGAGGACGTGGGCCGCGGCTTCCTGCCCTCGCCCGGGACCATCGGCGAATTCGCCGGGCCCACCGGCCCGGGCATCCGCCTCGACACCGGCGTCCGCTCCGGGTCCTTCGTCGCGCCGCAGTTCGATTCCCTGCTCGCGAAGCTGATCGTCACCGGCGCGGACCGCCAGCAGGCCCTGCGCCGTGCCCGCCGGGCCCTCGCCGAAATGCGGATCACCGGCGTCGCCACCGTGCTGCCCTTCCACCGGGCCGTGCTGGAATCCCCGGACTTCACCTCCGAGGACGGCCTCGGGATCCACACCCGCTGGATCGAAACCGACTTCGCGGACAGCATCCCTGCCGATCCCGACTACAGCACCACCGCGCCCGACGGCGAACGCCGCACCATCACTGTCGACGTGGACGGCAGGCGCCTCGCCGTCGGCCTTCCGGCCGATCTGCTGGACGCCTGGGCCCGCTCGGGCAGTTCAGCGCCCGCCGGGGTGTCGGTAGCGTCCGACGGCGGTGCCGCCGCCGGCGACCCGGGGGAGCTGCGCGCGGACATGGCAGGGACAGTCGTGAAATGGCTCGTCGAGCCGGGAGCCGAAGTCTCGGCCGGGGACCCGGTGGTGGTCCTTGAGGCCATGAAGATGGAAACCCAGGTCTCCGCGCACCGGGACGGCACCGTCACCGACGTCCGCACCAAAGCGGGCGGGGTTGTCACGGCCGGCGCGGTGCTCGCGCTGATCGGGTAGCCATTTTCCGGCAGTGTCGGGGCCGCTTCCGCCGGCGGAAGCGGCCCGTTTCCCTGCGTGTTTGGCTATCTGCGGCGCGCCGCCAGGGCGGACGCCAGAGCGGTGGCGGAGCCGGGACTGCTGTCGATCCGCCAGTCTGTTTCCTTGTTGAAGTTGAACCAGACAACTGCTGTGACATCGGGCTGGGCAGCCAGATAGCTGATCAAGGCAGTGTTCCAGTCGGCTTTGGACCTGCCTTGTTCGGCAGATGAAGTCTCTGCCACGAGCACGTGTTTGCCTGGGGCAAGCCGTCTCAGTTCGGACAGGCCCGGGCCGAAGAGCTCCGATGGCCAAAGCCAGCTGCTCCAGGCTGCTGATGTACCCCAGTTGTAACCGTCGAGGGCCACTTCATCCACGTAAGCGGAGCCCGGATACAGCCCGTCGAGCGGGGTTGACCCCCAATACGGAACGTTGGGATTCCAGACCCAAGAGATGTTGGAGGCGCCGGTAGCAGCAACGACGTCATGGACGTGCCGCCACGCCGCAGCGTAATCGCCGGGTTCGTTACCGTTGACTCCCTCAGACCAGGGGTACCAGTTGCCGTTCATTTCGTGCCCGAAGCGCACCATCACTGGATGCCCCCAGGCTGCCAGCGCCTGGCCCCACTGCCGCAAGTAGGGGTCGAAGTTGCCGGCCGTAATGCGGTCCAGGGCATAGGCCGGCTGATCGGTTCCGCCGCCCCAAGCCCAGGGCTCCCAGGTCAGCAGGGCTACGGCGCCTCGGCTGCGAACAGCATCCAGCTCCGTGATGGGCGGGCCTTGATTGAAGTCCTTGTAGGACAGAATGATTGACGGCGCCTCCCCGGCGAGGGACGCGGCCCCGTCCAATTCCGCTTGGGCCAGCGGCCCGCCGGGGGTGCCGACGCCGAAGCGCAGCGGCGAGCTGCTGATGACGGGGGGCAAAGGTTCCGCCACCGGCGCGGCCGCCACGACCGTAAAGCCCGTCGACGCCTTGACGGTTCCGGATACAGCTTGGACGTCAAGGACCGGCTGGGACGTTTGCGGGATAACGACGTCGGCGGTGAAGCCTCCAGAGGCACTGACCTTGAAGGCGACGGAACTGGCTCCGGCGCTCACAGTTCCGGAGCCCTTCTTGGGAAAACCGGTGCCGGTGACGGTGACCGCGGTTCCGGCCGGGCCCTTGGCCGGGCTGAGGCTAAGGGACGGGGAGGCGGCCTGAGCGGGTACCGCCGCGAGGGACAGGCTGAACGCCATGAGGAGAAGAACGCAGGCCACGCTTAGCAGCGGCTTCATCGTGGCTCCTTGGCCGGGCCCCGGCCAAGCGGGGCATCCTGACGGAACGCGGCTTGCCTACGGAAGCCACAATATCCAGTGTCCGTCATGACGGTTCCGCTCCGGGGTCAAACGAAGCAGGAGATCCCGAGGATTGTCCAAGGATTCCGCTCAGTCGCGCAGCGGGGACTTTGACAGGATCCAGGTGTTCGTCCCGTCCTGGCGCTTGAATGTCACGGTGGTGACCAGGGCGCGAATAAGGGCGAGCCCGCGCCCTGATTCAGCCTCGCCGTCGGGCATGGCGGCGTCAGTGTCAATGGGGTCGGGGCAGACGGCATTGAAGGCACTGACCCGGGCCTCCAGCCTGACGGACGTAGCGCTGATGTCGACCCCGAGTTCCACGGGCTTCGTGGATTCGGGAACGGCGTGCTGCACCACGTTGCTGGCAGCTTCGATCACGGCCGTGGCGAACGTCATGCGGTCCAGGTCCGGAACGAAGGAAGCGTCATCCCACAGTTTGTCGAGCTCGGTATGCACGGCCTCGATGGCTTCCGGAAGTGCCGTCTGGCGGAGCGTCCGCCGGGCGAGAATGTCAGTCATCCCCGAAAGCTTCAGCCGCGGAGGGGTACGACGTCAGGACTTTGTCCATGCTCGTAAGGCCCAGGACCATTTGAACCTGGGGCTGGACGGCCGCGATCCGAAGGTCGCCACCGGCTTGCCGCGCGGCCTTGAGGCACCCGATGAGCGCTCCAAGCCCGGACGAGTCCATGAACGCTGTCGCTTCGAGGTTGATCACGATCCGGGCCGAGCCCGAAGCGACAACTTCCGCCACCATTTCCCGCAGTTTCGGCGCCGACACCATGTTGAGCCGGCCGGCGGCTGTTATCTCGGCGTAGCTGTCTTTCACTTCATAGCTCAGGTCCACGGAGGGCCCTTTCGGTGGAGGTCTCGTTGCTCGTGTCGGGGTCATCGCCGGAACCGCCGGCAGAGTATCCGCGGTACAGGACGGCCCGCACCAGGATGCTCATGACGATCAGGTCAAACACCACCCAGAATACGTTGACGAGTGTGCCGATCGGCTCGGACATTCCGGCAACGAGCCGCCCAATCCCAACAACCGACGCGATGAACAGTACGACCGACACGGCGATCTGTGGGCGGATCAGGCTCCATCGTGGACCTCCAGACTGGCGGTCCTTCGGCGTGACGGCGAAGCCGAGGGGATGCCCGAACCAGACGTTCCGGGCCGCCGTCGTACATGCTTTGATCCAGGTGGGGAACAGGGCGAGGCTGTACTGCTGACCGCGCCAGGTGGGGATGCCTCTGCCGGCAACGGCAAAGAGGAGCTGGTTGACCACCATGAACGGAATGAATCTCAGGAAGAAGTCGGCGCTCAGGCTGGTGACGGGCAGGATCCCGAAGAGCAGGTAAATGATCGGCGCGGCGAAGTAGACGACGGCGGCGAAGCCGCTGAGGTAGGTCCACATCGTTGCGAAGTACATAAGCCGCTGGCCCAGCTTCAGCCCGCGCTGAAGGAGCGGGTTCTCCCGCAGAAACACCTGGATGGTGCCCTGGGCCCAGCGCAGGCGCTGGGTCAGCATGGTGCCGATGTCTTCCGGTGCCAGCCCGTAGGCCAGGACCTCGTGGTGGTAGACGCTTTGCCAGCCCATGGCGTGCATGCGCATGGAAGTCGCCATGTCCTCCGTCACGGAAATCGTGGCCAGCGGCATGACCGGCTGGGCCTCGTCGGTCCGTTCCACCGATAACGCGTCCAGCACCGCCTGCACGGACTCGATTGCCCCAAGGGGAGACCAGTCCCTGGCCGCCATGCGCTGCACAGCATCATCGGTCACCACGGGCACTCCGGCGTCACCGACCTCCACCGGCGCCATCGCGGCAATTTCCTTCAGGTCGGCCTGAAGGGCGGACACATCGGCCAGCACCAGTGCCTGGACGGCCTGGTCCACCCGGCGTCGTGCCCGGTACGTGATTTCGCTGAGTGAGTCGCCGGCGTCGAGCCGGCGGCGGGCCTCTTCGGTTGCCGCTTCGACCTCGTCGAGGGTGTGCTGAATCAGCAAGGATTCGTCGGTTGCCGCTTTGCGTGCCTTGCGGATAGCCGCCCGGGATGCGCTGAGGGCGCGCCGGATACTCTTCTCGGTTTCCTTGACGTACCCCGACAGTCCCAGCTGCATGAGGGCCTCCCTGCGGAGGATGGCGTTGGAGCCGCAAAAAAAGGCAGCGTTCCAGCCGTCCTTGCCCTGCTGGATGGGGCCGTAGAACAACGGCGCCTGGCTGCCCAGGGGATCGTCGGCCGGGACGTTGCTGAAATATTGGGGCGTCTGGACGAGGGCGACTTTGCGGTTGTTGAAGTAGCCCAGCGTCTTGTCCAGAATGTCCGGTTCGGGGATCTGATCCGCGTCGAGAATGAGCAGGAACTCGCCCTCGGTTTGCATCAGGGCGTTGTTCAGATTCCCCGCTTTCGCGTGCCGGGGCATCCCGCTCCATTCCGCGCTTCGGGTCACGTACCCCAGTCCGCTCGCCGCGGCCAGTTGCCGGAGCGCGGGCCTGTCACCATCGTCAAGTATCCAGGTGCTGTGCGGGTGCCGGATCTTTTGGGCGGCAAGCGCCGTCGTCATCACCAGCTCCAGCGGCTCGTTGTACGTCGTAATGAAAACGTCAACCGTGGCGTCCGCGGGGGCCGGTGCCGGCGGTGTGCGGGACTTTAGCCGCCAGACTGTCATTCCGAAGAGCAGCACGTCGATCAGGCTGTAGGTCTCGGCGGCGACCAGCGGCACGGCGATCCACCACGCGTCCCAGTTCAGTGACGCCAGCCAGCGCCAGGCCACGTAGTTGACGCCGGCCAGCAACGTCAGGAGCACGAGGAGCCGTACCCCGAAGAGCTGCACGGCGCTCCCGGAGCGTTGCTGTGGCGCGTCGGCGCGGTCCGGGTCTGGGTAGCGCGGCGTTTCGGTCACGCGAGCGTCCTTTCGCGAGGGGTGAGTGGGCATCCTGCCGGGCCTCGGTGCGGCACCCAGGACGGGCGCACTTAGGCGGATTCTGGTTCGCGCTGGAGCAGGACCGCAGTGATGTCGTCCAGGATGCCGTGTTTTCCCCGCCGGTCGCAGAGTTTCTTCACGGCGGTGTCCGGATGATCCTGCGCCTGGCGGCTGTCCAGGGCTGCGGCGAGACGGCCGAGGTCACCGCCGTGCAGGTCCAGGAGGCCGTCCGTCGGAACCAGGAGGGCATCGCCCGGGGCGAGCCGGAAGGTGTGCGTTTCCCAGCTTTGCCCGGGTATCAGGCCCAGTGGCGGCCCCGTCGGGGACAGGCGTTCAATCGTGAAGTCGGAACGGAGGATATAGCTCAGTCCCTGGCCGGCGTCCGCATAGTGGCCTGTGCCGGTTGCAGGGTCGATCAGCGCGTGGAACACCGTGGCATAGGAGCCCACACGGGCCAAGGTATCGTCGAGGCTCCCCGACACGTCCTCGAAGATTCGGGACGGCCCGGCTTCCCAGCCGGTGTGGGCGAAGGCGGACCGGACGGTGCCGGCCACGATTCCCGGACCGATACCTTTGCCCATGGCGTCGCCGACGGTAATGCGGAACTGGCCGGCCGCGGTCATGCCGAGCTCGTAGAAGTCACCGCTAAGCCCGGAGGCAGGGTAAAAGCAGGTGCCCAGCGAGTAGCCGGCCGGTGCAGGGGGAGTGGGCGCAAGCAGGGCCCGTTGCACCCGGGCTCCGTTGTCGATGTCCCACGAAAGGTTCATTTCGCGCTGGATGATCTCAGTGAGGTCCTCGAGGATCTTCTGCTGCTCTGCGCTGAATACCCGGGGCGCCTGGTCGATGATGCAGAACGTTCCGACATGCGTGCCGCCGGGCCCGGTGAGGGGATGGCCCGCGTAGAACTGGATATGGGGATTGCCGGTCACGAGCGGGCTCTGCCGGAAGCGTTCGTCGGTGAGGGCGTTCTCCACGATCATGGTTCCCGAGGACTTGATCGCCTCGGTGCAGAACGTGTCACGCCGCTCCGACTCGCGGGCGAGCGGACCGACGAAAGATTTCAGGAATTGCCGGTCCTCGGCGATCAAGGAAATGCTGGCCGCACTGACACCGAAAAGCCCCTGAGCGAGCCGCGTGATCCGGTCGAAGCGCTCCTCCGATGGTGTGTCCAGAAGGCGGGTTCTGGAAAGGTCCTCCAGCCGCGCCCACTCCGGGGCTTCAGCCCCGCTGAGGCGCGATTCGGATTGGTAGCCCGTGCTTGTCATACGTCCTTCACACATCTGAGGCGATTGAGCCCAACGAGGCCTGTACGGCCGTTCGACGTGGGCGTCCGCTGTCCTCGCGGCGGGCTCCCACGCTTCGATCGAGCTTCCCGCCAGCCAGCGGGACCCGGTCACGGCAACCCTACCGTCGATCGGTGTTCAGGGCGTTGTCACGTCTTTAACGAGCCCGTATAAGGCAGTCTCCGGCCGGACAACCTCCACAACGGGAACGGCCGGGCACGCTGGGGAGCGTGCCCGGCCGTGTGTCCGGTGTTTGTGGTTGTTGCCCGGTCAGCTCCGTGACTCTGAGAGGGCCGGAGCGGCCTGGACCTGGTGGGCGGGTGGCTGGGCGCGGCGGTTGAGCCACATTTCGAAGACGTCGCTGGTGTGCCACTCGAAGGAGGCGAGCACCGGGGTGCCGTTGATGTCGTAGTCGACCTCGTCGAAGTAGAGCAGCGGAACGCCTTCGTTGACCTGGAGCTGTGCGGCCTCAGGGGGTCCGGCGAGGACGGGGAGCAGCTTGGCCCGCCCGTTCCGGACGCCGTAGTTGAGGGTCTCGAGCAGGTCGAACAGGGACGGGCCGAGGTTGGACCGGGCCGCTTGGGGCACGAGGGCCAGAGGGATGCGGTCGAGGCTGTAGACGACGGGCCGGGCATCGGCGAACCGGACCCGTTCGACGATGACGACCTCGGCCCCGCGGTCCAGGCGGAGCCGGGCCCGGTCGCCGTCATCGGCGGGTACCACGCGCTGGGAGATGATCCGGATGCTGGGGGTGAACCCGGCGGCCTGAATCATCGCGGTGTAGCTGACGTTCAGGTCCAGCGCGTGGCGCTGTGGCACCCTGGTGACGTAGGTGCCTTTGCCATGGAGGCGGGAAAGGTACCCGGCGTCGATCAATGCCCGGTAGCCTTCGCGGACCGTGGCGCGGCTGACCGCGAACTTCACCGACATTTCGTCCTCGTTGGGGAGCCGGTCGCCGACGTTATACGTGCCGTTGCTGATGAGCTCGGTGAGTTCATCTCGAACCTGTTCTGCAAGATTTGGCCGGCGACCTGACATGGTGTCCTCCCTGGGGCAATAAATCCAGTGTACTGGCGGTGCGGGTTCTGATTAGACGCGGGCGCCGGCGGCGGCGTCGGCGTAGGACAGGGCGGTGCGGACCTGGGACACGACGTCCTTTTCGCCGGGGAGCTTGCCGTCGAAGATGGCCGCGCCGATGGTGAAGCCCCAGACGCCGGCTTCGGCGAGACCGCGGATCTGGTCCTCGTTGACGACCGAGCCGGCAGCGATGGTGGGCCCATCGACAACGCGGGCGACGGCGGCGGTGAGTTCCAGCGGATCGACGGTGGCGTGGCGGTAGGCGAGCAGGTCCACGCCGTGGACGCCCTCGAGCTTGGAGAGTTCGGCGGCGTGCGCGGTGATCTCCTCGATGGTGCCGAGCAGTGCGCTGGGGTGCCCGGCGACGCGGCCGGGGAAGGGGGCCAACTTGATTCCGGTGCCGGCGAGCTTCTCGACGGCCTCGGCGGCGAACTTGCCGCCCACGATCCAGTCCACGCCGGCGGCGATGGCGGCGTCGATGGAGTCCATCTCATCAGCCTTGTCGACCGAAACCACCTCGAGGTAGACCACCAGGTCCGCGGCGTGCGCGGCGGCGGTCAGCTCACGTGCCTTCTCGGCGGTGGCGCCGACGTCCTTGAAGCCGATGTGGCGCAGCCCGGTGTCCTTGACCTGCTCGAGGACCTCCAAGGCGTTGTCGACGGTGCGGTCGTTGTGGGTGAGCATGAAGATGAATTCAGACATTGTTCTTGTTCTTTCGCTTGTGGTGGGTGGTGCCGGGTGGGTGCTGCTGCTGGTGGGGTGGTGCGTGTGTGGGTCAGGCGGGGAGGAGTCCGCGGACGTCGTCCAGGACGTGGGTGGGCAGGATGCCGGAGGCGGCGAGGTGGTCATCGGTGGTCGCTCCGGACATCACCAGGGCCGAGGCCATGCCGGCATTCAGGCCCATGGCGACGTCGGTCAGGAGCCGGTCCCCGACCATCACGGCCTCGTGGGCAGGGACGCCGAGGCGGTGCAGGAAGGCGTTGGCCATGTGGACGCTGGGTTTGCCGACGATCGCTTCGGCGCGTCCGCCGGTGCAGGCCTCGATGGCCGCAAGCATCGCGGCACAGTCGGGCAGGCCGCCGTCGGGGGTGGGGCAGTACGGGTCGGGATTGGTGGCCACGATCACGGCGCCGGCCTTCACGGCCTGGTAGGCGCGGGTGAGTTTGTCGTAGTCGAAGGTCCGGTCGAAGGAGACCACCACGACGTCGGTCTGGGCCGGGTCCTCGGTCAGGGTGAACCCGGCGCCGCGCAGCGATTCGATCAGGACCGGTTCGCCCACGGCCAGGACACGGGCCCCGGGGTGGCGGCCGGCGAGGTACAGGGTGAGCGCGTCGAGCGCGGAGATTACGTCCTGGGCCTGGGCCGGGATGCCGAGCCGGGTCAGCTTCGCGGCGTAGGCCTCGGCGGTCTCGAGCGGCTTGTTGGTCACGAAGACCACCCGGGCCCCGGAGTCGCGCAGCGCCGCCACGACGGTGTCCGCGCCCTCGATCAGGTCATCGCCCAGATACAGCGTGCCGTCCAGGTCGAAGGCGTAGCCCCGGTAGAGCGGGGCCGCTTCGCGGCGGCCGGTTTCTTTGGCCAGTAGTTCAACGGGCATCGTTGCCCTCCTTTCGGCCCCTTGCGGGACACAATACAAGTCTAACGTTAGACGTCTAACGACTCAAGTCGATGGTGGAATCTTTGGAAGAAAGTTTCGCGGTGTGGTGCCGGTGGTGCTGGTGCCGGGCGGGGGCTGCCGGGTCGCGGCGCCCCCGCCGGGCGGTCGGCCAGATCAGCCTGGCGGGCTGGCCGGGCTGTCGGGCTTTTTGGTGGGGCTGGGTTGGTCAGGCGTCCGCGGTGAGGGCCTGGTCGGTGAGGGCGAGTTCTTCTTCGGCGGTGTAGTTGCCGACGCGCTTGCGGCCGACGGCGAAGTAGTAGGCCATGAACAGGGCCACCATGATCACGGCGATGACGAACGCGAGGGGGAAGCTGACCAGGGCTGCGGGGATCAGGATCCCGGCCAGGATCAGTGCGATCCACATCGTGACGCGTCCACCGCGTGCCTTGTAGGGGCGGTGCAGGTCGGGGCGCTTCTTCCGCAGCACCAGGGCTGCGGCCATCATCAGCATGTAGGACACGGCCGCGACGAGCACGGAGAGAGTGACCAGGACCGGGATGGCGTCCGGGAGGATGGTGGCGCCCAGGATGACGAAGACGAAGCCGATGACGCCGGGCACGATCAGCGAGCCGACCGGAGCGTGATGCTTGTTGAGCTTGGACAGTGATGCCGGCAGGTAGCCTGCACGGGACAGGGCGAAGGTCTGGCGTGAGTAGGCGATCACGATCGCGTGGAACGAGGCGACCAGGGCGGCGAGGCTGAAGATCGCGATCACCGGGACGATCCAGGTCTGGGATCCCACGACGTTGGACAGGGCCACGGTCAGCGGGGCCGCTGCGCCGGGGAAGTCGGACCCGCCGACGCCGGCGGCGACGGTGAGGGTGCCGAGGCCGATCACGGCGAGGGTGATGAAGGCCATGATCAGGGCCTTGGGGATGTCCTTGGCCGGGTTCTTGGTCTCTTCGGCAGCCATGGGGAGGCTTTCGATGGCGAAGAAGAACCATGCGGCGAGCGGCAGGGTGGCCCAGAGGCCGCCGATGCCGTTGGGCAGGATGGCTCCGCCCGAGTAGGCGTTCAGGTTATCCAATGACATCTTCGGCGCACCGATCACCATGAAGACAATGAGGCCGACGACCGCGACGGCGGTGAACACGAATTCGATCTTCATCGAGTTGCCGGCGCCCAGGAGATGGACCACGGTCGAGCCGATGTAGAGGACTGCGGCGCTGACCAGGACCGGCACGTCGGGGAAGAGGACCTGCACGTAGGCGCCGACGGTCAGCGCCACCGCGACCGGGGCAAACACGAATTCCAGAAGGACGCTGACTCCGGCGAGGTATCCCCAGACCCGGCCCAGTGCTGTGCGGACGTAGGCGTAGGCTCCACCGGCGTGGGGTACTGCTGCGGACAGTTCGCCGATCACGGTTGAGAGGCCGGCGTAGAGCAGGCCCATGATCGCAATTGCGATCAGGTAACCCCAGTAGCCGGTCAGGCCCAGGCCCGCGTTCCAGCCGTAGTAATCACCGGAGATCACGGCGCCGACGCCGATGCCCCAGAGCAGGACGGGCCCTGCAACCTTGTGAAGATTCTTTTTCTTGTGCTCCGCCTGCACTGGCGAAATTGTGGCTTGTGACACTGACCTGCTCCTTTGCGGGTTGTATCCATCATCGGCGCCACGGGAGGTGGGCCGTCTGATGTTTGACGAGGAAGCCGCGGGATTGCTCCGGTGGCTGGGTGCCGGGCTGAAATCAGCGCTCCGGGACCGGGTGTTACGAACGGCCGCCGCGGGGGCGGCGGGCCTGGCTTTTCTCTGGCGTCATCGGCAGGGAAAGTGTCCGGAAGGGGCTTTCGCGACCTTGTTCATCAAGCATACCAAGTCGTTAGACGTCTGACAAGAAAAAGTTTTTGTTGTTTTCCGGGACGGTTAGGCGTGCAGGCCGGCCGCCGCGCGGGCGGCAGGAACTGCCCTTTTCATGACAGCATCGGCAGAGGCGTCATCGGGTACGGAGATCGCTTCCCGCTGGAGGCGCACGAATTCCTGATAGCGCTCCAGTTCGTCGTCGACGTCTTGCGCAGTCCAGTCCAGGGCCGGGGCCACGGCCCTGGCAACCTCGGACGCGGCTTCTTCGCCGAAATCCTTGGATTCAATGGAAATACGCAGGCGGCGCTCAAGGACGTCCTCCAAATGCAGGGCCCCCTCGTGCGTCACCGCGTACAGCGCTTCAGCCAGAAGGGCGCCGCCGCCGCCGCAGATCTCCAGCCCGAGCACCCTGTTCTCGGCCACAGGCTTCAAGACCTCAGTGGCCATGTTTCCGTAGCGACCGACCAGGCGTGCCGCGTGGCTGGACGGCAGTCCGAGGGTTTCGAGCATGTAGGCGCAGACGCTTTCCATCTCGGCGGCAACGAAGTTTTCGCCACCGAGGAGGGGCAGGTCCAGTGTTTGCGAGGGGCGGGCAGTGCTTCGCCCCTTCGTCGCGGCGTCCACAGCGTCCTTTGCCATGACCCTGTAGGTGGTGAGTTTGCCGCCGGCGATCACCGCGATGCCCTCGTGGGGCACGTCAACGACGTGTTCCCTGCTCAGCTGCGCGGTCGAGCCTGCCTTGCCTTTCACGAGCGGGCGGAGTCCGGCGTAGACACCGAGGATATCCTCGTGGACGATCGGGACCTCGAGCACCTTGTTGACGTGGTCGAGCAGGTACTGGACGTCCGCGGAGGTGGCGGAGGGGTTCGTTTTTCCCAGGTCCCATGGCGTGTCGGTGGTGCCGATGATCCAGTAGTTGCCCCAGGGGATGACGAAAAGGACACTTGCCCCTGCTCGCAGGATCAATCCCATGGTGGACGGGAAGCGATCACGGTCAACGAGGATATGAACCCCCTTGGACATGGTGACTTCGACTGCCGAGTCGACGCCGATCATGGTTTGCGATTCTGCGGTCCACACACCCGTTGCGTTGATGATGGAGCGGGCCCGCACCTCGAACCGCTCACCCGTCTCTTCATCCGAGACGAGTACTGTGTGGTCCGCGCTGCCGGTGCCGGGCACGATCTCCACTGCGCCGGCGCGATTCATCGCATGGACGCCCCGTGACACCGCAGTGCGCACGATCGTTGCGACCAGCCTGGCGTCATCGACCTGGGCATCAAAGTAGCTGATGCCCCCACGGCATGCAGCACGGTTCAGGCCGGGCAGTTCAGCCCTGACGCGCTTGCGGCTGAGGTGGCGGTGCAGTCCGACGCCCGGGTGGCGGCCGCCGGCATAGCTGAACAGGTCATACAGGGCCATCCCGGCCCCCACATAAAACCGCTCAGCCAGCGGCGCGGTGACGGGGTAGAGGAACGAGACAGGCCTGACGAGGTGGGGTGCGATTGTGCGCAGGAGAAGGCCGCGCTCCACAAGGGCCTCCTTGACCAGCTTGAAGTTGAGCTGCTCAAGGTAGCGGATTCCGCCGTGCACCAGCTTGGAGGACCGGCTGGAAGTGCCGCTGGCCCAGTCGCTCTTCTCGATAATGCCAACCGTAAGTCCCCGCGATGCCGCATCGAGGGCAGCGCCGGCGCCGACAACGCCGCCGCCAATAACAAGCACGTCGAGTACTTGTGACTTCATCGCAGCGCGGGCTGCTTCGCGTTGCGCAGTGTTGAGTCGCCCGGTTCCGGGGGAAGTGGCGGTCTTGCTCATTGTGGCCTCCAAGGGTCTGCCTGCCTTTCGTGGCCAGGCTTCATCAGCATCAAATGTCATTAGACGTCTGACGAATAAAAGTTGATGTTGTTTGTTTGGGAATTGGTTTCGCGTGCGGTGAGGCCCGGCGTTTACAGTCCGGCGCCGATCCGTTCCGCTTCGGCGAGGGCGGCCAGGACGTCGGTCTTCGTCCACGCTCCGGTGAGGTAGGCGAGGTCGGCGATGTTGAAGCGGTTGCGCATGAGGTGGCAGTTCGTGAGCGCCCAGATGACGTCGTCTTCCTTGCTGGGGTTTTCCAGTTCGGAGAAACGGGTGGGCGCGCCGGCGGCGCGGAGCGCCGCGACGATTGCTTCCGGTTCGCCCAGCAGGCCCGAGAGCACCTCGGCGTGCGCCGGCCAGGTTGCGGCGGCGTCGCGGATTTTGGCGCCGGCGTCGACGGTACGGAGGTGTTCGAGTTTCTTGGAGTAGTCGGACCAGCACTCGTTGCTCGTGGAGCCGGCCTCGTCCATCCAGTCGAAGGCCTCCCGGACGGTGCGTTCGGCGTCGTCCGGCTCGGGGAGCCGGACGACGCCGAGGCTTCCGGTGCGGAGCTTCTCGTTCATGTTCCGCCAGAGGATCGCGACGACGACGGTCGCGACGCCCACCTGGGCGCCGTGGTGGGCGGTGTCTGTGCCGCGGGCCGTGCTGGCCATGTCCAGGAGGTGGCTGATGACGTGTTCCATGCCGGAGGACGGGGAGGTTTGTCCCGCGACGCCCATCGAAATGCCCGACAGGGTCACGAACTTGGCCAGCGTCGACAAGGACTCCGGGTCAGAGGTCCCCACGCCGGGGGCAAGGCCCAGGAGTTCGGCGCCGTGGCGGCGGGTCATGGTCGCGGCCTCGGCGGAGTAGCCGCGGTCCATCTCGACGAGGGAGGACAGGTACCAGTCCGCGGGGGCGGTGAACATCGAGATCATGTCGCCGAGTCCGGAGCGGTTCAGCAGTGCCGGCGCCCCTTCCAGGACGTTGCTGTCGACCACGAGTGCGCTGGGCCAGCCGGAGTGGGCGGTGCGCTTGACGCCGTTGATCAGCAGCACGGACTGGTCATCGGCGAAGCCGTTGACGGAGGCGGCGCTTTGCACGACGACGTGCGGCCGGGTCCCGGCGGCGACCTTGCCGATGTCGCACAGGGTGCCGGAGCCGATGGTGACGATGACGTCTGCGCCGGCACAGCCGGCGGTCGCAGCGCTCACCGTGGTCTCGTCGGCGTGGACGTGGCCCGGGAGGGCCACGGTGGTGACCGTGCCGAGGGTTTCCAGGAGGGCCGTGACGGCGGGCTTGAGGTAGGTACCCGAGCCGGTGGTGTAGACGTCCTCGTCGGTCAGGACGGCGATGCTGTTATGGGCCGGGAGGGCGGCGACGATGTCGTGGACGGAGTCCAGCACGTCGGCGCCGATGACGACCTGGTCGAGGCCGACCAGGGGGTGGGAGAGGTAGCGGTCGAGGTCAGACGAGAGCGTCATGGCGTGTCACTTTCTGCGGGATGGATTCGACGGCGTCGAAGAGGGAGCGGTAGTCCTGGTAGGCCATTTCAAGGGCCTCGGCATGGGCAGGGTCGGGGTCGATGCTGACCGGGTCGAGTTCGACCACGGCATCGACGGCGGATTCGAGGCTGGCGAAGGTGCCGGCGGCGACGGCGGCGAGCAGTGCCCCGCCGGTGGCGCTGGTCTCCTCGGTGAGCACCTTCTGGATCGGGGTATTACAGAGCGTGGCCTTCGCCGAGAGCCACAGCGCGGAGCGGGCCCCGCCGCCGACGACCCGGACCGACTGGGCCAGGCCCATCGCATCAATCCGGTCGTAGATGTCACGGAACGCGAAGCAGTTCGCCTCGATGATCGCCCGGGCCATGTCGGTGGAGTCGTGGTTCATCGACAGCCCGGCGAACGTCCCGCGCAGGGAGTCGTTCCACCGGGGCGCCATGGAGCCGGTCAGTGCCGGGATGAAGCGGACCCCGCGGGCGCCGGGCTCTGAGCGGGCGGCGCGGTCGAAGAACTCCTGCTGGCTGACGCCGAGGACGTTCTGGGCAAACCACAGCGTGTTGCCGCCCGAGACGAACCCGGGGTTCTCGATCAGGTAGGTGCCGTCCACGGCGTGCGCGTGGGTCTCGACGAGTTTGGTCTCGTCGAAGACCGGGACGGCGCTGGAGACGCCGACCGGTTCGGCCGTGCCGAGGATATCGACGACCACCCCGGGCCGGACCCCGCCGGCGCCCAGGCATGCGGCGTGGTCATCCCCGGTGCTGACCACAACGGCGCAGCCCGTGGTCAGCCCCAGCGCCGCAGCCGCCTCCGCGGTCAGGGTCCCGGCGACGTCGGTGGCGCGGCCGATCTCCGGAAGCTTGGCCCGGTCCAGCCCGGCGGCGTCGATGAGTTCATCGCTCCAGTCCCGGGTCACTACGTCATAGAGCAGCGAGGACGAGGAATTCGCGTGGTCCTGGATCGAACGGCCGGTCATCCATGCGACAGCGTAGCCCCCGACCGAGGGCAGCGACGCGGCCCGCCGGTACACCTCGGGCTCGTTGTCGGCCAGCCACATCAGCTTTGGTCCGGTGTGGCTGGCGTCCAGGTTCAGCCCCGTCCGGGCGAACAGCCAGTCCGGATCGATCGCGTTCCCGAGCCGGGCAACCTGTTCGGTGGCGCGCCGGTCCAGCCAGATAATGGCCGGCCGCAGCGGACGCATGTCGGCGTCCACCGGCACGACGCCGTCCACCTGGCTCGAGAGCCCGATATGGGTCACCTCGGCCGGCTTCACGCCGGTCCGGGCCAGCACGGCCCGGACACTGGAGGCAATCCCGTGCCGGTAGTGCGCCGGATCCTGCTCTGCCCAGCCACTGTGCGGGTGCGCCATCGCATACGCGCTGCTTGCGGTCGCGACGATCACGCCCTCCGGCGACATCAGCACCGCCTTCGCGCTCTGCGAGCCAAGATCACAGCCAATTACATATCCCAATGAAATACTCCTTTGTATCCCAGTGGCCTTCCCCCGAAGCCATCACCATCTGCGTAAGTCGTCAGACGTCTAATAACTAGGTTACGGGTGCGGCTCCCGGCCGTCAAGCCCCGCCGATGTCCTTCCGGCACGAGCACCCCCGCCGAGGTCCCCGGCCTCGCTTGCGTCACGAGCCGCTGGCCCGGGGTGAAGCCGTCACGGACGTTGTCAAGGGCCGACCGCGGTCTGGTCGCCGATTCGCGCAGAGCCTAGAATCGGGCTAGGCGCACCGGGCCAAGGCACCGGCCGGACACGCCCGCCGGAGATCACGTCCATGTTCCAGCGGTGCCGATAGGGGAGGCCCGCCATGGCGGTCATCAACAGGCCCAACAGTTCGCTGCCGCGGGAACGCGCGTCCGGTGGGGGGTCTTGACCGCTATGGACACCACGGGAAAACTTGAAACGGAACAAAAGTACGACGCCGGGACCTCTGCGGCGCTGCCGGATCTGCAGGAAATCGAAGGTGTGGACCACGTCGCGGAGCCTGTGACGGATCAGCTCGAGGCTGTGTACTTCGATACCCCGGCCCTGGTCCTCGCGGCGCGTCGCATTACCCTTAGGCGCCGCACGGGCGGGGTGGACGAGGGCTGGCACCTCAAGCTTCCCGCCGGGGCGGACCAGCGGGAGGAGATCCATGCGCCGCTGGGGCAGCCGGAGACCGTTCCGGAAGAACTGTCCGACCATCTGCAGGTCCTCATCCGGGGCGACGAACTCGAGCCCGTCGCCCGGCTCAGTACGCGGCGCACCACCTACCGGCTTTACGGGCCAGGCGGTGAGCATTTGGCCGACTTCGCCGACGACCACGTTCATGCCGAGGCCCTGCGGCCGCCGGGGCCGGCCGTCGACTGGCGTGAATGGGAGCTCGAACTCGTCCACGGCACAGCGGAGCTCTTTGAGGCTGCCGCCGCAACTCTGACGTCTACCGGAGCCGGCCACTCCGCTTATCCTTCCAAGATCGCCCGTGCCCTGGGCGATGCCTGGCCGGCCGAGTTCAGTCCCCGGACTCCAAAACCCCGGAAGAAGGGACCGGCAGTCGACGTCGTGACCGCCTATTTAGACGCGCGGATTGGTGACTTCATCGCCAATGATCCGGGTGTGCGGATGGGCACACCGGATTCCGTCCACAAGATGCGGTCCGCGACCCGCCGGGCGCGCTCCGCCCTGGCCACGTACCGCAAACTCTTCAACCGCTCAGCGGTGCGGGAACTCCAGGCTGAACTGAAGTGGCTGGGCCAGATCCTGGGCCCGGCCCGCGATGCCGAAGTCATGCTGGAGCGGCTTCGCCAGCACATCCTGGAGCTCCCGGAAGAACAGAGGTCCGGCCTCTTGGCCCAGATGATCGATCAGGAGCTGGTCGCAGCCCACGACGCGGGCTACAGAAACGTCCTGGAGACCCTCCGGACCGGCCGCTACTTCCGTCTCCTGGGCTCCCTGGAGGACTTCCGGGACAACCCGCCTGCCAAGCCACGCGCCTTCCGGCCCGCGCGCAGCGTGACGGCCAAGCTGGTCAACAAAGCCGCGAAGCGGGTGGAGCGTGCCCGGAAGGCCGTCAAAGGCTCGGCCGACAGGGCCGCGCGCGACACAGCGCTGCACGAGGTCCGAAAAGACGCCAAGCGCCTCCGCCACGCGGGTGAGTCGGTCCTGGAGATCCACGGCAAGCGCGCCGCCAAACTCACCAAAGCGGCCGGACGGCTCCAGACAGTACTCGGCGACCATCAGGACAGCGTCATGGCGACCGACCTCCTGCGCAGACTCGCGGCCACCCCGGACCGGCCCGCCGATGCCGACCTCGGCTTCGAGGGTTTGCTGGAGATGGAAGAACGCATTGCCCGGAAGACGGAGAACAAAGCCCGCAAGGCAGGGAAGAAGCTTCGCCGCTTGCGGCTGCGACCCTGATCCTGGACGCGTCGAGCGTCGAGTGCTGCATCGCCGTCGATGAAGCTGAGGACCTCGCGGCCGTGTTCGTCCATGCCCAGTGCCCGGGGGACCCCAGCGACGCCAGCATTACTTTGTGCCCCTCCGAAGTTGGACCGTGACGTTCCACCGCCTGCGGGCGCATCCGTGTCAGGATCAGTCATGACCGACCGCCTGATGCTCCTCGACACCGCGTCGCTATACTTTCGCGCGTTCTACGGCGTGCCCGACACGATCCGCCGCGCCGACGGCACCCCGGTGAACGCTGTTCGCGGGCTGCTCGACATGATCGCACGGCTCACCACCGACTACGGTGCGACGCATCTCGTCGCGTGCTGGGACGACGATTGGCGCCCGCAGTGGCGGGTAGACCTCATCCCGAGCTACAAATCGCATCGGGTTGCCGAGGAGGTGGCAGGCGCCCCCGATGCGGAGGTGGTGCCGGACGCGCTCGAGGCGCAGATTCCGATGATCCGCCGCGTGCTCGAACTCGCCGGCATCGCCGTCGTCGGGGCTGCCGACCACGAGGCCGACGACGTCATCGGCACCTACGCCAGCCACGCCGAGCTTCCGGTCGACGTGGTGACCGGCGACCGCGACCTCTTCCAGATTGTCGACGACGCCCGTCAGGTGCGGGTGGTCTACACCGCGCGCGGCATGAGGAACCTCGAAGTCCTGACCGACGCCGACGTCGTCGGCAGGTACCGTGTGCTGCCCGTGCAGTATGCCGACTACGCGACCCTGCGCGGCGACACCTCCGACGGGCTGCCAGGCGTCGCCGGCATCGGCGAGAAGACTGCCGCGTCGCTGCTCGGTGAGTACGGCACGCTCGATGCGCTGCTCGCGGCTGCCGCGGATGCAGGGAGCGGGCTGTCCACCGCAGTGCGGTCGAAACTCGCCGCGGCGGCGGACTACCTCACGGTCGCGCCCACCGTCGTGAAGATCGTGAGGGACCTGGAACTGCCGACGCTCGAGGAGGCAGGCGCGCGGCTGCACGCTGTCTCCGGCGGTTCGCGGGCCGAGCTTGAGCGTCTCGCCACAGAATGGAACCTCGGCGGTTCGGTCGGCCGGCTCCTTGAGGCATTCGACCTGCGTCGTTAGGGAAGTCCCTGGACTGCGTGGGCAAATGCCGGGGCGGAGGTGCGATCCGGACCGCACCTCCGCCCGCCGGCGGCCTGTTTTCAGTGTTTCTTGAAGGCGTCCTTGACCTTTTCGCCGGCCTGCTTCAGGTCTGCCTTGACCTGATGGCTTTTGCCCTCGGCCTTCATCTTGTCGTCGCCGGTGGCTTTGCCGGCCGCCTCTTTGCCTTTGCCGTGGAGTTTCTCGGCGGCATTGTGGATCTTGTCACCCAGGCCCATGATGAACCTCCTTAGTTATGTCGCCCCCGCGACGTGAATGCCATGGAGGCCACACTTAATTGTAGGGACGGAACCGTGGAAAGCGGGGGCCATTTGGTGCGGTCCGGGCCATTCCCGGCTCCGGGACAACAATCCAGGTCAGGCGGTCACGGTTCCAGAATACAAATGCCGCCAGCCGAAGTTATTCGGGCAGGGACCCTTGGCAGCGGTGGCAGTGCGCCGGCCGAAGCGGCGGTGTTAGTCGGCAAGAATGCGGTAGAGCGCGCGGCGGGTGTCATCGATGACCGTCATTGCGGCATTGCGTTGTTCCTCGGTTGCCGAGAAGCGGAATTGGTGGATGACTCCCATGAGTTTTCCGACGCTTTGGTGGAACGCCGGCCCGGATCCCTCCGGGTCGGTGTTCCAGGCGTTCCCCAGCTCCTCGGCGTGATCGGCCACGTAGGCGTTGCCCGCATCGGTGAGGGTGAACTCGGTGCGCCGGCCATCACCTACGGGCGCAATGAGCTCTTCATCAACGAGCTGCTGGAGCGTCGGGTAGACGGACCCCGGGCTCGGACGCCAGGCGCCCGAGGTTTTTTCCGCAATGGTCTTGATCAGCCCGTAGCCGTTGGACGGTGATTCGGCCAAGAGGGAGAGAATCGCCGAACGAACATCGCCCCTGCTGGCCCGCCGCGACCCGCCGGGGCCAAAACCCGGTCCGAAGCCCGGTCCGAAGCCCGGTCCAAACCCGCGGCCCGGGCCGAAACCACCGTGTCCGTGGGGTCCGCGGCGGCTCCTGCCGCGCCCGAAACGTGCCTGGGCGGGTCCGCCGTCCGTGAATTTGTCGTCATGCATGCCTTTCATAGCGGCATCGACCTTTCTCAATCAGTTGTGATCAATGATGGTCGCCGATTGTTCGGCGATAATTAACGATATATCGGTGAGTATCGGCGGTCAAGAGTCGATTTACCCCGGCATCCGCTGACTCGCGGACGCTGCCAGCCGCTGCCGTACAGGTCACGGATACAGCAGGTCATCGAGCAGCCGTTGCACATGCTCCGGCCGCTCGATGTTCGCGAAGTGGCCGCAATGCGGGAGTGTCACCGTCTGGACGCGTGGGATTATCTCGGCCAGTCGGAGCAGGTCAGAGGGTGGTGTGAACACATCGCTGTCCCCGCGGATCGCCAGCACCGGACACAGAATGCCCCGCCACTGGCCAAAATCGTAGTGCGCCGCGGCCCGGGCTGCCGCGGAGAAACAGGCCGGCCGGGCGTCCTCGCCAAGCCCTCGAAGCACCCCCGCGGAGATGGATGCGGGTTCTGCAAAAAACGGGAACAACAGCGGCCGCATCACGGCGGTGGACCCGATTGCACGGACCAGCGCGGGCCCTGCCGGGCCGAGGGCTGCCGCGGCGCGCATGGCCAGCAGCATGCCCAGAAACATCGGGAACCGGAACAGGCTGCGCAGTGGCTTGCCGGCCGCTTCGGACACGCCGAAGGTGGTCGCCGAAATCGCGGTCACGCTGGCGGTCCGCCCGGGCCAGGCCGCGGCGATGTGCAATGCCAGGAAGCCTCCCATGGAGTGGCCCACCAGGTTCCACCGCCGGTAGCCGAGCGAGGTCAAAGTACCGGTGACGGCGCGTGCCATCGCTTCGATGCTCAAATTCGCCATCCGGGCGTCCTGCGTGGACTCGCCCCAGCCCGGCAGGTCTATCAGCACCCGGTCATGTGCCGCTGTCGCGTGAAGAAGCTCCCGGAAGGACGTCCAGGAGCCCGCGGCGCCGTGGAGGTAGACATCCGCCGTCCCGGATACGGCGTGCGGGCCCCCGGTGCCTTCCTGGACATGCACCGTGCAGGGGCCCAGCTCCGTGGCAAGGGTGCGCCGCCGCAGCGTGGCAGCCCCCGTACTTGCGGTTTCCTGCTGAACACCCATGGACACCTTCTGTTCGTGGTCTTTGAAGGTGATTCGGAGCGGCGGGGGTGCAGGACCGGACGCGAGGCTCGAGGCGGTGGAGGCCGGTGCGGATCAGGGCCTCCGAGGCCGCCGTTATCCGCGGCTCGGGGGAGGCGGTGGTCCGGCCGTCGCGGCCGGGCCGAACGTGGGGACCATTGTCACGGAGCCCACGTTCGGGAGTGCGTGGCGGGTGGCGTGGTCGATTTCGTCGTGGATTGTGGCAAGTTCGCCCACGCCGGTGATCGTGGTCAGGGGGATGGAGACCTCGACGTGAAGCCGGTGGCCGGACCAGCGCAGCCGGGATGTTGCGCCCGCGGGGGCGTGGGCAGTGACAACCGCCGCCAGGCGTTCCGTAAGGTTCGGGTCCACGCCGTCCATGAGCCTGCGCCCGATGTCGCGAATGGTTCCCCAGAGGAGCACGGCGATGGCTGCGGAGATGAGCAGGCCCACGATCGGATCTGCAAGCGGAAATCCGAGCCATATGCCGATGACTCCGGCGACGACGGCCAGCGAGGTGAAGCCGTCGGTGCGGGCATGAATGCCATCGGCGACGAGCGCGGCGGACCCGATCCGCCGTCCCACGCGGATCCTGTAGATCGCGACTAGTTCGTTGCCGGCAAAGCCCACGAGCCCGGCGGCGAGCACCCAGCCCAGGTTCTGGACGGGTTGGGGTTCAAAGAAACGCCGGATGGATTCGACGGCGGCCACCACGGCGGAGAGCGCGATCATCGCCACAATGAACAGCCCTGCGAGGTCCTCGGCGCGGCCGAATCCGTAGGTGTACGTCCGGGTCGCGCGGCGGCGTCCGAGCAGAAAGGCGATCCACAGCGGAACGGCGGTCAGGGCATCGGAAAAATTGTGGACCGTGTCCGCCAGCAGTGCCACGGAGCCGCTGATGAGGACGATGACCAGCTGGAACAATGACGTGGCCCCCAGTCCGAGCAGGGAGACCTTGACGGCGCGAATGCCCTGGGAACTTGTCTCCAGGGCGGAGTCGATTGAGTCGGCCGAGTCATGGGAGTGGGGCACGAAGAGCTCCTGCAGCCAGCCCTTGAACCCGGTCGCGTGGACATGGCCGTGCGGGCCGTGGTCATGGTGATGGGCGTCGTCGTGAGCATGTCCGTGCGGGTGCGGGTGGACATCGTGGCCGGGATGCATTGGCCGGTTCATGCGCCGGCCTCCCTTGTAGGGCTGTGCGGGGCTGTGCTGTGATGCGGGGCCGTGCCGAGGGTGTGTTCGGCCTGGTGGATGGCGTCGGCCACGAGCTGCCAGGCGTGCCCGTCCTGCAGGCGGTAGTAGACCTTAGTGCCTTCCTGGCGGGTGGCGACCATGCGCGCCAGCCGCATCTTGGCCAAATGCTGGGAGACCGCGGCCGCCGATTTCCCGGCCTTTTCGGCCAGTACGTTGACGGGCAGTTCACCGTGGCGCAGTGCCAGGATGAGCCTGACCCGGGTGGCGTCGGCCAGCATGGCAAACACCTCCACGGCCAGCTCGACGTACTGGCTGTCCGCGGTGAGCGCGCAAGCCTTGTTATCTGCATTCATACGCAGATACTTACATATAACCACGCTCCACTCAAGACGGCCGACTCAACGGGATACCGTTAGTGGCCATCAGGACGATTCCGGTGCGTCCGGATTCCGAAGGCTCAGCTGCCTGGCGTGGAAGTCGAAATGAAGCGTGGGGTAGGCGTAGACATCGCTGAGTGTCATCAGCGGCGTGAAGAAGGGGTCCCACCTGTCGGGAAACGGCATTGACCTGGCAAGGGTCTGCGGGTTCTCGTGTTCGAGCCGGCGGGAGAGCGCGGCGATGGTTCTATCCAGTTTCCGGCTCATCCTGCGCCTGTTGTAGACGCGGGCGGCGGTCCGGGAACCCCAGTAGTTCACCACATCAAAAGGACCGGTGCCCGCGTTGAGGACAGCAGCGAATGCCCGGCCCGCCGGGCGGGGGAGCCGGCTGACGACGTGGACCAGCGGAAGCAGGGCGCGGACCACCATGTAGCCGAAGACCATGTGGAAGAGCAGTTCCTCGTTGGTCCAGCGGGTGCCCGTACTTTTGCGGCCGAGGTCATTAGGCGCCGCGTCCTGCAGCAGGGCGTCGAGGTGGCGGCGGGCGCGGCTGTACCCGGCCAGGATTTCGTCCATCGTCGGCTCCACAACGTGCCCTTCGCAGTCTCACGCCTTCAGTCGTGCCCTTATTATGTCCCGTGTCTATCAGCCTCAGGGGCAGCGGGTCTCTTAGCTGGTTCTGGAGGGCCTGAGCTGCCGCACGCCTCCGGCAGCGGCGAGAATGGCGGCCGTGGCGGCTGCAGCGGTCATGGCGTACGCCATGCTCGTGTATGTCCCGAGCCAGGCGGCCAGCACGGGTCCCGCCGCCGGGGCAACGGCCGTGACAGCTGTGAGCGGAGCCGCGAACAGTCCCTGCAATGTGCCAAGATTCTGGGTTCCCCAGCGGTCAGCCACGATGGTGGCCTGCAGCAGTGTCTGGCACCCGCGGACCGCGCCGGCGAGCATACCCGCCGCGATCAGCGCCGGCATCGGGCCGGGCAGTGCCGCGAGCAGGAAGACGGCGCAGGCCGCCGTTCCGGCGATGACCTGCAGCCGGGCGCCGGACGGGATGGCTGCGAACAGTAGCCGGCCGCCGACCTGACCGGCGCCCACAAGACCGAACCCGAGCGCGGCCGTGGCATAGTCGGCGCCTTTCTCTACGAGCAGCGGAATGATGTTCAGCGTCACGGTGTAGAGCCCGAGGCAGAGCAGGACCATCAGCGCCTGCAGACCCAGGAATTCCGGGCTTCGCCGCACGGCCCGCACCATCACCTGGTGGTCCGTGGCGGGGATTCCGGGGGCAGCCGGGGCCCAATTCCGGTTCAGGTACCGGGCGTGCAGCGGCACGGAGATGATTCCCATGATCCCGGCGAGGATGAGGAAGGCGCCGCGCCAGCCGAACGCGGATGTCAGGGCTGCGGTGAGCGGGGCGAAAATGGTGGATGCGAACCCGGCGACGAGGGTCAGGACGGTCAGGGGCCGTACCCGGGCGCGTCCGTACCAGCGGCTGATCACCGTGAAGGCCGGCTGGTACAGCACCGTGGCCTGCGCGGTCCCGGCGACGAGCCAGGCCGCAAAGAACGCTGGCAGATTAGGGGCCAGTCCCACCGCGACCAGGGCCAGCACTCCGAGCAGGGATCCGCCGATCATCAGCGCACGCGGCCCGGTCCTGTCCAGCCTCCTGCCGACGGCGATCCCGGCCGCAGCGGAGACCAGCAGGCCGGCGGAAAAGGCTCCCGTCACTAGCGCCGGGTCCCAGCCGGTGTCCTCGCTGATGGGCCGGACCGCCGCGATCAACGAGTAGTAGAGCACGCCCCACCCGGTCGTCTGGGTGATACACAGCGCGGCCAGGCCGCCGCGCGGTGCACCCTCCGCGACCACTGTCCGGGACAACGCCGGGGCGGGCATGGCCTAGTCCCCGGTTAGCTCCGCATGCAGTTTCCGGACCCGGGCCTTGATGTCGTCCCGGACCAGGCGCATGCGTTCCATGCCTTCGATGCCGCGTTCGGAGGGCTCGTCCGTATCCCAGAACTCGAGCCGCTGGCCCTTGCGGGGCTCGACCTTAGCCTGGTTGCCCAAGACGATGACGACGTCGGCCGTGTCCAGGACCTCGTCGGTGACGGGCTTGGGGTACTCGCCGGTGATGCCGATGCCGAGTTCATTCAGAGACTCCACGGCCTGGGGGTTCAGCGACTGACCGGGCTTGGTCCCGGCGGAGTGCACCGTGACGCTCCCATCGGCGAGATGGTTCATCAAACCTGCGGCGAGCTGGGACTTTCCGCCATTCTTGCTGCAGACGAACAGGACGCTGGGCGTTTTCGTGGTCTCGGTCATGCGTTTGATTCTTCCTTCTCTGGGCTGGGTTCGTGGAGCAGTGATACTGCCGGTTGATCTTCGCCGGAGCGTCCGTGGGACAGTCCGGTGGGGAAGCCGACGAGCACCGGCTCGGGAGCGGCGCAGCACGAGGACCCTGATGCGACGGCTACGGCCGCCGGAACGTCGCAGCTGGTGCCAGCGTCGGAGGAGCAGACACCGGTTTCGGGGAGTTCGAGCTGGACGGTGTCCGCGGCCTCGCGGTCGCCGGCCAGGGCGGCGGCGACGGAGCGGACCTGTTCGTAGCCGGTGGCGAGCAGGAAGGTTGGCGCACGGCCGTAGGACTTCATGCCGACGATGTAGAAGTCCTTGTCCGGGTGGGCCAGGAGCTTGGCGCCGTGCGGTGCAACAGTGCCGCAGGAGTGGAACTCCGGGTCGATGAGCGGGCCGAGCTCCACGGGTGCTTCGACGGCCGGGTCAAGGTTCAGGCGGAGCTCACGCAGGATGTCCAGGTCCGGGCGGAAGCCGGTGCAGGGGACGACGACGTCGGCCTCGAGGGTGCGTCCGTCAACGGATTCCACGGTCACGCCGGAATCCAGGGCTTTGAGGGAAGCAATGCCGAAGCCGGTATGCAGTTCGATGGTCCCGGCCTCGACGAGGCGGCGCAGGCGGGCACCGAGCTGGCCGCGGGCGGGCAGCCCGTCGGCGTCGCCGCCGCCGTAGACTTTCTCCGCGGACGCGCCGCGGACTGCCCAGAGGATCCGGGTGCCCGGTTCGTCCTTGGCCAGGTCCGCGAGGCTGATCAGGGTGTTGGCGGCGGAGTGGCCGGCGCCGACGACCAGGACACGGCGTCCGGCGAAAGCGCCACGGTCACGGCCCGTGACGTCAGGGAGCGGCGAGGAGATCCGGTCTGCGGCGGAGTCCTCGCCGATGGCGGGAAGCCCGGAGGTCCCCAGCGGGTTGCGGGTGGACCAGGTTCCGGAGGCGTCAATGACCCCGGCCACGGTGTGGTCGCGGGTTTCCCCGTCCTGGTGCTGGACGCGGACGACGAACGGTGTGATCTCGCGGTTACGGGTGTGGGTCTTGTCCATGCCTGTGCGGGTGACGGCGATGACTCTGGCGCCGGTCTGCAGCCGGGAGCTGATGACCGGGAGCGCGGCCAGCGGGGCCAGGTACCGATCGATGAGTTCCCCGCCGTAGGGCAGCGCGGTGGGCCGGGGCGCCTCCCAGCCGGCGGCTTCGAGCAGGCGAACGGCGGCGGCATCGATGTTGAACCGCCACGGGGAGAACAGCCGGATGTGGCGCCACTGCTCGATCGCGGCGCCGGCGGAGGGGCCTGCTTCGAAGATCAGCGGTTCGAGTCCGCGTTCGATCAGGTGGGCCGCGGCGGCCAGGCCCACGGGGCCGGCGCCGATCACGGCAACGGGAAGGTTCTTCGCTGAATCCATTGGTGTCCTCTTTCATCCGTTGTGGTGTTGCGGTTGTTTTCGGTTGGCCCTGCCGGCCGGGGTTGGGCCGGCAGGCGCCGGGGTTGGGTTAGCAGCAGTCCTGGTCCTCGTCGTCGCAGCATCCGTCGCTGCAGCATCCGGTGTTCATTCAGCTCACCCCCTCTCCGTCCTCTGTCAGACGTGTGGTGCTGCCCCTTACTTGGCGGCAGGGGTCAGGGACTCGACCAGGTCCTCGATGCGGCCCTTGATCTCGTCGCGGATCGGGCGTACGGCTTCCACGCCCTGGCCTGCCGGATCCTCCAGGACCCAGTCTTCGTAGCGCTTGCCGGGGAAGTAGGGGCATTCGTCGCCGCAGCCCATCGTGATCACGACGTCGGATTCCTGCACGGCCTCGGTGGTGAGGATCTTGGGGATTTCGGCGGACATGTCGATGCCGAGTTCGGCCATGGCCTCGACCGCGGCCGGGTTGACCTTGTCGGCGGGCTGGGAGCCGGCGGAACGGACCTCGATCCGCCCCTCACCGAGGGTGGTCAGGAAGGCTGCGGCCATCTGGGAACGGCCGGCGTTGTGGACGCAAACGAACAGGACGGACGGCTTCTTGGCGGTTTCGGTGCTCACGGGGTTTCTCCTGGAATCAATGAGGTGAGTGGGCGATACAGTCTGGAGTCTTGCGCCCGGCTTGAAACTCTCAACCGAACATTGATGATGATCGATATAGAGAGTATCGGGCTATAGATTGATGAATGTCAATATTTGCTGTCGGTGGATTTCTGCGACGGACCTAGACGGCGGTTACGCGGGGTGCAAGGTCATTGATGCGGCGGGTGATGTCGTTGAACGCCATGTCGAAAGCTTCTTTGGTGCCCGGGCGCAGCGGGTCCGGCACGGACCAGTGGATTCCACCCAGTCCGGGCAGTTCCTCGTGGGCCTTGTCGCAGACGGTCACGATGAAGTCGCCCTGGTCTGCCACCTGGATCAGGGTGCGCGGGGGAAGGTCCGCAAGGTCCAGGCCATGACGGCGGGCGACGTCGATAGCGCCTTGGGCGATGCGGTCTGCGGGGTGCGTTCCCGCCGATGTCGAGGGAATTTCACTGACCTGCTGCCAGAGAGCGGCGGCCAGCTGGGACCTGGCGCTGTTCCGTGTGCAGACAAACAGGACGCGGCGCGCCCCGTGTTCGGCCCCCGGCACCAGGCCCTCCAGAGCGCCGGCAGCAAGCCGGATATAGCTGCGGCGCCCGTCGGCTTCGGAGCGGTGCCGGGTTGCCAGTCCGGCATCTTCCAGCGTGCGCAGATGGTGGGACAGCAGATTCGACGGCATCCCCAGCTCGGCCTGCAGCTCCGTCGGGGAGAAGTCCCCCAGGGTCAGCAGATCAACGATGCGCAGCCGCGCAGGATCGCCGAGGGCTGCGTGCTTGGCTACCCGCGCCCGAAAGCCCTCTGCTGTCTCAATATTCATTAGTTCAATTTTGACTGAGCTAATTCTTTCGGTCAAGCTGTTGCCATGATTTCCAACCAGCCGCCGCTGTGGCGCCGCGCCATCGCTGAACTGCTCGGCACCAGCCTGCTCGTGGCCATCGTCGTCGGCTCCGGGATCGCCGCGCAGCAGCTCTCACCCGGTGACGTTGGCCTGCAGCTGCTGCAGAACAGCACCGCCACAGTGCTGGGGCTGACGGTGCTGATCCTGATGCTCGGGCCTGTGAGCGGCGCGCATTTCAACCCCGTGGTATCCCTCGCCGACTGGATCCTGGGCCGACGCGCCGGTACCGGCTTGACCCTGCCGGAGCTGGGCACCTATGTGGTTGCCCAGACCGTGGGTGCGGTCAGCGGCAGTATGGTCGCGAACGCCATGTTTGAGGTGGGCACCTCCATCTCGTCCAAGGAGCGCGCAACACCGGGGCATCTCCTGGGTGAAGTTGTCGCCACTGCGGGGCTGGTCCTGCTGATCTTCGCCTTGGCTGCCACCTCCCGCGGCGTCCTTGCCGCGCCGGCGGTGGGCGCCTACATCGGAGCCGCGTACTGGTTCACGTCCTCGACCTCGTTCGCGAATCCGGCAGTGACGGTGGGCCGCATCTTCAGCGACACCTTCGCCGGCATCGCACCGGCCTCGGTTCCCGGCTACGTTCTGGCGCAGCTGATCGGCGCAGCAATAGGAATTGGCCTTCTCCTCATCCTGTTCCCCTCCGCGGCCCGCACCGCGGACGGCGTCGTCCTGGCGCGCAGTGCCGAAACGGCCCGCTCCTAGCCTTGGCCGGCGGCCGAACAATGCCGCCCCTACCCAAAGCAGATCTGCGCCGGGGACGCTTCCGACCCGTGCCCCCGCTCCAATACATTGATGTCTATCAATATCAGGGCATAATGGGTACATGAAATTGTTGCCTGTACTCGAGCCGGCCACGGATGAATCCTGCTGCACCCCGGCAGAGCCCCCTGCCCTGGGTGCCGAGGAAGCCCAGCAGAGGGCCCTGGTTTTCAAGGCGCTGGCCGACCCGAACCGGCTCCGGCTGCTCTCCATCGTCAAGGCCGGCGAGTCAGGGGAGGCATGCGTCTGCGACCTCACCGAGCCGCTGGACCTGGGCCAGCCCACGGTCTCCCACCACCTGAAGGTCCTGGTCGAGGCCGGGCTGCTGCACCGTGAAAAGCGCGGCACGTGGGCCTACTACTCCCTGGTGCCCGGGGCGCTCGAGCAGACGGCCGGGCTCCTGGCGACGCTGTGACCGCGCAACAGTCCGCGGTGACGATCCGCTCCATGCGCGAGGACGACTGGCCGGCCGTCCGGGGAATCTACCGCGAAGGAATCGCCACCGGCCACGCCACCTTTGAGGCGGAAGTGCCGGACTGGGAACGCTTCACCAGTTCCCGGCTTCCCGCGCACCGCCTCGTCGCCGAGGCTCCCGAGGGCGGGATCCTTGGCTGGGCGGCTGTCTCCGCGGTGTCGGCGCGGCCCGTTTATGCCGGCGTGGTCGAACACTCCGTCTACGTCGCCGCGGAAGCCCGCGGCAAGGGAGTCGGGGCCGCGCTGCTTCAGGCCTTGGCCGCATCGACCGAACGGTGCGGGATCTGGACGATCCAGGCCAGTGTCTTCCCCGAAAACGAAGCAAGCCTGAAGCTCCACCTCGCGAACGGATTTGCCGTCGTCGGCCGGCGGAACCGCATTGCCCGCATGAGCTACGGCCCCAGCGAGGGGCAATGGCGGGATACGGTGCTGATCGAGCGGCGCTCCCCGGTCGTCTAGGACTCCGCCTCACCAAACCGCTGGAAGGATGCGCTTTGCTGGGCAAGCCGGCGCATGGCCAGGAGTACCGGTTCCATCAGGAGCGTCCCAAGAACCACGTGCCTCATGGCGGCCTCGGCCGAATCCGTGGGGACACTTTCGACGTCGGCCGCCGCGATGTCCCGCATTGCCGCGGCGTAGCGGTCCAAGAGCGCGGCCGGCGCATCGAACCCGGCATCTGAGAGCCCGTGCAGGGCGTCCACCAGGGCGGCCTGAGTATCGCGGTCGCATGTCTCTGCGCCCCATCCCCAGCGGGCCAGGAGCCGCTGTGCCGGGGAGAGGTCGACGTCGTCCGGTGCGGTCCGAGTGACCGCGTGGTGCGCAATTCCGAGCAGGTCGTGGCGTGACTCCGGCGGGTTCTCCATGCCAAGCAGTACCTGGCGGGTGGCGCTGATGCTGAGCCCGGCGGTCCCAATGAGTGCCCGGATGAGCTTCAGCCGCCGAACATGCGAGTCGTCGTAGCGGGCCTGCGTCGCGGATGTCAGCACGCCCTCATGAAGCAATTTCTCCCGAAGGTAGTACTTGATGGTGGCCACCGGAATCTCAGTAGCAGCGGCCAGCTGTGAGATGCGCAAAGTTTCTCCTTGACTTGGATAGTCGCACTCGCCAATATTGGGGAGTAGCGATATCCAGTTAGGAGAAAAGTATGGCACGCATCAATGCTGGACGTTTCACTCACCGCCATTCCGGTGATTTGGTGGTCTTCCTCATCGGCATGCGCATCAACAGCCCCTGGCGTCCGGATCTCTGGCTGCCGGTGTTCCTTGCGATGCCCCGGATGCTGACCGAACTCTTCCGGGAGCCGGGGTCGGGCCTCCTTGGTTGCCGGTTTGCCCTCGGAGTCGGCGGGCCGGTCATTGTGCAGTACTGGGACTCGGTGGACAAGCTGTATGCCTACGCCAGCGCGCCCCAGTCTGAGCACAGACCCGCCTGGGCTGCCTTCAACCGCCAGGCAAGGAAGGCCCCAAAAGCTGTCGGCATCTGGCATGAGACCTTCCAGGTAAGCAGGGCCGAGAGCATGTATGTTTCTATGCCTACCGAAGGTCTCGCGCAGGCCACAGAGCTTCTGCCCGTGGGGCCAGGAAGCCACCAGGCGAAGGATCGGCTGTCCAACCCGGGCTGAGATGACTGGTGCCTTTCCAAGGGGAAATTCCGGATCAGGGTTCGGTCGGGGAGTCCGGCAGCGGGAGGCGGGCCGCGAGCCCCGTGAGCAGGATGGTGATTCCCTCATCCAGTTCGGCCATCCCGTCGTAGTCGGCGAGGACCGGGGCGAGGGCGCGGAGACGGGGGAATTCCTTCGGCGGCAGGCGGTGCAGGCCCAGGCGGAGAAGGGCCTCATTTTCCTCGGGGTCGACGACGAATTCCTGCAGTTCGTTGAGGATGTGCCCGTAGAGGTATCCGTAGTAGGCGCGGTAGACGTGCAATGCGTCAACGGGGGCGAATCCGGCGTCGATCAGCAGGGACAGTATCTGCTCCAGCGGACGCAATGTTCCCAGCGGCCGCAGACCCAGGGGCGTTGACAGGGGGCGGGTCACGAGGAGGGGCACGATGTTGGGGTGCCGGAGCGCCAGGAGCCGCAGGTCGTGGGCAATGCGCCGGAGCTGCGACTGCCAGTCGGGATCATCGGGAATGATGGCCAGTTCATCCAGCACGAGTTCTGAGACGCCGTCCAGCAGGGCTGCGCGGTTGGCGGCGTAGCGGTACAGGCTCATGGGGTCCCGCCCGAGTTCCTGCCCGAGCCTGCGCATGGTGAGGGCGTCGAGTCCTTCGGCATCCACCAGTGCCAGCGCCGACGACAGGACAATCTCCCGGCTGAGGCGAGCCTTCTTGCCGGGAGCCGCAGGGGGCGCCGGGTGCTCTTCGGGCGACATGGTTTTCCGTTCGGGTCGATACAGAGTGGTTAGAGTTCCGGGATGAAAAGCCGGTTGCTTAATGTGTAGTCTACGCCTACAGTCTACATTGTAGAGAAGCTGCATTGGCTGGTTTCCGCAGGACGTAGACCGCCAGCCCAGTAACGCTTTACTCCCGGATCTGCGGTGACGCAGCAGTGCGGGATCTTGCTTCATCGCCCCGTGCATGGCCTTGACGCTCAGCTGCTGTAGCCACACGGCGGCACAAAATGCACCGCGAAGAAACGAGCCACTCATGGCAACTTCCCAATACGACCAATTCCTGCAGGAAGCCACCACCCGGGACCCTGCATCCGACCACGCCTTGGGCCGGGACTGCCTCTACGGGCTCTACACCAGCTGGTGTTTCCTGAGCCAGACCGCGCCCCGCCCCGAAGATGCCTTCTGGGCGGCCATGAAAGAAAAGCAGGTCCACCCCAAGCGCAACGGCCTCCGCATGAAAGGACCAGCCGCGGCGGACTACATCCTGGCCAGCTACCCGGGCCTGGTCTGACCCGGGTGACAATCACGTCAAGCACGTACTTGCCCCGGGATGCCCACCAGCCCCGAGGGCGCCGGCCTTGGTGTGCGACTTGTGAGACCGACCGGCACCTGCTCCTGGACTCTGTCGCCACCATGAATCCGCAGCAGGAAACCCTCGCGGCCGCCATCAGCTGTACCAACTGCGGCAGCTCGCACGTGGTAGCTACGACTGCGGCGTTTCTCGCTATCATCCCGGCGCGGAACGGGAACAGCGGCGGCGCCATGCACCGGGAGGACGCATACCGCCACTGCCAGGAGCCGATGTCCGCAGTGGACCCCGAACGGCGAAGTGCGCACCGGGCGGTGTCCACACACGCCGGGAGCCCGGATGTTCTGGGTGACTATCTCCGGACGCGTGTTCTCCGGTGCCGGTGCGGGTTCCAGATGGAGATACCCCGCCCGTGACAAACAGCACCCTCCAGGGTCTGCAACGAACAAAGCATGAGGGGCATACCGTTTCCAGCCACAGCACTGCCATCACCGGACCCTCCGCGGCCCACATTCAACGACCCGGGCTTATGGACATGGATCTGTCCCCGCAGGGACTCGCGGATGCCCCGGCGAACGAAGTCGACCCGGACAGCCTCGTCTACACCGGCAACAGCTAACCAAGTCAGATGTGGCCCGCACCGGCGGGGATCCGGACGGCCCTGCCGCTGACCACTATTCCGCCGGCCGCGGGAATGTCCACTGTGAGTAGGCTCGGGCGGCCGACGTGCCGTCCCTGGTGGATCAAGACTCTCGACGGGGGCTCGACCAGGCCCAGGATGCGCAGGTATGCGCCGACCGCCGCCGCGGCGGCCCCTGTTGCGGGGTCCTCCGTGATTGCTCCCACCGGGAACAGGTTCCGGGCTTCGAATTCGCCGTCTGCAATCCGGTGCAGGACGGCTACCGTTGCGGCCCAGCCCTGTGCGTCCATGAGCTGGCGCACCGTCTCCGGATCGAAGGCAAAGGAGTCGAAAAGGGTGCTGTCGGCGAAGACCAGCACCGGATGCCAGTTCCCTGAATACGCGATCCGTGGCGGATAAGCGGGATCGAGATCGGTCAGCCCGACGCCGAGCAAGCCCAGAAGGTCAGCCAGGATGTCGTCGTCGAAGACGGCCAGCTGTGGCTCAACACCCGTGAACGATGCGGTGATGTCGTCGCCGTCGCCCGCTGTTTCGATGAGGACGGGGCCGACGGGGGTGTCGAAGGTGAAGGATCCTGCCCCGTCGCGTGCGCTCAGCGCAACGGCCAGCGCAATGGTCGCATGGCCACAGAATGGCACCTCGGCGATCGGCGAGAAGTATCGAACCCGGCTCCGGCGCGGGTCGCCGCCGAGACCCGGCTCCGTCACGAAGGCAGTTTCGGAGTACCCGACGGCGGCCGCCACCGCCAGCATCCCGGCATCGTCGAGATGGCGGGCATCCAGGACCAGACCGGCAGGATTACCGCCGTCTGGCGTCGTGGAAAAAGCCGTATAACGGAGGACCTCGGGGGTGTTTTCCATACCCCGATCCTCCCACCTCCAGCCACCGCCTCAGCGTTGATCCACCCATGCGGGCGGTCTATGACAGGGCATCACGGAGAGGTAAAAAGCGGTGGCGCGTCGCGGCAAATCCTGGCGATGCGGCTCAGGCCAGGTTTTCCTTGAGCAGGGCGCGGTGCTCGATGGCGGCTTCGCGGTGGAGTGCGCGGCCGGCGTCGGTGAGTTCCAGAAAGAGTGAACGCCGGTCATCTTCGCAGGAGTGGCGGGAAATGAGCCCGGCCTTGTCGAGCCGATCCACCACCTTGGACATGGCGCTCTGGGTCATGGGGGTGCGCTCACCCAGCTGTTTCATCCGGCATGCTGAGTCTGCGCTTTCGGCCACGAGATCCAGGATTTCAAACTCAGTCAGGCCGATGTTGAACCGCGACTCCAGGGCGCGGTCGATCGCCCCCGCGGTGCGAAAGTACGTGGTCTGGATGCTGCGCCATTGCTCTACCAGCTGGCGGTCCTGCGGTCTTGCCATGCCGAAATTCTAGTTCATGACGAAATAAAAGTCCACGTCATAATATTCCTTGTCATTCAATGACGCGTCATATAAATTGGTGCCATGACCTCAACTTCCACTCTTGAAAGACCTGCCGGAGAACGGCTTGCTCCCGTCCGCTGGAGCCGTGCCCAGTGGATGCTTCTCCTGGTCCTGTGCACCGTTTTGGCGCTCGATGCGCTGGACGTATCCATGGTCGGTGTGGCACTGCCTTCAATCGGAACCGAACTTCACCTTGGAACCGAGTCCCTCCAGTGGATCGTCTCTGCCTACGTGCTCGGTTACGGAAGTCTTCTTCTGCTCGGCGGCCGGATAGCCGATCTGCTCGGCCGGCGGCGCATCTTCCTGATCGCGCTCAGCGTCTTTGCCGCAGCTTCCTTGCTCGGCGGCCTGGTGGATGACCCAGCCCTGCTGATCGGCACCCGCTTCCTCAAGGGCCTTGCCGCCGCATTCACCGCTCCTGCCGGTTTCTCGATCATCACCACCAACTTCGCGGAAGGTCGCGAACGCAACCGGGCTGTGTCTATCTTCACCACTTTCGGTGCGAGCGGTTTCTCACTCGGCCTGGTCGTCGGAGGCCTGATGACCGCGATGAGCTGGCGCTGGACGTTCCTGGTCTCGGTGCCGGTGGCGGTCGCCGTCGTGATTCTTGGCCTGAAATACATCCCCCGGGACAACGCCGCCGGCAGGGCCGAAGGCAGTAATCAGGACAGCGGGCATGACCTCTGGGGCGCCGTCACACTCGCCGCCGGCATGCTGGGGCTCGTTTACACGCTCGTTGCGGCACCCGGGAACGGTTGGGGATCTGTGGCAACTATCGCCGGATTCGTGGCCTCCGCAGCGGTGCTGGCGGCCTTCGCCCTGATCGAGAACCGGGTCAGGCGCCCCTTGATCAGGTTCAGCATCCTCAGGGAAGGTTGGGTGGCGCGGGCGAACCTCAGCGCCGTGGGATTGTTCGGCTCATATTTGAGTTTCCAGTTCATCCTCACGCTGTACCTGCAGTCCGTGCTGGGATGGAGCCCCCTCGGCATGGCCCTGGCGCTTCTTCCCACGGGCCTGCTGGTGGCCTCGAGCGCACCTTTCGCGGACCGGCTCATCGACAAGTTTGGCGCCCCGTGGCTGATCCGGACCGGTTTGGCCTCGCTGGCGCTCGGCTATCTCCTGTTCCTGCGCGTGGGCACCTCGCCGAACTACGTGACGGACATTCTGCCCTCAGTTCTGCTGCTGGGCGTCGGCTTCGCCCTGGCGTTCCCGTCAATCAACGTCCAGGCCACCGCGGGCATCCGGAATTCTGAACAGGGCCTGGCAGCCGGCCTGATCCAGACCAGCACCCAGGTGGGGGCCGCCCTGGTTCTCGCCGTCACCACCGCTATGGTCAGCGGTCACGGCAACGCGTCCGACGGCGGCGCTGGCCTGGATGCGGCGGCCATGCTGGAACTGTATCGCCCCGGCCTGATCCTGAGCGCAGCTGTGGCGGTTGCAGCCCTGCTGATCGCAGCGGCGCCCTCCCGGAGCCGGAAACGGGTGGCAGTAGAACACTGACCGGCTGGACGTGACTTCCAGCCAGAGCCCTCGGCTTAGGCCGAGGGCTCTGGTTCGCGATGGCCAATCCGCCGTGGTGGACTGAATGGCGGACGACTACGGAGCAACAAACGGGCAACGGCCGGCAACTTGCAAAATAAAACATATTTATTTGACACATTTGACTCAAAATTTGAGTCATGGCACGCGCGCGGAATGAGTTGTGCAAGCGCTTACATTGACGAGGGTGAGCCGTTTTGGCGTCTGAAATGTGGTTTTGAATCCTCGCCAGCACTGTCTACGGTGATGAACGTCCAGGAGGTCAGCACCCTCCCGGGCCACCGACGGGGCCCTACCGAGGTCCTGTCCCCTCGACACGATGGCGTCCCCGATGACGCCTCCGGTGTCATCGGGGCTGCCGGAGTTTCGGGGAATGAGGGCATATGCCCGTCTTCCACGAATGGCCTCAACTCCGCGAGAAGAGCAAAAATGCACGAGCACCCCAATACACACCGGAAGCTGCGGTGGCGTTCTGTCGCCGCGGCACTGGCGGCGGCCGTGGCGGCCTCCGTCTTCCTTGCCGTTCCGTCAGCCCAGGCAAACACGCCCTCGGATCCGCCGAGCGGCGGGCAGATGCCGGCTCCGACCCCCGGCTTCCCCCTGCCCACGAAGCACACCCAGCAGGCGTTCGATCCGGCCGCCGCCTTCACCTCCAAGTGGACGCGTGCCGATGCCAAGCAGATTATGGCCCAAAGCAGCACAAGCGTAACCCCGGGCCAGAACTCCATGAGCCCGAACGTCACCATGCCGGAAATCCCCCAGGACTTCCCGGCCATGAACGACGACGTCTGGGTTTGGGACACTTGGTCCCTGACCGACGAGAACGCAAACCAGATCAGCTACAAGGGCTGGGACGTGATCTTCTCACTCGTTGCCGACCGCCACGCCGGCTACGGCTTCGACCAGCGGCACTGGAACGCCCGGATCGGCTATTTCTTCCGCAAGACCAACGCCGATCCGGCCAAGGACAAGTGGAACTACGGCGGACACCTGTTCCTGGACAACACCTCCGTCGGCAACACCGAATGGTCCGGTTCGACCCGCCTCATGCAGGGGAACCACGTCAACGTCTTCTACACCGCAACGACGTTCTACGACGTTGCCGAGCGCAACGCCGGCGGCGGCGGAATCGCCCCGGATGCCGTGATTGCCAAGGCGCTGGGCAACATCCACGCTGACAAGAACGGCGTGAGCTTCGACGGCTTCGAGCACACCAAACTCCTTGAGCCGGACGGCGTCATGTACCAGAACAAGGCCCAGAACCCAGGGTTCGCCTTCCGGGACCCCTACACGTTCGCAGACCCGGCGCACCCGGGCAAGACCTTCATGGTCTTCGAAGGCAACACCGGTGGCCAGCGGGGCGACTACAAGTGCACGGACCAGGACCTGGGCTACCAGCCCGGGGACACCCGCGCCGAATCCGCGAACACCGTCAACACCACCACCGGTGCATGGTTCCAGACCGCCAACGTGGGCCTGGCCGTGGCGGACAACAAAGACCTGACCAAGTGGCACTTCCTGCCGCCGATCCTGTCCGCCAACTGCGTCAACGACCAGACCGAGCGTCCGCAGATCTTCATCCAGAGCGAGGGCGGCAAGAACAAGTACTACCTGTTCACCATCAGCCACCAGTTCACCTATGCGGATGGAATGCGCGGCCCCGACGGCGTTTATGGCTTCGTTGGCGACGGCGTCCGTTCCGACTACCAGCCCATGAACAACAGCGGCCTGACGCTGGCATCCCCCACGGACCTGAACATGCCAGCCAATGCGCCCGAAGGGCCGGATCCCCGCCAGAATGGCCGCCAGTTCCAGGCCTACTCGCACTACGTGCAGCCGGGCGGGCTGGTGCAGTCCTTTATCGACAACGTGGACGGCGTCCGCGGCGGTTCCCTCTCGCCCACCGTGAAGATCAACTTCCGCAACGGAGTTTCGGCCGTTGACCGCACTTTCGGCCAGAACGGCCTGGGCCCGTTCGGGTACCTGCCCACGAACCTCAACGTCGGCGGTGCCGGGCTGTACAAGTAGTGCAGTAGGCAGTCATGAGGCGGAAGCGCCCGGAATCCCGGGTGCTTCCGTCCTTCGCATATACAAGCCACAGGTGGGGCGGGATGGCTTCCGCCAGAACCAGGAAGAATCATGAAAAACCGTCGGACGATCTGGATTGTGCTGGCAGCAACGGCCGTGGCCGTTCTTGTCGCTGTGGCGCTGGTCCCTGCGACGGGATCCCGTCCGGGCCCCCAGAGCCAGGCCGAGCCGGCGCCCACTGTTTCAGCTTTCGGCCGGGCCGAGGGAGCATCCGAGTTCCGGCCGAGCTATCACATCACGCCCGGAAAGCACTGGATGAATGATCCGCAGCGTCCCATCCTGCTCGACGGCGTGTGGCACTACTACTACCTCTACAACGCGGGTTACCCGAAGGAGAACGGCACCGAGTGGTACCACCTAACCAGCACGGACCTGGTGCATTGGAAGGAGGAGGGGGTGGCGATCAGCAAGTACAAAAACGGGCTGGGCGACATCGAGACCGGAAGCGCCGTGGTGGACCACGACAATTCGGCCGGCTTCGGCAAGGGAGCCGTCATCGCGGTAATGACGCAGCAGGACCAGGGCGTCCAGCGCCAATCCTTGTTCTATTCCACCGACAACGGATACTCATTCACCGCGTATTCGCAGAATCCGGTCATGGAAAATCCTGGCGAACCGGACTGGCGGGACCCTAAGATCATCCGCGATGAAGCCCACGGCCAATGGGTGATGGCCCTGGCCGAAGGCAGCAAAATCGGCATGTACACCTCGCCGGACCTGAAGAATTGGCGCTACGCCTCGGGCGTCGAACGCACCGGTCTTGGCACCTTGGAATGCCCGGACCTCTTCCAGCTGGATCTCGACGGTGATCCAGCCAAACGGACCTGGGTCCTTGCCGCCAGCGCCAACGGGAGTGAAGAGGGATTCACCACGGGCGTTGCCTACTGGACTGGCGAGTGGGACGGGACCCGATTCACCCCGTCCGGCCGACCGCATCAGTGGCTCGACGCCGGCTCCGACTTCTACGCCGCCGTGACGTGGGATGATCCGAGGCTTAGCGAAAGCCAGCGGATGTCCTCCCGGCACGCTCTCGGGTGGATGAACAACTGGGCGTACGCCCGGCAACTGCCCACCGAGGACTGGCACGGCGGTGCCGACACCATTGTGCGCGACATTCGGCTGGAAACAATCGCGGGAGAGCCGACTCTTGTCTCGAACCCCACCGCCGCCATGAAGTCCATTGAAGGCCCGGCGGCAACAACTGGGGAACGTCGATTGACACAGGATGGCGCAGGGCAGTTGCCGGTTCCGGAGGGTCGGGCGTACCGGCTCGATGTGACTCTTGAGCGGACGGAGGAAGACGACGGATCCGAAGCGAGGATCGAGCTCGGAAGCGACGGCGGAACGTTCGCGACGGTCGGATATGACTTTTCCGAAGAATCGGCATTCATCTCCCGCGAGGCTGATGCTGCCGCCACCGGCAAGGCCGAACTCAGTCCGGACTATCGGGCATCGCGGCGGGCAGTCAGCCCAGCGCGAGACGGGAAAGTGGAGCTGTCGATTTTCGTCGACTACAGCTCGGTGGAGGTTTTCATCAATGGCGGAGAAAAGACCATCACGTCACTGGTCTTCCCCACCGCGGGGACGCCGAACATCAAGGCCGTCACGGCGGGGGGCACGCTGACGCTGAAGTCCTTCAGCTCCAGGCAGCTGGCCGCCACACACTGACCAGCACCCGTTTGGAGGATCACAGAGATCCACGTCGATGAGATGAAATTCCGCTCTATCGCTACCGGCAAGAGGCCTGGGCCAGGTTCCATGGGAACGAGGCTACGAGTTTTTAGTTTTGTCATGTTGACGGACGGTTCATTCGAACCTGGAACACGTAGGGTTGTCAGCATCGGCAGTCAATATCCAGTCAGCCCGATGGCATCGCACGTATTCCCCTGTCAGCAAAAGCCCGACAGGTTTTTCGTTGAACCGATGCCTGAGAGGCAGCAGTGACTAACATGCACATCAAGGAACAATGGAACCGGCTCGATCCGACCACCCAGCAGTGGCTGATGGACAACCCTGGATGCATGGTGCTGCCCCGCACCCTGACGGCAATTTTCAACAAGGAAACGGGCGAAAACGCCGACATCGACACCCATGGCGAAGCCGTGCTTAGCGACGAGGACAGGGAGTTCATCCAGGGCAAGGCACGCGAAGCCGCCCGCGGCCTTTCGGATGACCGCTTTCTTTGATTCCGCCCAACCCTAACCCCGTCTCCGGGGGGTCCTGCGTGGGCGAGCTGTCCTTGGCGCCCAATCGGCCGCGACGGGAAAGAGAACCCTCTATTGGAGATAATCGGGCGCCGCTTCCAGACCGAAGTACTTCTCAAGGGTGGCAATCCCGGTGCTTTGCATATCCTCGGCGATAACCTTTCCCACATAGCGCAGATGCCATGGCTCGTAGGTGTAGCCGGTAGTGGCCTCGGCCCCGGCCGGATATCGGATGATGAATCCGTACTCCCAGCCGTGCTCGGCCGCCCACCGCCCTGCCGGGGTATTGGCGAAGCAGGCTTGCAGGGCACAGGTTCCGCTGGCATTGCCGATGTCCATCGCCAGGCCGGTCTGGTGTTCGCTGTAGCCGGGCCGGGCAGCAAGGGTGTCCGCCGTCGCCTGTCCGTACTGGCGCACGTAGCTGTCATAGAGGCTGGCCTGCTCGCTGAACGAACGGTAGCCGCTGATCGGCATGACGTTCACGCCGGCCGCCTTGGCGGCTTTGGCAAACTGCTTGTAGGCGTCCGCGGCCGGCGCCCGCAACCGTTCCGCTTGGACCCTGACCAGCTGCCCCGGTACATAAGCGGCCGGGTTCAGCTGCCGGTGCTTGTTGACCACCACCTGCAGGCTGGAGGCAGAATCAAAGTCGTAGCCCGCCGCGGCCACTGCCGTCACGGACGGTGCGATCATGCCGAGCGAAAGCACCAGCCCCGCCACAGCACCCGTCATCCTGCTGATTCCTCTAAGCACGGTGGCCTCCTAGAAGTGTCCGGAACAGATTCGGGAACTCTACCGGCCTGCAGGGTCCGTGGTCGAGAGGGATCCGGAACAACTACGCGCCCACGGCGGTCCGCACGGGACCGTCAGCACTTGACCTCGGTCCTGAGGTCGCGAATCGCGGCCTCGACGTTGGAGGCTTCGTCCCGGAGGGAATCAGCTGCTTGAGTCAACGTGGCGTTGTCAGGCACCGCGGCGACTGCGGCATTGAACTTGGCTTCGGCGGCCATCACCGCCTCCGCCCGTTGCTGGGCGAGGTTCTCGCTTGCCTTGGCCAGCTCTTCATAGGTCTTGGAGACCTGGTCTTGGGCCGCGCGCACCTGCTCGATGGTGGCGTCCGGCTTCAGCGTGGCCTTGAAATTCGCCAGAGCCGCGGCATGGGCATCGGCAGCAGCGCAGATTTCCGACACGCTCGCGGGCGGGCTCGAGATGGCCGCTGTGGGGCTTGGGGTGGCAGCCGGCGGACTCGTGGGGCTGCATCCGGTGAGCAGTACGACGGCGGTCGCAAGCGCGATGGATCCCACGGTGATTGCGTGCGGTCTTGACATTTGAGGGCTCCTCTCCCAGCTGGGATCGCCCCCGAGCAGTGGGGCATCGAAGGGCATATCCATCGTCTGCCGGGACGCGGGTGCGGACCTCATCCGCCGGGGGTGAAATGGGCGGTAGTGCCCTGCCGGCCCGCACGGGCCCAAAGGCCCTTTTGGGACCGGCGGAACGCGGGTATTAATGGTTGTGCCACGGCGGGACGGGTCCTCCGCGACTGGTGTTGAAGCCGGGGCGGGCGGTCCAGGGCGGATGTTAAAAGCCTCCCTGGGCCGCCGCGGCGCTGAAGCGGATTTCCCGCTGTCACGGGAACAGCTCAGCGGAACAGCTGCCGGAACAGCTGAGGAACAGTTAATCGAAACAGGTCGCCGGGACAGCCCGGAACCATCCCAATGCGACGGAGGCCCTGGCTCTGACAAATGGGAGGCGCGGCGGTGTCCGCCCGGACGTATGCTGTTTTCATCGGTTCAGCAGTGAGCTGCGTGCTTTGATCTCGAGCGTGGAACATGACCCAAGGAATTGCAAGAGACGGCCGGCAGGATCGTTATGCCTCCTTCTGGGAGCTGCACTTCAACGACCCGGATGTCGGTGCCTTCCTCAGCGAAGCCGTGAGTGAGTTTGTCGACGACATCGGTGGTCCCGGCCGTGGGATCAGCTGGGCAGTGACACTGGTCGGGTCCGCGGAGGCACTCACGCTGACCGCGGGCAGCGCACCGGCACGGGCCGCCGACGAGGCGCAGCGTTCCTTCGACGACGGGCCCGCCCGCACGGCGGTCCGAACCGGCGAATATGTGTTCGTGGGCGACACTTCCCTGGAGCGGCGCTGGCCCGGATACGCCAGCGCCGCCGCAGCCTTCGGGGTCCGGTCCCTCGTATCCGTTCCACTGGCACCACAAGCGGTCTTCCATGCCGCCGTGAACCTTTACGCCGCGTGGCCGCACGTCTTCACCAGCGCAGACATCATCGCAGCGGCTCGGTTGGCCCGCTACATCTCCCGTGCACTGCGATTGGTCCAGGAGTTGGCGCTGAGGTCCGGCGGCGGCGCAGACCTTTCCTCGGCGCAGCTCTCCCGGGCACTGGCCGGGCTGGCGCTGCGGACGCTGGTGCGGGAGTACGGGTTCAGCGAAGAAGGCGCCCTGGACTACCTGCGCAGCGTCGCAGGCGGAGCCGCGCGGGAATCATCCGGCGGCACAGTCCACGTCCTGGTGCCAGATTCCGTTCCGGGCCAGAACGTGCCCCAGCCCAGTCCCTATGCCGCGGCGCCACACGGCGGAGACACGCCCCCCGTCCGTCGGCGGCGGCGCAGGACGGGGACTCCGGCGTAGGCGGACACCGGCACGCCCCCGCGGGACGGCTAACCGGGCTAAGCCAGGGCAGCGGTCAGGCCGCGCTGGCGTCTTCTGTTCCGTGGGCATGGCCTGGCCGGAGGACCTTCAGCGCGCCGGACCACGCGATCACCTGGTCAAACAGGATCTGCAGGCTCTTTTCCGCGGCCGCCGTCGGGATGAAAGTGCGGTAATTCGCGAACTCCGTGGCCAGGGGCAGCGCCACCTGGGCCCGGACGTCGGCCATCTGCAGCTCCGCGGACACTCCGCGGAAGTGTTCGACGGCGCGGATGCCGCCGCTGCTTCCGTAGCTGACAAACCCGGCCGCCTTGTTGTTCCACTCCTTGTAGAGGTAGTCCACAGCGTTTTTCAGTGCTCCGGGAATCGAGTGGTTGTACTCGCCCGTGACGAAGATGTAGCCGTCGAATCCGTCGACAGCTTCGGACCAGGCCCTGGTGTAGGGCTGGCTGTACCGGCCGAGGGAGGGTGGCAGCGGCTCGTCCAGCAGCGGAAGATCAAAATCGGCGACGTCGAGGACGTCAAAGGTGGCATCGCCGCGTTCTGATGCCCGGGCACTTACCCAGTCGGCGACGGCCTTTCCGAGGCGACCGGGCCGGGTGCTCCCGAGCACGATAGCGATGCGGATCATGGCGGGCTCCTTTCCGGAAGTAATGTTTGCCCACACTCAGAACAACAAAACGAGGGGCTCGAAACTTCCGCACCGCCGTGGGCCCCGCGGGTTCAGGGGCTAACGCGCGGCACGTCGATGGTCCGGCAGGATCCGTCCGCCGCGCAGCACGGCCACGAGGTCGAAACCCGGGTCGACGGCGATGATATCCGCGCGCATTCCAGCCCGGAGGGCGCCGATCTCGGCCTCCAGGCCCAGGACACGGGCCGGGACCAGGGTGGCCGCCGCGACGGCGTCGGCCGGACTCACTCCCGCCGCGATGGTGGCGCGGACAACCTCCAACAGGGTCGCCGTTCCCCCGGCAAGGGCGCCGTTGCTCCGCAGGGTGGCCACGCCGTCGTGCACCACCACATCCGCGGGGCCGAGTTCGTAGTCGCCGTCGGGCAGCCCGGTCGCCGCCATGGAGTCCGTCACCAGCGCGATGCCCCCGGCTCCGACCAGGTCAAAGACCATCCGGACCGTCTCCGGGTCGAGGTGGACGCCGTCGCCGACGAGCTCGACGACGACCGTGCCGGCGGCCGCCAGCCGCAGGCACGCGGCCGCCGGTCCGGGACTCCTGTGGTGCAGGGGAGGCATGCCGTTGAACAGATGGGTCACCGTGGGCCGGGCGCGCGGCCCGAAGGCCCCGGAAGCCGCGCCCCCGCGGATGAGGTCCGCGGCCTCTGCCAGTGAGGCCGCGGCCACGGGGGCAGCGGCATCGGTATGGCCCAGCGAGGGGATCACCCCGTGGTCCGTGAGGATCCGGAGGAGCTCACCCGCGCCGGGCAGTTCGGGGGCGTACGTCATGGTCCGCAGGGCTCCGCCGGCCGCCGCCACCAGCCGCCGGAGCAGCGCAGGGTCGGGGGCGCGGAGCCAGTGCGGGTCCTGCGCGCCGGAGCGGGCGGCGGAGAGGAAGGGTCCCTCGCAGTGCACGCCGGCGATCAGGCCCTCGGCCGCCAGGACCTTGAGTACGCCGAGCGACCCCACCAGCTCATCTTCCGGGGCCGTGACGAGGCTGGCCAGGAGGCTGGTGGTCCCGTTGCGGTGCAGGAAGTCCACGGCCGCCCGGCAGGCCCGGTCGTTGCCGGCCGGGAATCCGCCGCCCGCGGCGCCGTGGCAATGGAGGTCGACAAGCCCGGGAAGCAGGGAGCTGCCGGGCGGCAGCGGGAGCTCCTCCGCACCCGGGAAATGTGCGGCGTCAAAGCCGTCGCCGGGTCCCGCGTAGGCGATCAGGCCGCTGTTCACCGCCACCACGCAGCCCGGTGTGCAGTCGCCGTCCGTGATGAGGGCACCCCGCAGGATGTAGGCAGGGGCGGCGGCTTCGCGGTCCTCGAAGGGCAGGATCATGCTGCCAAACCTAGCGCAGCACGACCGTCCTATTGCCCTGGAGGATGACGCGTCCCTCGCAGTGCCAGCGGACGGCGTTGGAGAGCGCCTTACACTCGGTGTCGCGTCCGGCGGCCACGAGGTCCTCGGGCCCGAAGGTGTGGTCTACTTCCACCACCTGCTGGGCGATGATCGGCCCCTCGTCCAGTTCGGCGTTGACATAGTGGGCTGTGGCGCCGACCGTCTTCACGCCCCGGGCGTGCGCCTGGTGGTAGGGCTTCGCGCCCTTGAAGCTGGGCAGGAAGGAGTGGTGGATGTTGATGGCGCGGCCATCCAGCTGGCGGGTGAGGTTGTCGCTGAGGACCTGCATGTAGCGAGCCAGGACCACCAGTTCAACGTCCATCCGGTCGATCAGTTCCAGGAGCCGCTGCTCGGCCGCGGGCTTGGTGTCCGGGGTGATGGGCACATGGAAGAACGGGATTCCGTGCCATTCGACGGTCCGCCGGTGATCGGGATGGTTCGAGACGACGCCGACGATCTCGATGGGCAGTTCCCCGGTGCGGGCCCGGTACAGCAGATCGTTGAGGCAGTGCTCGAACTTCGAGACCATGATCAGGACCCGCCGTTTGCTGCCGTGCCGCCGCAGGTCCCAGCGCATGCCGAATTTGTCGGCGACCGGAACGAAGGCTTCCCGAAGCGTGTCCAGGGTGGTTTGGTCCCCGGCCGAGGCGAAGTGGAGCCGCATGAAGAAATGGCCGTCCAGCTGTGAGTCGAACTGTTTGCTTTCCAGGATGTCGCAGCCCTGGTCCAGCAGGAAGCCGGACACGGCGTGGACGATCCCGCGCGTTTCCGGGCAGTCCAGGGTCAGGATGTGCTCCACGGTTTCGGTGCTCTGGTTCTCGGCCATGGTCAGCACTCCACGACATTCACGGCGAGGCCTCCGCGGGAGGTTTCCTTGTACTTGGTTTTCATGTCTGCTCCTGTTTCGCGCATGGTCTTAATGGCCTTGTCCAGCGAGACTTTATGGCTGCCGTCCCCGTGCAGGCACAGGCGGGCGGCGTTGATGGCTTTGACGCTGGCAATGGCGTTGCGTTCGATGCAGGGGATCTGCACCAGCCCGCCGACGGGGTCGCAGGTCAGGCCGAGGTTGTGTTCGATCCCGACTTCGGCGGCGTTTTCCACCTGCTCCGGGGTGCCGCCCAGCACTTCGCAGAGCCCCGCCGCCGCCATGGAGCACGCCGATCCGACTTCACCCTGGCAGCCGACCTCTGCTCCGGAGATGGAGGCATTGATCTTGAACAGGATCCCGACGGCGGCCGCGGCCAGCAGGAAGCGGACCACGCCGTCGTCGTTGGCGCCGGGGACGAACTTGACGTAATAGTGCAGCACGGCCGGCACAATGCCGGCGGCACCGTTGGTGGGCGCCGTGACGATCCGGCCCCCCGCGGCGTTTTCCTCGTTGACGGCCAGCGCGAAGAGGTTCACCCATTCCATGGCGAGCAGCGGGTCGGCAGGGACCTGGACCGGCGATGGGTTCCGGGCGTCCGCCTCGGCGCTGACGGCGGATGCTGCCAGCGTCCGAAACAACGACGGGGCGCGCCGTTTGACGTTCAGCCCGCCGGGCAGGATTCCCTCGGCAGCGCAGCCGTTTTCCACGCACTGGCGCATGACCGCCCACAGGGCCAAGAGCTTCTCCCGGAGGTCGGCTTCGGTGCGCCAGACGAGTTCGTTGGCCAGCATGACGTCGGAGACGGACATATTCTCTCGATGGCATATTTCGAGGAGTTCGTCAGCTGTTGTGAACGGGTAGGGCAGCACCGTGTCGTCGGCCACCACGTGGTCGGCGCCTTGTGCATTGCCATCGACGACAAAGCCGCCCCCAATCGAATAGAAGCTCCGTTCGCTGAGGACGTCGCCGGCGTGGTCAAGGGCCCGGAAGGTCATGCCGTTCGGATGGGCGGGCAGCGACTTGCGGCGGTGCAGGACCACGTCCTCGTCCCAGTTGAAATCCACCCGGTGATGGCCGGCGAGCTGCAGCTCAGCATCCAGGGCAGCGGCAGCCACCTGGTCATCCGCCGTGGCGGTGTCCACTGTCTCGGGGTCCTGGCCCTGGAGGCCCAGGACGACGGCCTTGTCCGAACCGTGGCCCCGGCCGGTGGCGCCGAGGGAACCGAACAGCTCGGCCTGCACCCTCGCAGTGGAACTCAGTTGCCCGTCGCTCTTGAGCCCGTCGGCGAACCGCTTGGCCGCCCGCATCGGGCCGACCGTGTGGGAGGAGGACGGCCCGATGCCAACAGAAAACAGGTCGAGGACGCTGAGCGCCATCAGGGGACCTCGGTGGAGGCATATTCGCGCATGGCGTCGAGGAGCCAGCGGCCGAGGAACTCCGCGAAGGATGCCCGCGGGAAGATCCGGTAGGTCTCGTCCCCGGTCTTCCACAGAACGACGGGGATGCCGCCGATTTCCGTGGACAGGGCCGTTCCGGGCTGGAAGACGCGGGGGTGCAGGTCCAGGGCGCAGCCCTTCTCCAGCACGGCACTGGCCCGGGGTCCGGAGAGCTCGAGCGTGGTGCGGTTAGCCGAGAGATCCACCACTTGGCCCTGGCCGTCACCCAGTGCGGCGATGAACGTCCGGGGGAGCTCACCGCCCAGGCTTTCGTGGGATTCGGCGGGGGCCACGAGCAGGAATTCTGCCGGGCCAAGCCACAGCACTGCGGTGTCGCCGCTGCCGCGGACTTCCCCGGAAGCGGAGGGCAGGCCACCTGTGAGGGCGCCCAGCCGCTTCCCTGCGTCGCCGGCAGGATCGACCCGGAGCCCTGCCATGGTCAGGAACGGCACCTCACGCAGCTCCACGGTGCCCGCAACGGATCCCGCTTCAAAAGCCGTTCTCAGGAGCGACGCCGGACTCTTCCTGAGGGTCTGGATCTTCTTGGAATTTTCGAGTGCTGCAGTGTCAGCCATCTTTGCGGGCCCCTTCAGAGTCAAATAGTACGGTTTCTGCGACGATTACGTCCACGAGTTGGTCGCCGGCGGCGGCCACCAGGGTCTCGCCAATGCGGTTGCGGCCGTTCTTGATCAGGGCCAGGGCAAACGACCTGCCCAGCGCCGCACTGTGGTAGCTCGAGGTCACGAATCCCTGCATGGGCACGGGGCCGTAGGCGGGGTTGACTGTGATGCCCTGCTCCACCAGTTGGGTGCCTTCGGGGAGCCGAATGGTGCCGTCCACGGGGAGGACGCTGACCAGGTGTTTCCGGTCGGTGCGGCCGGCGTCCTTGCGGGTGTAGGAGCGTTTGCCGATGAAGTCCTTGACCTTGGACACGACCCATTCCATGCCGGCGTCCTGCGGTGTCACGGTCCCGTCAGTGTCCTGGCCGACGATCGGATACCCCTTCTCTGCACGCAGCACGTGCATGGTCTCGGTACCGTACGGGGTGATGTTGAACTCCGCGCCGGCCGCCGCCACGGCTTCCCAGGTGCTCAGCCCGTACCAGGACGGGATGTTGATTTCGTAGGCCAGTTCGCCGGAGAACGAGATCCGGCAGACCCGGGCCTGGACACCGGATGCCAGGGTGGTTTCCTTGAACGTCATGAACGGGAAGGCCTCGGCGTCCAGGCCGCCGTCGGCTGCCAGTTCCGGAGCCACTTTGGCGAGAACGGCGCGGGATTTCGGACCGACGACGGCGATCGTGGACCACTGCTCCGTGACGGAGGTGCAGTGCACATCCAGTTCCGGCCATTCGGTCTGCAGCCATTCCTCCAGCCAGTCCAGCACCTTGGCCGCGCCGCCGGTGGTGGTGGTCATGAAGAACCGGTCCTCGTCCAGGCGCAGGGTGACGCCGTCGTCGAAAATCATCCCGTCCGGGGTGCACATGACGCCGTAGCGGGCCGAACCGGGAGCGAGTTTCTTGAACGCGTTGGTGTAGATGCGGTTCAGGAACTCCCCGGCGTCCTTGCCGCGGATCTCGATCTTGCCCAGGGTGGTGGCGTCCATGAAACCCACGGATTCCCGGACGGCGGCGCATTCACGGAGCACCGCGCTGTCCATGTCCTCGCCGTCCTGCGGGTAGTACCAGGGGCGCTTCCACTGCCCGACGTCTTCGAAGAGGGCTCCCTGGGCGACGTGCCAGGGGTGGATGGAGGTGAGGCGGGCGGGGTCGAAGAGTTCGCCGCGCTGGCGTCCGGCCAGGGCGGCGAACGCCACGGGCGTGAACGGTGCCCGGTAGGTGGTGGTGCCAATGTCGCCGATCCCGCGGGACGCTTCGCCGGCTGTCCGGAGCGCGGCGGCGATGACGCCGATCGCGTTAACCCCGGAGGTCTTGCCCTGGTCGTTGGCGGTGCTGATCGAGGTGTAGCGCTTGATGTGCTCCACGGACCGCATGCCGGCACCGGTGGAGCGGAGGACATCGGCCACGGACTGGTCGCGCTGGAAATCCACGAAGTGGTGGTGCCAGTCATCCGGGCCGCCGTCCTGCCCGGGTACCAGCCAGAGCTGGCGGGTGGGGGCGGCGGCGCGCGGCGGCGTCGGCGCAGACGGTTCAGCATCGGACTCGAAGCCCGCGGCGATGACCGCCGCGGCCCCGGCGGAGATGCCTTCGGCCACGCAGTCGTCGAGGTCGAAGCTGCCGCGGCCGGAGCCGGCCACCTGCTGGTTGGGGACCACGCTGTTGGGGACGAAGGCGGCGAGGTCTTCGTCCCAGCGGAGCCTGCCCTGGCGCTGGGAGTGCAGGTGAACCACGGGGGACCAGCCGCCGGAGACGGCCAGCAGGTCGCAGGCGAGGTGTTCGATGCCCGAGGTGAGTTCGCCGGCGTCGTTGATGCTCCGGACGGTGACGCCGAGGAGCCGGCCGTCGCCGGACACAGCAGCGGTGGTGTTGGCGACGGCGCTGCCGATCAGCACCCGCGTTCCCGCGGCCGCAGCTGCGGAAGCGGTTTCGCTTAGCTGTGCACGGGCGTCTACGACGGCTTCGACCCGGATGCCCGCGGCGCGGAGGTCGGCGGCCAAGGCGTAGGCGCTGTCGTTGGTGGTGCTGATGACCACCCGGGAACCTGCGGCGACGGCGTAGCGGTTGAGGTAGGTGCGGACTGCGGACGCGAGCATGATGCCGGGGCGGTCGTTGTTTTCGAAGACCAGCGGGCGTTCGTGGGCGCCCGGGGCCAGGATGACCTGGGCGGCCCGGATGTGCCAGATCCGCTGGCGGGAAACACCGGGGGCGGCCGGGGTCAGGAGGTGGTCGGTCCGGTTCTGGGCCGCAATGACGTAGTTGGAGTCGTAGGAGCCGAAGGCGCTGGTGCGGTTCAGCACGGTGCATTCGGCCGCGGAGATCAGTTCGGCTTCAACATTGGCCACCCATTCCAGGGCGGGCTGCCCTTCGATGCTCTCCGCGAGGGCCGGATCCGTGGAGCCGGACAACAGCGATCCGCCCAGTTCGGGCTGGTCGTCGATAAGGATGACCCGGGCGCCGGAGCGGACGGCCTCGCGGGCCGCGGCCAGGCCTGCCGGGCCGCCACCGACCACAAGGACATCGGTGTGGACATACTTCTTGTCGTATTCGGCGTGGTCCTCGGCCGGGTCCAGCTTGCCCAGTCCGCTGAGGTATTCGGCGCTGAGGCCGTCCACGAGGGACACCGTGGTGGCGGGGAGCATGGATTCGGCCACGTGGCCCGGGAACCGGGCCGCGACCTTGACCAGGGCGTTGGATTCCTCGACGCCGGCGGACATGATGCCGCGGGGCCGTCCCTCATACAGGGAGTCGCCCGCGCGGAGCCGGCCGTTGGCCAGCAGGGCGGAGGCGAGGGTGTCGCCGGGGTGGCCAGTGTACTCACGGCCGTCCAGGGTGAAGCGCCACGTGACGCTGCGGTCGATGCGTCCGCCTGTGCTAAGACGCGCGGGCTGCGGCTGAGCGGTCATTTGACTGCTCCTTCCGGGGAGACGGGGCTGGTGACGGTGGGGGCTGTGGGGCCTGTGGCGGGACGGAGCTGACCCATCGGGTAGACGGCCTGGATGTCGTAGGTGACGGTGTCGCGGAGCATGTTGAACCATTGCCGGCAGCCGGTGCTGTGCAGCCAGCGTTCGGCGAAGGCGCCCTTGGTGTTGTCGCGGTAGAACAGGTACTCGGCCCATTCGCGGTCCGTGAGCTCTGCCGGGTTTTCGGGGTAGGCCACGTGGGCCTGGCCGCCGTAGTGGAATTCGGTCTCGTCGCGGGGACCGCAGTTGGGGCAGGGAATCAGGAGCATGTCCGTACCTCTCTTCTAGTGGGCCACGGCGGCGGCGCCGTGTTCATCGATCAGGGCGCCGGTTTCGAAGCGCTCGAGGGCAAAGGGCTTGTTGAGTTTGTGCGGTTCTCCGGTGGCGATCGTGTGGGCGAACGTCAGCCCGGCCGCCGGTGTGCCCTTGAATCCGCCGGTGCCCCAGCCGCAGTTGACGAACATGTTTTCCACCGGGGTGGTGCCTACGATCGGGGAGGCATCCAGGGTGGTGTCAACGATCCCGCCCCAGGTCCGGAGCACGTGGGCCCGGGCGAAGATCGGGAAGAGTTCGACGGCGGCTGCCATCTGGTGCTCGATCACGTGGAAGGATCCGCGCTGGCCGTAGCCGTTGTAGGAGTCCACGCCGGCGCCCATGACCAGTTCGCCCTTGTGCGCCTGGGAGACGTAGACGTGGACGTGGTTGGACATGACGACGGTGGGGTGGACGGGCTCGTGGAGCTCCGACACCAGTGCCTGGAGGGGGTGGGACTGGATGGGAAGCCGGAACCCGGCCATTTCCGCCAGCACCGAGCTGTGCCCTGCGGCGCAGAGACCGACCTTCTCGGTGTGGATGGTGCCGCGGGTGGTCTTGACCCCGGTGACGCGGTTTCCGTCCTTGACGAAGCCGGTGACCTCGCAGTTCTGGATGATGTCCACGCCGAGCTCGTCGCACTTGCGGGCGAACGCCCAGGCGACGTGGTCGTGCTTGGCGATGCCGGCGCGCGGCTGGTAGGTGGCGCCCATGACCGGGTAGCGGATGTTGTCGTTGATGTTCAGGATGGGGCAGAGTTCCTTGACCTGCTGCGGGTCCAGCCACTCGGCGTCGACGCCGTTGAGTTTATTGGCTCCGACGCGGCGGACGCTTTCGCGGACGTCGCCCAGGGTGTGGGCCAGGTTCATGACCCCGCGCTGGCTGAACAGGAAGTCGTATTCGAGTTCTTCGGGCAGGATCTCCCAGAGTTTCAGGGCGTGCTCGTAGATCGCCGCACTCTCGTCCCAGAGGTAGTTGGAGCGGATGATGGTGGTGTTCCGGGCCATGTTGCCGCCGGCGAGCCAGCCCTTTTCCAGGATGGCGATGTTGGTCATCCCGTGGTTCTTGGCCAGGTAATACGCCGTCGCCAGTCCATGTCCGCCGCCGCCCACAATCACGGCGTCGTAGCTCTTCTTGGGGTCCGGGTTGCGCCAGAGGAAGTCCGGGTGCTCCGGCAGGTGTTCGGTGGTCATTGTGCTGCTCCAATCAGTTCTGCCTCAAGCCCGGTCGCCGTCGTGCCGGTGCCGAGATGCGGGTAAAGGGGGAACCGGTCCGCGAGGGCGCTGACGCGTACGCGCAGTTCAGCGGCGGTTTGGTCGCTGAGTTCGTCCCCGGGCGCCTGCGAGATGAGGGCGGAGGCGATGATGTCCGCCACCTCGGTGAACTCCGCGGCACCGAAGCCGCGGGTGGCCAGGGCGGGGGTGCCGATCCGCAGCCCGGAGGAGACCATGGGCGGGCGGGGATCGAACGGGACGGCGTTGCGGTTGACGGTGATGCCGATCCGGTGGAGCCGGTCTTCGGCCTGCTGCCCGTCCAGTTCCGAGTCCCGCAGGTCCACCAGGACCAGGTGCACATCGGTGCCGCCGTTGACCACTGAGATCCCGGCCGCCGCGACGTCGTCCTTCAGGAGCCGGGACGCGAGGATCCCGGCGCCTTCGAGCGTGCGCTCCTGGCGTTCCTTGAACTCCGGAGACGCCGCGATCTTGAAAGCCACGGCCTTGGCTGCGATCACGTGTTCCAGCGGGCCGCCCTGCTGGCCGGGGAACACGGCGCTGTTGATCTTGCGTGCGTACTCCTCCTTGGCCAGGATCACGCCGCCGCGCGGTCCGCCGAGCGTCTTGTGCGTGGTGGTGGTGACGACGTCGGCGTAGGGGACCGGGTTCGGGTGAAGCCCGGCGGCCACGAGGCCGGCGAAGTGTGCCATGTCCACCATGAGGTAGGCGCCCACGGAATCGGCGATGCGCCGGAACTCGGCGAAGTCCAGCTGCCGGGAGTAGGCGGACCAGCCGGCCACGATCATCTTGGGCCGGTGTTCAAGGGCCAGGGCCTCCACTTCGGCCATGTCCACCAGGTGGTTGTGCTCGCTCACGTGGTACGGGACCACGTTGTAGAGCTTGCCGGAGAAATTGATTTTCATCCCGTGGGTGAGGTGGCCGCCGTGGGCGAGGGCAAGTCCCATGATGGTGTCGCCCGGTTCCAGGAGGGCAAACATGGCGGCGGCGTTGGCCTGCGCGCCGGAGTGCGGCTGGACGTTGGCGTACTCGGCGCCGAACAGGGCCTTGACCCGGTCGATCGCGAGCTGTTCGATCACGTCAACGTGCTCGCAGCCGCCGTAGTAGCGCTTGCCCGGGTATCCCTCGGCGTACTTGTTGGTCAGCACCGAACCCTGTGCCTCCATGACCCCGGCGGGGGCGAAATTCTCGGACGCAATCATTTCGAGGGTGGACTGCTGGCGCTTCAGTTCGTGCGCCACGGCCTCTTCGACCTCGGGATCGACTACGGAAAGTCGCTCGTTCAACTGCTCAACCACGGTTACTCCTTTGAAATACCACTATTGCTATGACTGATATATCAGTGTGAGAACAATGGTATGATTGAGATCACACCAGAGTCAATAGCTGGAAGCCAAGTGGAACCAGGCTTCCGGTTGAAATCCAGAAACGGAGCCGAGCTGTGAATGCACTCACCGTCCTGCCGCCCGCAGAGGACGAAGCTATCTCCCAGGCGGAGGCCGCGTACAGGCAGTTGCGCGACAAGCTGATCATGCTCGAAATCCGGCCGGGCGAACCCATCAATGACGGGCAGCTCGCCGCCGAGCTCGGGTTCGGCCGTACTCCCGTGCGCGAGGCGATCAAGCGGCTGGAAGTGGACCACCTGGTGGTTTCATACCCGCGAAGGGGAACCTTTGCCACCACCGTGGACTTCACGGAACTGGCCGACGTCTCGGAAATCCGGGAACTGCTGGAACCCCTGGCGGCGCGGCGGGCGGCAACGCGGGCCAACGCCGCCATGCGCCGCGAGCTGCTGGATGTCGCCAAGACCATTGCGGAACTGGCCCCGAGCCCAGCAGATTCCCGGGAGCTGATGCGCTACGACCTGACAGTGCACCGCCTGATCTACCGGGCCGCGGCCAACCCGCACCTGGAGGATACGCTGATCCGCTACGACAACCTGGCCACGCGCATCTGGTGCCTGGTCCTGGACAAGGTCCCCTCGGTCAGCGGCCACATTAGCGAGCACGTGGAGCTGCTCAAGGCGGTGGCCGAGGGCGACGCGGACAGGGCCGGCGAACTCGCCCTGCACCACGTCACCAGCTTCGAGGAGACCATCCGCAAGGTCCTCTAGGAGTCCGCCCTGTCAGCGGCCGCGGTTGTGCATGACATGTTTGGTCCTGGAGTAGTCGTCCAGGGCGTAAATGGACAGGTCACGTCCGTAGCCTGAACCCTTGAATCCACCCCAGGGGACCTCGTTGGCCAGCACCAGATGCGAGTTCACCCAGACGGTGCCGGCGTCGATCCTGGATGCCACGTCATGGCTGCGCCGGGCGTCTTCGGTCCAGACGGAGGCGGCCAGGCCGAACGGGACATCGTTGGCGCGGGCGATTGCTTCTTCTTCGGTCTCAAAGGTCTCGATGGTGATGACGGGTCCGAAGATTTCCTCGCGGGAGCATTCGGCGCCGTCGGGCACGCTGACCAGTACGGTCGGCGCGACAAAGTAGCCCGGACCCTCAAGGGCTGCGCCGCCGGCGGCCGCGCGGATGCCGGCGCGCCGGGCACGCTCGAGGTAGCCGACGACGCGGTCGAAGTGTCCCTTGGACGTCAGGGGTCCGATCTCGATCTCCGGCCCGGCACCGGGTTCGCCCACCTTGAGCGTGCTGACCTCCTGAACCAGCAGCTCCGTGAACCGGTCGGCAGCGGATTCGTGGACCAGCACCCGGCAGGCCGCTCCGCATTCCTGACCTGAATTCCAGTAGCCGGCGGCCCGCAGGGACTTCGCGGCTGCCGCCAGGTCGGCGTCAGGGAAGATCACCACCGGGGCCTTGCCGCCGAGCTCGAGGTGGACGCGCTTGAGTGATTCCGCGGCTCCGCGGGCAACGGCACGGCCGCTGTTGACGGACCCGGTGAGCGCGATCATATCCACGTCCGGATGGTCGGAGAGCCGGGCCCCGACGATCGAGCCGCGGCCGGTGACCACGTTGAAGACCCCCGGCGGCAGGATGTCGGCGACGAGTTCCGCGAACTTCAGGGTGGTCAGCGGTGTCTGTTCGGACGGCTTCAGCACCAGGGTGTTGCCGGCGGCCAGGATGGGGGCGATCTTCCAGGCGCCCATGAGCAGGGGGTAGTTCCAGGGTGTCACCACTCCCACCACGCCCAGCGGTTCCCGCAGGATCAGGGACAGATGCTCTGCCGCGTACGTGCCGGCGGCCATGGAGGTGGTGGCCCGCAGGGCGCCTGCCATGAACCTGAACGTATCGATGGTTCCGGCGACGTCGTCTTCGGAGACCATGAACGGCTTTCCGGTGTTCGCTGATTCGATCCGGGCCAGCAGCTCGGAGTGTTCGCTGAGCCGGTCGGCGATCCGGTGCAGGATTTCGGAGCGTTCCTTGGGCACCAGGGATCCCCACTGCCTCTTCGCGGCGACGGCGGCCGCCACGGCGGCGTCGACTTCCCCGACCGTGCCGTCGGCGACTGATGTGATCGGCTCCCCGTTGCAGGGATCCACGACGTCGGTCACGGCGCCGGAGCTGCCGGCCCGGAAGGCTCCGTCAATGAAGTGCTCGCCGGGTGCCAGATCCTCGGCGCTGATGAGCTTTTCGGGCGTCTGGCTCCGGCGGATCTGTGCCGGGTTGCTGACCGAGATGGACATCGCTTATCCCACGTTCTGGTAGAGGGCGGACAGGGCGTCTTGAACCCGTGCAAGGTCCCCGGCGCTGAGTTCGGACGTGGGGCGCCGGGGTGAGCCGGCCGGAAGTCCCTGCAAGGATAGACCGGCTTTCACGGCCGGGATGAAGGGGACGGAGAGGAGCGCATCGATGACCGGGTACAGCTGGTTCCACAGGTCACGGGCACCCGTGAGGTCGCCGTCGGCGATCAGCCGGCTGACGGCAACGATTTCGTCGGGTACGACGTTGGCCGTGCCGGCCATCACGCCGGCCGCGCCCTCAGCAAGGGCGCTGTAGAGGTAGACATCCCACCCGATGAACGTGCCGATGACATCCCCGTGGTGGTGGATCAGCTGCAGCGCCTGTTCCCAGTTCGCACTCGAGTCCTTGATATACCGGATGTTCTCCACTTCCTCGACCAGCGCACGGACCGTTGCCGGATCCAGGTTGACGCCGGTGACGGCCGGGATGTTGTAGAGCATGACCGGAAGCTTGACCGACCGGGCAACGTCCTTGATGTAGGTGACGGTTTCCGCCAGGGACAATGGCTCGTAGTAGGGCGTGATCAGCATGAGCACGTCCGCGCCTGCCTTCTCAGCCGCCTGCGAAAGCCGGATGGCCTCGGCCGTCGAGGTGGCGCCGGTCTGGGCGATGACGGGGACGCGCCCTTTTGCCTGCTTGATGACGGTGTCAATGAGGAGCAGCCGCTCCTCGGAGGACAGGGCACCGACCTCGCCCGTTGATCCGGCAGCCACGACGCCGTCGACGCCGGCGTCAATGGAGCGGTCGACAATACGCCGCAGCGTGTCGACGTCGATGGCGCCGTCTTGGTCAAACGGGGTGGCGAGTGCGGTGAGGACGCCCTTGAGTTGCTTTGACATGGTTGGTTGTTCTCCTTGCTTAGGATGTGGGGTCGTAGGGGGCCGGATCAGGATCCGGATGCCAGGCGAAGGTGTGTGGTGGAGCTTTGCCGTTCCGTGGCCAGTAGGCTGGCAGCTTCCTGGGCCGCCGAGAAGCCGGTGGTGATGGAGCTTTCGGTGTAGAGGGTTCCGAGGAAATCTCCGGCCAGGAAGACGCGGTCGGTCCCGCGCATGAGGGTCGACTGGAGCTTGGCCCGGCCGGGGAAGCAGTAGGGAGACGCCATCTTCCACCGATCCGTCTGGGCCTCCACCACGCTGTCGGCGAATCCGTGGCCGAGGACCTGGTCGAGATCGGCAAGATGGGTCTGGATGACTTCCTCGTCGCTCTTATCCAGCAGCGCCCGCCCCAGACTGGCCGGCGAGAACGTCATGAAGCTGCCGCCGGGCTTCCGCACGGACTCGGAGCCACGGACGATGCTCGCCTGGTTCAGGGCGATCGCGAAGGAGCGCTTCGGCGCCGCGATGGCGTAGATGTCGTCCCAGGGCCTTGCCGATGTCTCGTTGGTCAGGAAGGCCGTACTGACGTGCGGGCCGTACTTGATCTGGCTGAGTGCGCCGCGCAGGTCTTCCGGCAGGTCGACGCCGATCTTGTGCGACACATCGGCGGTGCTGGCAAGGACGACGGCGCGGGCCTCCACTTCCCGGTCGGCACCACCCTGGCTGTACCGGACGAGAACGGAGTTCTTCTTGTGCACGATCTCCTGCACGGTGGCTCCGAGCTGGATCCGGTCGCCCAGCGAGGCCGCGATCGACTCGGTCAGGGTGGACGGGCCGCCGACGATGCCCTGGCTGAGTCCTTGGCCGATGCCCAGTACCAGGCTGAAATACCCGATGCCGGCGCCGGCAGAGATTTCGTTCATGTCGCCCGCGGAGCGTGTGACCGTGGTCTTGAACAGTGCGGCGGCGTCTTCTGAGAGGTTTCCGATGAAGTCCTGGAACGAGCTGTCGTTCTCGAAGTCATAGATGCGCTGCTGCCGCATAGCGCCGGATTCGCCCGCACGCTTCTTCACGACGGCCGTGTACTTGGCTACTCCGCTGACCACCTTCATACCGGCCCGCAGGGTGTCGATGCGCGATGTGAGGGACATGGGAATGCGGAACGGATACGTCGCGATGTGTCCTTCGCGGATGAACTTCCCGTTCATCGACAGCGCCTGGAGGGACCCGGGGATCTGGACGGCCGTCACGCCGACTTCAGCGAGCAAGGCATCGGTGGAGGATCCGGCTCCGGCGAAGACGTGTCCTCCCCAGTTCAGCCAGTAGGCGCCGCGGCGCTCCGAGCGGATCCTGCCGCCGACGCGGTGCCCCGATTCCAGCAGCACGGTGTCCCAGTGCCGCAGCCGCCAGGCTGCCGAGAGCCCGGCGAGACCTCCTCCGACGATAACTACATCTTTCATGGTTCGCGTTCCTTCATAGCTGTTGTGTTGATGCGGGGCGGAGCCGCCGGTGATGGCGACTCCGCCGAAAACCCTTTTTCGAGGACCTAGCTCGTGGCGTGCTTCCTGATCGGACTGCCTGCCTTGGCGGTGCGGCCGGGGAGGGCAGCAGCCTCGCCCAGGGTCAGGCCCCGTGTTTCGGGGGCCCACGCGATGGATACGGCGAGGCCGACGAGGGTGACCACTGCGGCGATGATCATGGTGGTCCCGATGCCCAGCGTTGTCAGGGCCAGAGGTACCAGGTAGGTTCCGACGGCGGCGCCGATGCGGCTGAGGGATGAGGCCAGGCCCACTGCCGAGCCGCGGACTTCCGTGGGGAACAGCTCGTTGGGGTAGACCCACTGCATGATCTGGGTGCCCCCGATGAAGACGGCGTAGGCGGCGAAGAGGGACAAGATGATCCACGGGTCGCTCTCCGGGAACAGTCCCAGGCCCAGAAGCGCCAGGCCGCTCCACAGGAAACTGTGGATGATCAGGGGCCGGCGGCCCATCCTGTTGACGAGGGCCACCGCAATCAGGCACCCGACGAGGAACATGACGGTGATGGCCGCGGAACCGAGGTGCGCCAGGTCGGCGCCGAGTTTGAGGGCCCCGAGGATGGCCGGGCCGAACGCGTACACCGCGAAGAGCGGAACGATCGAGCAGGTCCAGAAGATGGTGATGAAGGCCATGCGCTTGCCGTAGCCGGACTTCAGGAGTTCGCCGACGCTGACGTTCTTACCGCTTTCCTCAGGCAGATCGGCCAGCGAGACATTCGGACCGTACACCTTGGCGAGCACCTTGTTGGCCTCTTCATCGCGGCCGACTTTGGCCAACCAGCGCGGCGATTCGGGGGTTCCAATGCGCAGCAGGACAATGATCAGTCCCGGAATGGCTGCGCTGGCGAGCATCCAGCGCCACCCGTCTTCGAACGTGAGCAGGAACTGGCCGACAATGTACGCGGCTGCGGCACCGACGAACCACATGGTGACAAAGGCGCCCAGCAGAGGGCCGCGCCAGCGGCTCGGGGTAAATTCGGCGAGCAGCGAGGTGGCAATCGGATAATCAGCACCGACGGCGAAGCCGATGAGCAGGCGCAGGATGATCAGCCAAAACGCGTCATTGACGAAGGCCTGCAGGACCGAACAGATCACCAGCGCTATGAGGTCCACCGTAAAGAGCAGGTGCCGGCCAAACTTGTCGGTCAGCCAGCCGCCGAGGAAAGCGCCAAAAAAGATGCCGCCCAGGGCGGCAGCCCCCACCAGCCCCTGTTCCGAGGCGGAGAGGTTGAACTGCGGAGTGATCTGGATCATCGCAACGCCGATGATGCTCAGGATGTACCCGTCAAGGAACGGGCCCCCGGAAGAATACAGCGCCAGTTTCTTGTGGAAAGACGAGAGGGGCGCGTCATCGAGTGGGTGGGACATTGCGTTTCCTTTCGGAACTTGGGTGGACCGGTTATCGCGGGCCCCCGAGAAGAGTATTTTTGCCGTTTCCCGGCCTGTGCGCAGTCGTCATTGGCAACGAACGACCGGTGTGCGTAGAACTTGCGAGCCCATCCCCGCCGAGTCTCAGGAGGGGCTGTCAGCGGGCTGTGTGACATAAACCACTGTAGGATGTGATCACAAATCACACAAGAGGGGAAACTGAACTTTCCTGCGTTCCGGAACCCTGGCGGCAGGTGCGGGAGGTGCCAGAGGGCGGCAGGAGGCTATATTTGATCTGTGGTCATATCCAAGCGCGTAGTCCCAACCCTGCTGACCGATCAGGTCTACGCGATGATTCACGAGGCAATCCTCAATGGCGACCTCCCGGCTGGTGCCAGGTTAAGGGTGCGCGATCTTGCGGAGCAGGTCGGAACCAGTGTTATGCCTGTTCGCGAGGCGATCCGGCGTCTTGAAGAGGCCGGGTTGGCCGAGCGGGAACCGCACAAGGGCGCCGTCGTGAAGAGCCTCACGCTGGAGGAACTGATCCATGTCTACGACGTCCGCCGGCTTTTGGAGACCGAGGCGGCGCGGCTGGGAAGCCGGCGGGTCACGGCTCAGGACTGCGACAAGATGCAGGCGGAGTACGAGCTGATGCGCGCAGCTATTGACGAGCGCAGGGTCATCGCGCTGCTGGATCATGACGAGGCTCTGCTGACGGTCCTCTACGAAGCTGCGGGGAACCCCGTTCTTGTCCAAACGATCCGCTCGCTCTGGCAGCACTGCCGGGCGTACAAGATCGTCGGCGCCCAGGGTTCGTTGGACACGACAGGGGACGACTCCCTGTGGCGGTACCAGCAGGACCTGATCACGGCCGCCCGGGGCAATGATGCCGACGCGGCCGCTTCAATCAATGCGGCATCACTTCTGGATGCCTCTGACCGAATCAGGGCCCGGCTTGCCGCGCAGGGCGAGGGCTAACCCGACGCACTTTGTGCCCGGCATGCGGGAAATACCAGCGACACCCGAATACGGGCCGCGGCAGGTATTTCCCGCGTCGCTGATCTAAATGCGCGTCCGGTTTGGCCGGTTCACTTCCAGCGCTTCGGCCACTTCACGTTCATCAGAAGCAGCCCCAGCAGGAGCGAATCAACGGTCATGATTGCGGCCATGAGATAGGCCCACCCGGCCATCATGGCTCGCCCGCCGTCCGGCGGCCGGAAGTGCGCGTGCGTACCAGAATGCCCATGACGATCTCCTGACGTGGATCCCCCCAGTCACTCGATAGTCCACTTAGTGTGCCACCGCGCCGGACTGGGCGGAACCGCGGCGCCGCCCGGCTCAAGCTTTCCCCAAGTTGACGGACACATCGCGCAATTTATGCAACACCGCTTCGTTCATTGCAACTATTGTTGTGCGGTCCGACTGGGTGCCCGCGGCGCTGTCTTGGTCTCTAATCCAGATTGATCCGTGTAGGAGAAATCACAAAAAGCATTGACTGTGTCATGCGTCACGCCTAATCTGGTGCAACAGCGTTGCACTGATTGCAACTCCCAAAACTCTTTGGTGGACACATGAGTAACGAAAATTTCTCCCCGTCGGCACTTGCGGGGTCGAGCAGCCCAGAGTCGAATAGCGGGCATGGCAGTACTTCCTCCGGACAGGCCACGGTGAGCGGCCGGGCGGCCCCGGGCGGGCACGATCCCGCAGTCAGCAAGGAAACCCGACGGCGGGTGGTCGCCGCAAGTTTCATCGGAAACTTCGTCGAATGGTTCGACTACGCCGTCTACGGCTACCTGGCCGCAACCATCGCCGCGGTCTTCTTCCCCGAGTCCAATCCCCAGACCGCGCTTCTGCTGACTTTCGCCCTCTTCGCCATCTCGTTCCTGGTGCGGCCGCTCGGCGGCTTTGTTTGGGGCCACATCGGCGACCGGGTGGGACGCCGGACCGCGCTTTCCCTGTCAATCCTGATCATGTCCGGAGCGACCTTCTGCATCGCCCTTATCCCGGGGTACAACTCCATCGGCATCTGGGCGCCGATCCTTCTCCTGGTGGTGCGCGTCGTCCAGGGCTTCTCCGCCTCGGGCGAATACGCCGGCGCGTCCGCCTTCCTGGTGGAGTATGCCCCGGCCAACAAGCGCGGCCTCTACGCAGCGGTGGTTCCGGCCAGCACGGCCGCGGGCCTGCTGCTGGGTTCCCTGCTCGCGGGCCTTTTGACCATCCTGCTCACCGCCGAGGCGATGCAGAGCTGGGGGTGGCGCCTGCCGTTCCTGCTCGCCGCCCCGATGGGCCTGATCGGACGCTACATCCGCACCAAGCTCGAAGACACCCCGGTGTTCCGCGAACTGGCAGAGGAGGATCATGCCATCAAGGCCCCGGTATCCAGCCTCTTCCGGAACCACTGGCGGTTGCTGCTGAAGGCCGTCGGAGCAGTGCTGCTCAACGCCGTCGGGTTCTACGTGATCCTCAGCTACATGCCGACCTACCTGTCCTCGGAACTGGGACTCGGCGCTGCCGAATCGTTCCTGGCCACCACCATCGCACTCGTGACGTACATCGGGTTCATCTTCCTGACCGGAATGCTCTCGGACCGCTACGGCCGCAAAAAGGTCCTCATTGCCGCCTCCTTGAGCTTCATCGTGCTGACCGTGCCGGCCTTCGCCCTGCTGGGCACGGGGAACTTCCTGGTGATCGTCCTGGTCCAGATCCTGCTGGGCGGCATGCTCACGCTCAATGACGGCACGCTTCCGAGCTTCCTGGCGGAAATGTTCCCGACCCGTGTCCGCTACAGCGGCTTCGCCGTCAGTTTCAATCTCTCCAACGCGCTCTTCGGCGGCACCGCGCCGTTCATGGCGACCCTCCTGATCGCCGCGACGGCCAATGCCCTGGCTCCTGCCTGGTACCTCGCCGGCGCAGCGGTCATCTCCTTGATCGCCGTCGTCCTCTCCCGTGAGACCAGCAAGGAACCGCTGCGCCACGAGTAGTCCCGGCCGACGCCCACATCTTTCCTCCTAAGAAATCAAACCGCAGAAAGGCACCACCACCATGACCATCGCAACGTCGAACAACGCTTCGTCCATCGCCGAACTGGAGCGACTGAAAGTCCTGCACAACGGGCAGAAGGAAGAGCTGACCTTTTCCAACGCCGAATTTGAGCGCCGGCTCGGCGGACTGCGCCGCATCATGGCCGATAAGGACCTGGACGCCGTCGTCCTGACCAGCTACCACTCCATCAAGTACTACTCGGACTTCCTCTTTACCTACTTCGGGCGGTCCTACGCCATGGTGGTCACGAAGGACGACACCGTGACCGTCACGGCCAACATCGACGCCGGCATGCCGTGGCGGCGCAGCTATGGCGACAACGTGGTGTACACCGACTGGCGCCGGGACAACTACATCTTCGCCATCCAGGAGGCGCTGCGCACCCGCGGCATCAACCCCCGCCGGCTCGGCGTCGAAGACGATTCGCTCCCGCTGGATAACCGCAACAAGATCCAGGCGGCTTTTGCCGGGGCAGCCCTGGTGGACGTGGCCCAGGCCGCGATGCGCCAGCGGATGATCAAATCGGCCGAGGAGATCGAGGTGATCAAGCACGGGGCCCGCATCGGCGACCTCGGCGGCGAAGCCATCCGCAACGCCATCACCGCCGGCATCACCGAGTACGAGGTCGCCCTGATCGGCACCGAAGCCATGGTCCACGAAATCGCCCGGACCTTCCCGGATTCGGAAATCCGGGACACCTGGGTGTGGTTCCAGTCCGGCATCAACACCGACGGCGCCCACAACTGGGCCACCACGCGCAAGATCCAGGAACACGACATCCTGTCCCTGAACTGCTTCCCCATGACCTCCGGCTACTACACGGCCCTGGAGCGCACCCTGTTCTACGGCGAACCCGACGCCCGCTCCCTTGAGCTGTGGAACATCAACGTGGAGGTCCACAAGCGCGGCCTCGAGCTCATCAAGCCCGGAGCTGTCTGCAAGGACATCGCCGCCGAACTGAACGAGATCTACGTGGGCCACGGACTGCTCGCCAACCGGACCTTCGGCTACGGACACTCGTTCGGCGTCCTGAGCCACTACTACGGCCGCGAAGCCGGTCTGGAACTCCGCGAGGACATCGACACCGTGCTCGAACCGGGCATGGTGGTTTCCATGGAACCCATGATCACGGTCCTGGATGGCCAGCCCGGCGCCGGCGGCTACCGCGAGCACGACATCCTGGTGGTCGGCGAAGACGGGGCCGAGAACATCACGAAGTTCCCGTTCGGCCCCGAATACAACATCATCGGAGCCTGAGGCGCCCACGCACCCTGAACGGGACGGAGAGAAGCGGCGCCACGTCCACCGTGGCGCCTCCGTCATCGTTAACGCCATCGCCGTGCTGCGAACCTTCACGGCGGACGAACCTTTGCTCGGAGTCACCGAGATCGCCAACCGGGTGGGCCTGCACAAAAGCACCGTTTCCCGCATCCTGGCCACCTTCGAGCAGGAACACCTGGTGGAACGCGATCCGGAAACCCGCCGCTTCCGTCTCGGGCTGGGACTGATCGCCGTCGCCGGGCCGTTGCTGGCCGAACTGGAAGAACGGCGGGTGGCGTATCCCGTCCTGCGTGAACTTACCGAACAGACCGGCGAAACCAGCGCCCTCATGGTGTGGAACGGCGCAGAGTCAATGTGCGTGGAGCAGATCGCCAGCCACCACCAGATCAAACACACCACCCCGCTGGGAGCCCGGTACACCGACGCCATGAGCGCCTCCGTGCAGGTCTTCCTGGCCGCAGCGCCCGTCGAACGCGTCCGTGTGCTCCTGCGCAGCGGAGCGATCAGCTACCCGGGACTCGATGACGCGGGCCTGGATGGCTACCAGATCAAGCTCAAGGACGTGACGGCCCGGGGCTGGGCCATCAACTACGGCGAATCCTCCATCGATGAAGTGGGCGTCGCCGCTCCCGTCCACGACCACCGCGGCGACATCGTGGCGGCCGTCCTGATCTCGGCGCCCCGGTTCCGCGTCTCACGCGAGGCTCTGCAGAGCCTGGGCGAAGCGTGCGCCGCTGCGGCCGACAAAATCACCAGCCGGCTGGGCGGGCGCGCGTCCAGCAACGGCTAGCGCGGCCCGCGCCCGGACTAAGGCGCCGAGCGCACGTCAGCTGAGCCGGGCCAGCCGCGCGGCCAAATGCAACGCTGCGAGCCGGCCCGTCCGCCGGGGGTCGCCGCCGCACAGCTCGAAGATCCGCTGCAGCCGTTGATGCATCGATTGCCGCTCCACGTGCAGTTCCCTCGCCGCCTGGGCCGTGTTGCAGCCGGAATCTAGCCACATGGCCAGGGTGCCAAGCAGCCGGGAATTGCGTTGCGCATCATAATCCAAGAGAGCCCCCAGCTGCTGGCGCACGAAGTTCCGCCGTTGGCCAGGGTCCAGGCTCCCCACGGCAAGGCGTTCGACGGCGAATGCCTCGCAATCGATCACGGGACCGTGCGGACCTTGGGTTCCCGTATGTGGTTGCCCCAGCGCGCCCGCCAATTCCAGGGTCAGCCTGGCCTCCGACAAGGACCAGGGGGCTTCCGAAATCCCGACGGCCACCGGGCCGACGGCAACCAGCGTGTCTGATGGGGCCGGTAGCGCCCGCAGGCCAGCCAGAAGTGCGTCCCTGCTGTCCAGCGGACTATCGCCCGGGAGGACCACCACCGCCAGCAGCTCGGCATTATCGACATAGGTTGCGCTGGGCTGCGCCCGCCGGGCCAAGAGCTGCTCCACAGAAGCGCGGAGGTGTTGGAGCATGCCGGAGCGGACCATGATGGCCACGATTGTGGCACCCGGCGGAATCCCGGCCGCGGAAGCCAATTGCTGGAGCCGCCAGGCCTGGCTGCCGGAATCAATCGCGCGAAGCAGGGCCGCCCCGGCGACTTCCTTGAGCCCGGGGGACATTCGCTGCAGCAAGGCCAGGGCCAGGATGTCGACAGAACGATTTCCGGCCGTCCGGGCCAGGTTCTGGTCCTCGTCCGCCGGGACCCGCAGCAACAGCTGAGCCGCAAGGATGCCGCGGATCGGCACGTCGATGTGAATCAGGCGTGCCTGCTCCTGCGGCCCAACGGTGGAGGCATCGGGGCCGGCGGCCTCGGCCCGCCCCGGGCTTGCGCTGGCCAGGGTCGCGCCGGCTATGGACGTCAGCGTCACCTCGGCATTGATGATGCCGGCCAGCACGGCGAGGATCCGGTCCAGGCCACCGCCGTGCGCCAGTTCGACAGCCATCGCGTGACTGGCCTCATCGGCCCGCCGCAATTGGGACACCGAGTCACTGACCAGCATCGAATTAATGGCCTGCGTGACTCCGACGAACGGCACCACCCCGCGAAGTTCGATCAGCGGAAGGCCGGCTGCTTCGGCGGCCGCCACCATTGAGGACGGCAGGGACGGCAGGGCGGACCCGGTTTCGATAGCTACGGCGGCAACGCCCCGCTCCGCCAGTTGGCGGATGTAGTTGACCTGCCGCTCCTCTGAGGCGAGGGCCAGGGCTTCTCCGCCCGTCAGCAGAAGTTCCCCGCCGGCCAGCAGGGGCGCGATATCAATGATTTCACTGGAGTGGATCCACCGCAGCTGCGCCCGGGCGGCGGCCCTGGCCGCGGCGCGGACAATGGGGTCGGCGGCCGCCATGGTCGGATGGTTCAGGACGTCTTGAAGAAGGATGGACATTACACTCCGTCGCGTTGCTCTGGGTATATTAAGACACATTGTATATAGTCGTATGTGGCCCACGACACATATTCTTGAGGAATCCCACACATCCTCGGAGGCTCCACATGCGTCAAAAATCCCCAGCGGCCCCTGCCGGCACCGCGCCGGAAGCGAGCGTAGACCACGAAGCGTGGCTCCAGCCCATCCCCGAATCACAACGGACCCGCAAGGTCTCCGGCCAGTTCTGGATCTGGGCCGGCGCCAATCTCGCCCCGATCAACTGGGTGCTCGGAGCGCTCGGCATCCAGCTTGGCCTGGGATTCGCGGACACCGTCACGGTTCTTGTCCTCGGAAACCTCATCGGGATGCTGCTCTTCGGCTGCTTCGTCCTGCTGGGCCAAAAGACCGGAGCGACCGGCATGGTGCTGGCCCGCGCCGCCTTCGGCCGGCGCGGCAACTACCTGCCCGCCGGCATCCAGGCCCTCCTGGTGATCGGCTGGTGTGCGGTCAACACCTGGATCATCCTGGATCTGGTCATGGCCCTGTTCGGAACGCTCGGCTGGGTTGACCCGGAGGCCAAGAACTATGCCTGGAAGATTGGCATCGCCACCTTCATCATGGCTGTACAGGTAGCCATCGCCTGGTTCGGCTATAAAGCCATCGCTGCCTTCGAGAAGTGGACCGTGCCGCCCACCATCATCATCTTGACCGTGATGTCGGCAGTGGCCTGGTTCGGCATGAAGATCAACTGGACCTACGCCGGTCCTGCCGGCCACATCCTGGAAGGCTCGGAACGCATCGCCGCGATGAGCGCGGTCATGACGGCCATCGGCATCGGCTGGGGCATCACCTGGTTTACCTACGCTGCGGATTACTCCCGCTTTGTCAGCACCACGGTGCCCAAGCGCAAGGTCTACCTCGCCTCGGTGCTGGGCCAGTTCATCCCGGTCGTCTGGCTGGGCATCCTAGGGGCCAGCCTGGCCACCAACACAGGTGAAATTGATCCCGGCAAACTCATCGTCCAGAACTTCGGCGCGCTGGCCCTTCCGGTGCTGCTCATGGTGCTGCACGGCCCGATCGCGACCAACATCTTGAACATCTACACCTTTTCCGTCGCCACGCAGGCCCTGGACATCTCCATCAGCCGACGCAAGTTGAACCTGTTCGTCGGCGTCTTCTCCCTCGCGGCCGTGATCTTCTTCATCTTCCAGGAGGATTTCGCCTCCGTGCTGGACGCCTGGCTGATTGGGCTGGTCGCCTGGGTGGCTGCCTGGGGCGGAGTCATGCTGGTCCATTACTTCTGGATCGAGAAGCGCTGGCCCGGCGACCCGTCCCGGCTCTTTGACGCCGTCGGCACCAAACGCCTGCCGGGCGTGAATCCGGCCGGTGTCGCTTCACTGCTCATCGGCATCTTCGCCACCTGGCTGTTCATGTACGGACTGGTGCCGGCCATGCAGGGCCCCATCGCCGTCGCCCTGGGTGGGTGGGATCTGTCTTGGCTCGCCGGGGGACTGGCCAGCGCCGCGGCTTACGCCGTCCTCGGTCCGCGGTTCCACAGGAAGTTCCTGGATGTCCCCACCCCCAGCGAACAGACCGCAGATTCACCTGAGGCAACCGGCCTTCCGGTCACATCAACCACGCCCGCCGCCCTCTAGCAGGAGATCAACCCCGTGAACTTCCCCGCTTTCGCCGACACCGCCCATCCCATCACCTGGCCCGAAGGCAATCGTGCCGCGGCGTCCTTCACCTTCGACGTCGACGCCGAATCCTGCACCATCGCCCATGACCCGCAGAGCACCAGGCGCATGTCCCTCATGACGCACCAGTCCTACGGGCCCAAGGTCGCCGTCCCGCGGATCCTGCAGATCCTTGAGCGCCAGCAGATCCAGGCGACGTTCTTCGTCCCGGGATTCACCGCCGAATGCTACCCGGACGTGGTCCGCCGGATAGCCGACGGCGGCCACGAGATTGCACACCACGGGTACCTGCACGAACCCATGCAAGGCATCGACGCCGCCACGGAGGCGCGGTACCTGGACCGGGGCCTGGATGCCCTGGCCAAGGCCGCCGGCGTCCGGCCGGCCGGCTACCGGGCACCATGGTGGGAGCTCAACTGGCATTCCCCCGCCCTCCTTGCCGACCGCGGGTTCCTGTATGACTCAAGCCTGCTCGACGGCGACGCGCCGTACCGCTTCAGCGTTGCCGAGGCAGACCCCCGCGATCTCGTGGAAATCCCCGTCGACTGGGCTCTGGACGACTGGGAGCAGTATGCCTTCTACCCGGGCGTCACCGGAAGCGGCGTCATCGAAAGCCCGGCCAAGGTCCTCGAAATGTGGACGCTCGAGGCCGAAGCCCACCACGCTGCCGGGAGCTGCTTCGTCCTGACCAACCACCCCTTCATTTCCGGCCGGCCGTCCAAGGCCGTGGCCCTGGAGCAGCTGATGGACCGGGTCAAGTCGATGGACGGCATGTGGGTCACCACCATGGAGAAGATCGCGCAGCACACGCGCGACTCCGTCGAGGAGATCCACACCCACGCGCGCATTGCCGTGCCCGGATTCCCGGACACCGGCGCACAGTTCACGCCGGCCGCCGTGCGGCAGCCCCAGGGAGCCACGGCGCGGCGCGGTGCCGGAATCTAGGGCACAAATTCGGCCCTGGCAGGCACAGGTCCCCGGCCCGGCCCCTCGGCAGAGGTGGCTGGGCCGGGGACCTTCCTGCGGGGCGGCCCGGAGCCGGCGGCGAAGCTGGTGTTTAGCCGGTCTTGGCCATCGCGTAGGCCACGGTGCCGTAGGCCAGGGCGCCGGCCATTTCGGTGAGCAGTTCCGGGTTGGTGTTGGCGATCGTGTCGCAGGCCTCGTGGTAGCAGGGATCGAGGTCCTTGCCGGCCACCCCGCCGTAGGCCTGCACCTGGGCTTTGGTCTTTGACTTCTCATCGCCGGTGAACAGCCCGCCGCCGGGAATGCCGGCCATGAGGAACGGTTCGTAATCGGAGTCGCCGTCGACAAAGGGCGTTGTTTCCGCCGGCAGCGAGTTGCTTTCGAAGAACCGGAAAAAGACCTCCT
>NZ_JBFUJK010000010.1:0-174633 GCF_056401395.1 Arthrobacter sp. P4_F11
CTTCCAGGCCGGCTCCGAACCCGCCCGGCTGCCCGGCTACGGCACCGTCCCCGCCGCCTGGGCCCGCACCCTTATCAACCCGTCGCCGGGCGGTAGCACCGGCAGTCCCCGTGGACCGGGTGGCGCCGCCGGGAGCGGCGACAACCCCGCGTTCAACCTCTGGCTCCGGCGGCTCTACACCCACCCCGGCACCGGCGAGCTCGTGGGGATGGACTCCCGCGCCCGGCTCTTCCCACCCGGCCTGCGCCGCTTCATCCAAACCAGAGACAACACGTGCCGCACCCCCTACTGCGACGCCCCCATCCGTCATCTGGACCACATCGTCCCCCACCACACCGGCGGCCCGACCACTACGGACAACGCCGCCGGCCTCTGCGAAGCCTGCAACCACACCAAAGAAACCCCCGGATGGAGAGCACGCCCCGCACCCGGGCTCCGCCACACCCTCGAACTCACCACCCCCACCGGCCACACCTACTACTCCACCGCGCCACCGTTGCCCGGGACTCCGCTCCGGCCATCAGCCACGGACCAGACGGGGTCCCAGCCGGGCTCCCGACACCGGCGCCAGCTCCGGCACCAAGCCAAAACGCTCAGGCGTGGAAAGCCCAAAGTGGCTGCCGCAGCCTAGGAATCATTGACTGCCCCAGGAGGAGCTGGAGGAGCTCTGGGCAGCCCGCGCGGGCCGTCCGGTGCTCGTGCTGGCCCTCAGTGGGAAGCCGCGTCCTCGCCGTACGGTTCCGGTCCGGTGGCAACATCGTTCGCGGGACCGTGGCACCACTCCGAAAAGGACCCCGGATAGAGGGCAGCGGAAAAGCCGGCAACCTCTAGGGCGGCGATTTCATGGGCCGCCGTCACTCCGGATCCGCAGTACACGGCAGTGGGGACGCCGTCCCGGTAACCGAGCCGTTCGAAGCGCTCCCGCAGCTCCGCCGGGGCCAGGAAGCGCCCGTCAGCGCGCAGGTTCCCGGTGGTGGGGGCACTGACGGCCCCGGGAATATGGCCGGCGCGGGGATCCACGGGTTCGATTTCTCCGCGGTACCGCTCCCCCGCCCGGGCGTCCAACAGCAGTCCCCGGCGGCCCCAAGTGGCGGCTTGTCCGGCGTCGATCGCGGGCATGGCGCCGTCGGACAGGGTGACGGTTCCGGGTGCCGGCTGTTCGGGTCCGGCCGCCAGCTCGAACCCCGCAGCCCGCCACGCGGCCAGGCCGCCGTCGAGCAGGTACACAGAACTGAAGCCGGCGTTGCGCAGCATCCACCACACCCGGGCCGCAGCCATGTTGCCGCTGTCGTCGTACGCTACGACCGCATCGCCGTCGTTGATGCCCCAGCGGCGCGCAGACGCCTGGAACTGCTCCGACGGCGGCAACGGATGCCTGCCGCGTTCCGGTTCCGCCGGTCCGGCAAGTTCAGTGGCGAGATCCACGAAGACGGCCCCGGGGATGTGTCCGCGCAGGTAGTGGTCGTGACCGTGGGGATCCCCCAGCGCCCAGCGAACGTCGAGGAGTACTGTGCGCTGGCCGGCTGCGCCGGCGCCGTCCATCCGGTCCTTGAGGGCGGCAGCATCGAGAAGGGTGTCCATTTCCCCACTCTATCTTTGGCGTCCCGCCGCCCCCGGTAGGCTGTAGCGGTGAACACCGCGCACCTGCAGGACCGGGCCTGGGCCGACGAGGCCGTCCGCCGGATCAACGCCGAAAACAACCGCTCAGCCGACACCCATCTGTATTTGGTGCCGCTCCCGGAGCACTGGGGCGTGCAGCTGTACCTGAAGGACGAATCCACCCACCGCACCGGCAGCCTCAAGCACCGGCTGGCGCGGTCCCTGTTCCTCTTCGGCCTCGTCAACGGCTGGATCCGCGAAGGCACCACTATCGTGGAGGCATCCAGCGGCAGCACCGCCGTCTCCGAAGCCTATTTTGCGCAGCTGCTGGGACTGCCCTTTATCGCCGTCATGACCCGGACCACCAGCCGCGAGAAAATCGCCCTGATCGAACAGTTCGGCGGCTCCTGCCATCTGGTGGACCACGCTTCCGAGGTCTACGAGGCCGCCGCGGATCTGGCCGGCAGCACAGGCGGACACTACATGGACCAATTCACGTACGCCGAACGGGCCACGGACTGGCGCGGGAACAACAACATCGCCGAATCGATCTTCGGCCAGCTGGCGCTGGAGGAGCACCCGGTCCCCCGCTGGGTGGTGGTCGGGGCCGGCACTGGCGGGACCAGCGCCACGATTGGCCGGTACCTGCGGTACCACCGCTACGAGACGGGCCTCGCCGTCGTCGACCCGGAAAATTCCGCGTTCTATCCGGGCTGGCGGAACAGCCGGCCCGACGGCCGGACAACTGACGGACCCGCGGTGGGATTGCCCTCCCGCATCGAGGGCATCGGCCGGCCGCGGATGGAGCCGAGTTTTGTGCCCGCCGTGATCGACCACATGATCCAGGTTCCCGACGCCGCGTCGGTGGCGGCCATGCGGCATCTGAGGGACCACGCCGGTCTGCACGCGGGCCCGTCCACCGGGACCAACCTCTGGGGCGCGTGGCAGCTCATCGCCGGGATGATCGCGGAGGGCCGCCGGGGCAGTGTTGTGACCCTGATGTGCGACGCCGGGGACCGCTACGCCGGAAATTACTACAGCCCGGAGTGGCTGGAGGCCCACGGCCTGGAGCCCGAACCCCATGAGGCCGTGCTGCGCGAGTTCTTCCGGACCGGCGCCTGGCCGGCCTAAACCAGCCCGCCAGCCCGCCCGCCAGTACGCCGGCCTCTGCCCGCCAAGGCGCCCGCGGAGGCTAAACCTCCGCTGTATCGCCGCTGGAGAGGTGCCGGTACTCGGTGCCGTACTTGGCGCCGATCCGGGTCACGTGCCCCTCCACCAGGCCGCGGCCCAGCTCGTTCAGGAGCGCGTCGTGGATCGGGAAGGCCTGCGGTGCGCGCACACCGATGACAAAATCCACCACTTCGCCCACCTTGTTCCACGGGGCGTGGATGGGTACGAGCAGCGTCTTGACGTCGACGCCGTCGGGGATCGCGAAGGAGTCCCCAGGATGGTAGACATTGCCGTCGACGAGGTAGCCGACGTTGGCCACCACGGGGATCTGCGGATGGATGAGGGCGTGCTGGCCGCCAAATGTCCTGATGGCGAAGCCCGACGTTTCAAATTCCTCGCCCGCGCCCGCCGCATGGATGCGGCTCGCGGCGTCGGGCGCCTTGCCGCGGAGCGTCGCGGCCACGGTCTCCGGGGCGAAAAGCTCAAGCGTGGTGTTCGACTGCAACGCCGCGGCGACGGCGTCGACGTCCACATGGTCCGCGTGCTCGTGGGTAATGAGCACAGCATGTGCTCCGGCCAGGGCCTGGTCCGTCTCCGAAAAGGTGCCCGGGTCAAACACCAGCACCCGGCCGTCCTGTTCGAGGCGGACACAGGCGTGAGTAAATTTGGTCAGCTTCATCCGGCCAGCCTAGGCACCAGCCGTCACAGTGTCCACGGAGCGGTGCTGGCAATCCTGGGCGCTGGTAATCTTGGACATTGCCACCCTCAGCGAGTCCCACCCGCGAATTCTTTTGACGAAGCGAGTTCCACGATGTCCCAAGGCGCTACCACCGGCAGCAGCCGGACTCCGGCCTCGGCACCCGTGCAGGGTAAAGAACAGCGCGTCACCAAGCAGCGCCTCGCCGTCAGTGCCGCCTTGGACGATCTTGCGGACTTCGTCAGCACCCAGGAACTGCACCGCATCCTCCAGGAGCGCGGCACCGCGGTGTCCCTCGCGACCTCTTACCGGATCCTGCAGTCCCTCGCCGACGACGGGCTGGTGGATGTCCTGCGCAACGCCGACGGCGAAGCGGTGTACCGGCGCTGCGCCGTCACCGGGCACCACCATCACCTGCTGTGCCGGAACTGCGGCAAGGCCGTGGAAGTGGAAGCACCGGCGGTCGAGGCCTGGGCCGCGCGGATCGCGAATGAGCACGGCTTCACCGCGGTGGAGCACACCGTGGAAATCTTCGGCCTGTGCCCCGAATGCACAGCCACTCAGCCCGGCCAGTAGCCGGAGCTGCTGAAATTCCCCACCTTTGACCTCGTGACCCAGGAAATCACCGGCGGGGCGCAGGGACCCGCCGGCGGCCGGCGGCAAACCTGGGGAAATTCCGCCGCAGTGGCGAGCGTTTAAGCCACAGCTCCCGCGCTCCGCACCACCCGGCCGTTGAGTCCCCGCCTGGCCCGTGCGCCACCGATCATCCGGCAGGCCACGTAGATCAGGAAGGACAACGTGGTCACATAGGGGCTGATCGGCAGCCGGCCGCCGAGGGCCAGCAGGATGCCTCCGACGGTCGCCGTCATCGCAAAGACGATGCTCAGCGTGACCACCAGCCGGGGCGAGGACGTGACGCGCATGGCGGCGGCCGCGGGTGTGATCAGCAGGGCCAGCACCAGCAGCGCGCCCACAATCTGGATGGACAGCGCCACGCTGATCCCCAGCAGCACCATGAAACCAAGGGCGAGGGCCCGCACCGGCACGCCGCGGGCGGTGGCGACGTCGGGGTCGACACTGGCAAAGGTCAACGGCCGCCAGATGGCGGCCAGCGCCAGCATCACCACGACGGCGGCGACCGCCAGGACCTGCAGCTGGACGGTCCCGACCGACACGATCTGCCCGGTGAGCAGGCCGAACTTGTTGGCCGCCCGGCCCTCGTACAGCGACAGGAAGAGGATGCCCAGGCCAAGCCCGAAGGGCATGATGACGCCGATGATCGAGTTCTTGTCCCGTGCGCGGACCCCCATGACGCCGAGCACCAGGGCTGCCAGCACGGATCCCGCCAGCGAGCCGAGGATGATGTCGGCGCCGATCATCAGTGCGAACGCCGCGCCGGCAAAGGAGAGCTCCGAGATTCCGTGGACGGCGAAGGCGAGGTCGCGTTTCATCACGAAGGTGCCCATGATTCCGCCGAGCAGCCCGAGGACGGCGCCGGCCCAGATGGAGTTCTGCACCAGGACCAGCAGCTCGCCGTAGTTTTCGAAGTTGAAGATTGAGTGCAGCAGGTCGCCCAGATCCATTTAGCCCACCTCGCCCGCGACTGAGTGCGCGTCCAGATGGTGGTGCGTCGCGGCATCCGGCAGCCCGACGACGATCAGCCGGCCGTTGGCCTGGATGACTTCAACACGGCTGTCATACAAATCGGAGAGCACCTCGGTGGTCATGACCTCCGCGGGTGTGCCCACCCGGAACTTTCCGCCGGCCAGGTACAGGACCCGGTCCACGTAGTCCATGATCGGGTTGATCTCGTGGGTCACGAACACCACGGCGCTGTCCGCGTCGCGGCATTGCCTGTTGATCAGCGCGCTGACGCCCTGCTGGTGCTGAAGGTCAAGGGAGAGCAGCGGCTCGTCGCACAGCAGCACCCTGGGATCGGTCGCGAGGGCCTGCGCCACGCGCAGGCGCTGCTGCTCACCGCCGGAAAGCTGCCCCACCGGCACCTTGGCGTAATCGGTGGCGCCCACAAGCTCCAGGAGTTCATCGACTTTGCGGTTCACCTTGGCGCCGCCGAGGCGGATGCCCCAGCGGTGGCCGTCGACGCCGAGGGCCACGAGGTCGCGGGCGCGCAGGGGCGTATCGGGGTCGAATGATTTCTGCTGGGGCACGTAGCCGATCCGGCGGCTTCCCCGCTCAACGGGGTGGCCGTCGAGCACGGCCGTTCCCGTGCTCAGTTCCTGCAGTCCCAGCAGGACCTTCAGGAAGGTGGTCTTGCCGCTGCCGTTGGGCCCGAGCACGGCAAAGAATTCCCCCGGGTTGATGTCCAGGTCCAGGCCCTCCCAGAGAGTCCGTTGGCCGAACGCCAGGGAGGCGCCGCGCAGGCTCACTACCGGTGTCAAAAGGGGTTTCCTCGATTTTCCGCGGAGATGGCTGCTCCCGCTGTTGCGATCATCCTAGGGCCTTGCCGATGCTCTCCACGTTTCCGGTCATCCACTGCAGGTAGGACTGGCCGTCCGGGAGGGTCTCGCTGAAGTTCACGACCGGGACGCCGGCGTTCTCGGCGGCTTTTTTCACCGCCGCCGTCTGCGGTCCCTCGGTCTGAGTATTGTAGGCCAGCAGCCGGACGCCCCGGGATGCCACGAGATCGACGGTGGTCTTGAGCACGGCGGGCGGGACGTCGGCGTCTTCCTCGATCGCCGCGGTGTACTCGGCCGGGGTTTCGTTCTCCAGTCCGGCGTCCTCGAGCAGGTACAGCGGTACAGGCTCGGTGACGGCCACGGGCGCGTGGCCCGCCGAGGACTTGATGGCGGCGAGCTTCGTTTCCAGGCCGCGGAGCGAGTCCTTGAAGGCCGCCGCGTTGCTCCGGAACGTCTGCGCCGAGGCCGGTTCCAGCGAGCCCAGCTTCCCGGCGACGGCGTCCGCGAGGCGGGACATGGCAGGCAGGCTGTACCAGACGTGTTCGTTCAGCCCCGCGGACCCGTGGGTGTGGCCGGCGGAGTCGGGGCTCGCCGCTGCCGGGCTTTCGCTGGCAGCGCTTTCGGAGACAAGGCCTGAAACGTCCACGGCGCTGATGACGCTGCCGCGGTCCAGTCCGGTGTCGGTCGCCAGCGTGTCGATGAAGGCGTCGTATCCCCCGCCGTTCTCCACCACCAGCTCGGCCTTGGAGACGGCCAGCTTGTCCTGCGTGGTCGCCTCGTAGGAGTGCGGGTCCTGGCTGGTGCGGTTGATGATCGAGCTGACCCGGACCTTGTCGCCGCCGATACTGGAGACGATGTCGCCGTACACGCTGGTGGATGCGACGACGTTGACCATGCCGTCCCCCGCGGTCCCCCGCGGGCTGCCGGACGTCGGACTGCACGCGGTGAGCAGGAGGCCCATGCCGGCAAGACCAGCCAGCAGGACTCGGGCAGCGGGACGACGCACGGAAAACCTCGGATCTGTTATTGAGAATCAGGAGCAATAGCAACAGCCCGAGTGTATCCCTAAATAGGAATCATTCCTATTTAGGGATACACGGCGTGCCCCGCCGGCGCCCGGCCGCAGCTGGGCTGCCGCTTACTGGGCCGCCCGTTATTGGGCTGTCCCTTACTGGTCCTGGCCCAGCCTGCGGTAGCCGGTGGCCTGCGTCGCGTCCCGGATTTCGCCGACGAGCTGCTCGATGACGTCTTCGAGGAACAACACGCCCTGGGTCAGCCCGTCGGGTCCGATCACGCGGGCCAGGTGCGAACCCGTGCGCTGCATGACGGACATGGCCTGCTCGATTTCGTCGTCCATGGCGAGGTTCGCCAGCGACCGGATGCGGCTTTCCGCAATCGGCTGGTGGTACCCGGCGTCCGGGATGGACAGCACGTCCTTGATATGGAGGTAGCCGGCCAGCATGCCGTCGTCGTCGAGCATCGGGAAGCGCGAGAACCCGGTCCGGCTCACTGCCTTTTCGAATTCGACCGGTGTGGTGGCCGCCTTGAGCATGACGAGTTTGCCCAGCGGAACCATCACACGGGACGCGGTGTGTTCGGAGAACTCGAGCGCTCCGGTGATGAGTCCGGCGTCGTCGTCCACGAGTCCGTGGCGGGTGGATTCCTGCACGATCGACTGCACTTCTTCAAGGGTGAAGGTGGAGGTCACCTCGTCCTTCGGCTCAATCCGCATCAGCTTCAGGATGTGGTTCGCGGACCAGTTAAGCGCCGCAATGACGGGCTTGACGAGCCGCCCGATGAACATCAGCGGCGGCGCCAGCAGCAGCGCCGCCTTGTCCGCGACGGACACGGAGATGTTCTTGGGCACCATTTCGCCGAACGTGACGTGCAGGAACGTCACCAACAGCAGGGCGACGGCGAAGGCCACAATGTTCGCGACCTCCACGGGGACGCCCGCCGCTTCCAGCGGCACGGCCAGGAGGTGGTGGATCGCGGGCTCGGCCACCTGCAGGATCAGCAGCGAGCAGACGGTGATGCCGAGCTGGGCGCAGGCGAGCATGAGGGAAACGTTTTCCATCGCCCGCAGTGTGGTCTGCGCGCGCTTGGAACCTGCTTCGGCCAGCGGCTCGATCTGGCTGCGGCGGGCCGACATGACGGCGAATTCGGCGGCCACGAAGAAGGCGTTGCCCACCAGGAGGAACGCAAGCCAGAGGATTCCTGCCCAGTCGCTCATGCTGCACCTGCCTGGCTGGCGGGCTGGCCGTCGCCGGACACCCGGACGGGCCGGAAACAGATCCGGTCGATCCGGCGGCCATCCATGCGGGTCACGCTGAGTGTCCCGCCGACGACGTCGACCGTGTCGCCGACTGCCGCGATGCGGCCGAGCTGGCTCATGACGTAGCCTCCCACCGTTTCGTAGGCAGCCTCGTCGGGCACGGTCAGGCCCGGGATCTGTTCGGAGAGTTCATCGGGCCGGAGCAGGCCCGGGAAGTACCAGTCGCCCGAGGCGCTTTGGAGCAGGCCGGGCCGGACCTTGTCATGCTCATCGGCCACTTCCCCGACGATTTCCTCCACGAGGTCCTCCAGCGTGGTGATGCCGGCGGTTCCACCGTATTCATCCAGGACCACGGCCAGTTGCAGGTTGCCCTCGCGCAGTTCGGCGAGGAGGGCGTCAAGGTGGATGGTTTCGGGGACCCGGAGCACGCCGGTCATGATGGCTCCCGCCTGCAGCTTGGCGCGGCGGTCTGCGGGCACGGCAATGGCCTTCTTGATGTGGACCACTCCGCGGATGTCATCGGAGGACTCGCCGATCACGGGGAACCGGGAATATCCGGTGCGCTTGGCGGCCTCGACGATATCCGAGACCGGCTGGTCGGCGTCGATGGTCTCCACGCGGATGCGGGGGGTCATGACGTCCGCGGCGGTCCGCCCGGAGAACTTCAGGGTTCGGGCGATGAAGTTGGCCGTTCCGGCGTCGAGGGTGCCCATGGCCGCGGAGCGGCGCACCAGCGAGGCCAGCTCGGCCGGGGTGCGGGCGCCGGAGATTTCCTCCTTGGCCTCCAGGCCGAAGACGTTGAGGACCTTGTTGGAGAAGCCGTTGAGCACCACGATGGCGGGCTTGAAGATAGCGGTGAACACCAGCTGGGGCCGGGCCACGGCCTTGCCGATCGGAAACGACAGCGCGATGGCCATGTTCTTGGGCACCAGCTCGCCGATCACCATGGAGAGCAGGGTGGCCACCGCCATTGCCAGGACCAGGGACAGCGAGGCAGCCGCCGCCGGCGGGACACCGAGCGCGGTGAGGGGGCCTTCGAGCAGCTTGCCCACGGACGGTTCCATGACATAGCCGGTCAGCAGCGTGGTCATGGTGATGCCCAGCTGGCAGCTGGAAAGCTGGGTGGAGAGTGACTTGAGACATCTGAGCAACGGCTCGGCGGCGGTGTCGCCGGTGTCAACGGCGCGCTGCACGGTGGCCTGGTCCAGGGCGACCAGGGAAAATTCCACGGCGACAAAGAAGCCGGTGCCGAGGATGAGCAGGAGGCCTGCTGCGAGGAGTAGCCATTCCATGTCAGCGGCCTGCTTCCGCAGCAGCGCATGGCACGTGCCGCGTCAGGGGACGCAAATGCGGGAAGGCCCGGCCTGGCGGAGGATGGTCGGCGGCGGCCGACCCTGTTTCCTGGATAGCTCCGGAATGGCGTGCGGCCGGAGAGTGATGGGCGCGTGAACGGGGTTTGCCGGCTCTGCGGGTGGACTGGGCGGGAACGGTTTCCGTACTCCGCTGACAGCCCCCAGGCCGGCACCTAGATTTACTGTCCATAAGAAGTTCAGTCTACAGGAGCAACCGCCACCAGCCCCCGACCGCCCGCGTCACCGGCCGCGCCGGACTCACCAGCTCTGCGGGACGGGCCGGCCCTCCTCGTACCCGGCTGCGGACTGGATGCCTGCCACGGCGCGTTCCCGGAAAGCGGCGAGATCGGCAGCGCCGGCGTAGCTCATGGAACTGCGCAGGCCCGCGGTGATCATGTCCAGCAGGTCCTCGACGCCGGGCCGGGCCGCGTCCACATACATGCGGGACGTGGAGATGCCCTCCTCGAACAAAGCCTTGCGGTCCTTTTCGAAGGCGCCCTCGCGCTGGTTGCGGTTCTGCACCGCCCGGGCGGACGCCATGCCGAAGCTCTCCTTGTACTGCCGGCCCGAGGCGTCGAGCTGCAGGTCCCCGGGGCTCTCGTGCGTACCGGCAAACCAGGAGCCGATCATGACCTGGCTGGCCCCGGCGGCCAGGGCCAGGGCGACGTCGCGCGGGTAGCGGACCCCGCCGTCGGCCCATACCCGGCCGCCGGCTTCCCGGGCCGCGGCGGAGCATTCCAGGACGGCACTGAACTGGGGGCGGCCCACGGCCGTCATCATGCGCGTGGTGCACATGGCGCCGGGGCCCACCCCGACCTTGACGATGTCCGCCCCGGCCTCGATGAGCTCACGCGTGGCATCGCCGGTGACGACGTTGCCGGCGACCACCGGCACGCCGGGGTTGAGACCCTTCACGGCGGCGAGGGCGTCGAACATCTTCTGCTGGTGCCCGTGCGCGGTGTCGAGGACCAGCACGTTCACGCCGGCCGCCAGCAATTCGGCGGCCCGCCCGGCCACGTCCCCGTTGATGCCGACGGCGGCAGCGACCTTCAGCCTGCCCTCGTCGTCCAGGGACGGCCGGTAGAGCGTGGAGCGCAGGGCGCCCTTACGGGTGAGCACGCCGGCCAGGACCCCGTCCTGCTGCACCGGTGCGTAGTCGGTTCCGGCGGCGTCCATCGCTTCAAAGGCGCGGCGGAGGGCCTGCGCAGCATCGGCCGCCGACGCGCCCCCAAACAATCTGCCGGCGAGCGGTCCGGCGTCGAGCACCAGCGGCTGGTGGCGGATGACGGAGGCCAGCGACGCGAAACGGTCCTGACCCTCGCAGTCGGTGGCCCTGACAACACCGGTGACCGCGCCGGAGTCGTCCACCACCACAACGGCCCCGTGCGGCCGCTTGCCCATCAGGTGGAGGGCATCAATGACGGTGTCCGTGGGCGCGAGCGTGACGGGGGTTTCCAGGACCGGGTGGCGCCCCTTGATCCAGGCCGTGACGTCACGGATGACGTCGAGCGGGACGTCCTGCGGCAGGACGCCAAGGCCGCCGCGGCGGGCCATGGTCTCGGCCATCCGCTTCCCCGTGACCGCCGTCATGTTCGCCGCCACGAGCGGGATCGCGGAGCCGGTCCCGTCGTCGGCCGCGAGGTCGACGTCCAGGCGGGAGGTGACATCGGACCGGGACGGGACCAGGAAGAGGTCCGAGTAGGTCAGATCGGTGGTGGGCTCATTCAGGAAACGCACTGCTGCTCCTTTGCTGGCACCCGCAGCTGGCACCGTCGGCGACAAACGGGTTCTCACTGCATTCTAGGGCGGTTTCCGGCGGGGCCGGCACCGCCTCCGGCACCGCGTCCGGCCTCGCGCAGGGCACCGCATGAGGGCCGCATCCGGGGCCGATTCGGCAACTCTTCTTCACCGCAATTCGGCGGCTGCCGGGGCGGATCATGATTTGGGTCACGCTTATTGGCGGTTTGGCAAGAATCCTCACTAGACTGGCATGGGTCTGGGTTCACTGGACGCAGAGACTGGCTCAATCGTTGTGCCGAGGCACCGTGGAAGCCAGAGGGAATCAAACTCACGGAAGAGGCGTATTTCAAGTGCCAGAGCAGCCTAGCCACCGTCTACCAGAGGAATTTGGCGGAAACGAGTGGCTCGTTGACGAACTGTATGAGCGTTACCAGCAGGACAAGAACACGGTCGACTCCAAGTGGTGGCCCCTGTTCGAATCCTTTGAAGCTAGTGACGCCTCTCCCGCCAACGGAACGTCCGGCACCGCGACAGCTGTGCATCCTGCCACCCGTGAACTTCCCGTTGTAGCGCCCGCCGCCGCTCCGGCTGCACCTGCCCCCGCCGCCCCCGCAGCTCCCGCCGCCACGGCTGCGCCCGCCGCCACGGCTGCGCCCGCACCGGCTGCGCCCGCCGCCAAGAAAGCCCCGGCCACCGTCGCCCGGGACGGCTCCAAGACTTCCGATGCCGGCCCCGGCACCGCACCGATCCCGGCGCAGCTGCCCAAGAACCTCAAGGCCCCGACGGCTCCCGAAGAAGATGTCGTCTCGGTCCTGCGCGGCCCGGCCAAGGCGATCGCCTCGAACATGGTCACCAGCCTGGAAGTGCCGACCGCGACGAGCGTGCGCGCCATCCCGGCGAAGCTCCTGATCGACAACCGCGTGGTCATCAACTCCAACCTGGCCCGCGCCCGCGGCGGCAAGGTCTCCTTCACGCACCTGATCGGCTACGCCGTCATCCGCGCCCTGTCCCAGTTCCCGTCGATGAACGTCTACTACGACGAGATCGACGGCAAGCCGGTGGCTGTCCAGCCGGCGCACGTGAACTTCGGCATCGCGATCGACATGCCCAAGCCCGACGGCACCCGCCTGCTCATGGTCCCGAACATCAAGAAGGCGGAGACCCTCAACTTCTCCGAGTTCTGGCACACCTACGAGGACCTGATCAAGCGTGCCCGCAACGGCAAGCTGACCGCGGACGACCACTCCGGCACCACCGTGTCCCTGACCAACCCCGGCGGCATCGGCACCGTCCACTCGGTCCCGCGCCTGTCCAAGGGCCAGGCCGCCATCATCGGCGTCGGCGCACTGGACTACCCTGCCGAGTTCCAGGGTGCCAGCGAGAAGATCATCGCGCAGAACGCGATCAGCAAGGTCCTCACACTGACCTCCACCTATGACCACCGCGTCATCCAGGGTGCCGGCAGCGGCGAGTTCCTCAAGCTCGTGCACCAGCTGCTGCTGGGCGCGCAGAACTTCTACGACGAGATCTTCGAGTCCCTGCGTATCCCCTACGAGCCCGTGCGCTGGAGCCCCGACCTTCAGGTGGACCCGGCCGACGAGATCAACAAGGTCGCCCGGATCCAGCAGCTGATCCACGCTTACCGCGTGCGCGGCCACCTCATGGCGGACACCGATCCGCTCGAGTACGTCCAGCGCAAGCACCCGGACCTCGATGTCCTGACCTACGGCCTGACCCTGTGGGACCTGGACCGCGAGTGGCCCACCGGCGGCTTCGGCGGCAGGCCGATGCTCAAGTTCCGCGACATCCTCGGCGTCCTCCGTGATGCCTACTGCCGCACCGCCGGCATCGAATACATGCACATTCAGGACCCGGCCGAGCGCAAGTGGTTCCAGGACCAGCTGGAGCACCCGTACTCGAAGCCGAGCCGCGACGAGCAGCTGCGCATCGTCTCCAAGCTCAACGCCGCCGAGGCCTTCGAGACCTTCCTGCAGACGAAGTTCGTCGGCCAGAAGCGCTTCTCGCTCGAGGGCGGCGAGTCCCTGATCCCGCTGCTGGACGCGATCATCTCCGACGCCGCCGACGACGAACTCGACGAAGTGGCGATCGGCATGGCCCACCGCGGCCGCCTCAACGTGCTGACCAACATCGCGGGCAAGACCTACGCGCAGGTCTTCCGCGAATTCGAAGGCACCCAGGACCCGCGCTCCGTGCAGGGCTCCGGCGACGTCAAGTACCACCTGGGCACCGAGGGCACCTTCACCTCGGACAACGGCAAGGAGACCAAGGTCTACCTCGCCGCGAACCCGTCCCACCTCGAGGCCGTCGATTCCGTCCTCGAAGGAATCGTCCGTGCCAAGCAGGACCGCCTGGACCAGGGCGAGGCGTTCCCCGTGCTGCCGATCATGGTGCACGGCGACGCCGCCTTCGCGGGCCAGGGCGTGGTCGCGGAAACGCTCAACCTCTCCCAGCTGCGCGGGTACCGCACCGGCGGCACCATCCACATCGTGGTCAACAACCAGGTCGGCTTCACCACCGCACCGTCGTCCTCGCGGTCCTCCACGTACTCCACGGACGTCGCCAAGATGATCCAGGCACCGGTGTTCCACGTGAACGGCGACGACCCGGAGGCCGTGGTCCGCATCGGGCAGCTTGCCTACGAGTTCCGCCAGCGTTTCCACAAGGACGTTGTCATCGACATGGTCTGCTACCGCCGCCGCGGCCACAACGAGGGCGATGACCCCTCGATGACCCAGCCGCTGATGTACAACCTGATCGAGGCCAAGCGCTCGGTCCGCAAGCTGTACACCGAATCGCTGATCGGCCGCGGTGACATCACCGAGGAAGAAGCCGAGCAGCTGCTGCGGGACTACCAGGAACGCCTGGAACGCGTCTTCGCGGAAACCCACGCGGCCCAGACGTCCCCGATCCCGATCATCACGGCCGATTCGGCCGCGGTGTCGGACCTGGAACGCCCCATGGCCCAGCAGTCCGATTCCGGCGTCAGCGCGCCGGTATCCACCGCGATCTCCGCGGAGACCCTGGCCCGCATCGGCAAGGCCCACACCGATATCCCGGACGGCTTCACCGTCCACGCCAAGCTCAAGCAGCTGCTGGAGAAGCGTGAGGCGATGTCCCGCGAAGGCGGCATCGACTGGGGCTTCGGTGAACTGGCCGCGTTCGGTTCGCTCATCATGGAAGGCGTCCCCGTCCGGCTCGCAGGCCAAGACTCGCGCCGCGGCACCTTCGTGCAGCGCCACGCCGTCTTCCACGACCGCGCCAACGGCGACGAGTGGCTTCCGCTGTCCCACCTCTCGGATGACCAGGCGAAGCTGTGGATCTACGATTCGCTGCTCTCCGAATACGCCGCCATGGGCTTCGAATACGGATACTCGGTGGAACGCCCGGATGCGTTGGTGCTCTGGGAAGCGCAGTTCGGTGACTTCGTCAACGGCGCGCAGACCATCATCGATGAGTTCATCTCCTCGGCCGAGCAGAAATGGGGCCAGCGGTCCTCGCTGGTTCTCATGCTGCCGCACGGCTACGAGGGCCAGGGCCCGGACCACTCCTCCGCCCGCATCGAGCGCTTCCTGCAGATGTGCGCCGAAGAGAACATGATCGTGGCCAACCCCACGACGTCGGCCTCGCACTTCCACCTGCTGCGCCGCCAGGCGTACAGCAGGCCGCGCAAGCCGCTCATCATCTTCACGCCCAAGCAGCTGCTCCGCCTCAAGGCCGCCGCGTCCTCCGTGGAGGACTTCACCACCGGCTCGTTCCGCCCGGTCATTCCGGAACACGCGCAGCTGCAGGCCGACGCCGTCGAACGCGTGCTGCTGGTCTCCGGACGCCTGTACTACGATCTGCTGTCCACCCGGCAGAAGACCGAGAACAAGACCACGGCGATCGTCCGCGTCGAGCAGCTGTACCCGCTGCCGGCCGACGAGATCGCCGCGGAGCTGGCCAAGTACCCGAACGCCGAAGTGGTCTGGGCGCAGGATGAACCGGCCAACCAGGGTCCGTGGCCGTTCATCGGCCTGAACCTGCCGGACGCCCTGGACCGCCGGGTCCGCCTCATCTCCCGCCCCGCCTCGGCCTCCACCGCGGCAGGGTCGATGAAGCGCCACGCGGCAGAACAGGACTCCCTGCTCAAGCAGGCATTCGCTCGTAAATAGCGGCATTACTGCCCGGCCGGAGACTGAAACAACAACACTCCGGCCGGGCGGTTCTGTTTAATGGACTATTAGTGGTCAGCTTGATGGACAGCGTTGAAGTGAAGAGGTAGTCGTGGAAGATCGGAAGCTGCGGATCGCAGCCGTTGGGGACGAGCTGTTGGCCGGGCTTGGTGATCCGCGCGCCTTGGGCTGGCTGGGCCGGGTCCTGGCCCGCACGCCGCAGGACAGCGTGGCCCTGGAGTGCTACTCCCTGCCATGCCCCGAAGAGGGCACCGAGGGCCTTGCAGCCCGCTGGCTCGAGGAGTCGGGCCGACGATTCGGCAACCACCACGAAAACCGCCTGGTGATCGGCCTGTCAGGACGCGACATTGAGTTCGGCCTGTCCACTGCCCGAAGCCGCCTGAACCTGGCCAACATCCTGGACTCCGCCTCCCAGAACAAGATCGAGGTCTTCGTCGTGGGCCCGCCGCCCACGCTCGACCCCGCACAGAACCGCAGGCTCGGCGAGCTCAACACCGCCTTTGCCGACGTCACGACGCGCCGGAAGCACCTCTATGTCGACACGTTCTCGCCGCTGCTGAACCACGAGCAGTGGCGCCAGGACCTCGCGGCCAACGGCGGCACGCCCGGCCAGGCCGGCTATGGCCTCATGGCCTGGCTCGTGCTGCACCGCGGCTGGTTCCAGTGGCTGGGCCTGGACACTCCGGAATAGGCGGGTAAGCAGGCAACCGGTCGCGCCGGGTCCCACCCTCCAGGGGATTTCGCGATATATCTTGACCTGCCGGCAAGCGCGATATATCGTGACTTCATAGTCGCGATATATCGTTAGTTGCCCAGCCCCTTTCGCCTTTCCGGAGGAACCATGTCAGAGAACACGTGGACCGTGACCGGCCCGCAGACCATCGACGTCGACGGCGTCCACTCCCTCAAACTCGGGATTGTCCGCGGCCGCTTCGACATCGTCACCCATGACGAGGACGTTGCCAGGATCGAGGTCTCCGAAATCGAAGGCGATCCCCTGTCGGTTTCGATCGTCAACGGCCGCCTGGAAGTCCGCCACCAGCTGCACGGCCCGCAGGGCTGGTTCAAGAACCTGATGAGCACCGTCAACAACGGCAGCAGCAACTCGGTGGTCATCAGCATCGCCCTGCCGGCCGGCGTCGAGGTCGAGGCCGGGACGGTGAGCGGCGACGGCATGGTTTCCGGGCTCAGCGGCCACACCCGGCTCAACACCGTCTCGGGATCCGTGCTGGCCGACGGCACCGCCGGCAACCTGTCCGTCAACACTGTCAGCGGCGAGGTGATTGCCCGCAACCACCGCGGCGTCCTGACCGCCAAGAGCGTCTCCGGTGAAGTGACGGCCTCGGGCGAATTCAGCAACATCCGGGCGAACACCGTCAGCGGCGACCTGAACTTCGACCTGCACGGCTTCACCCATGACTTTGGCGCCAATTCGGTCTCCGGCGACGTTACCATCCGGCTGCCGCACGACGTCGGGGTGGACATCGTGGCCAAGTCCGCCAGCGGCGCGGTGGTCATCGATGACACGAGGTACGTCCAGCCCGGCGGCACGGTGCAGACCATTGCGGGACCGGACGCCAAGCTGATGCTGGTCCGGACCAACTCGGTCTCCGGAAAAACGTCGCTCTTCCACGGCCAGCCCAGCCCGGACACCGAAACGGCCCTCTGATGCCTCCCGTCTTCGCCCACGGGGCGCTGCGGCTGTACCTGCTCGCCCTGCTCGAATCGGGCCCCAAGCACGGCTACGAGCTGATCAAGGCGCTCAGCGAGCGTTTCGGCGGCACGTACTCCCCCAGTGCCGGAACCATCTACCCGCGCCTGGGCAAGCTCGAAGAGGAAGGGCTCGTCGCCACCCGCACGGAAGGCCGCCGCACCAACTACAGCATCACTCCGGCCGGCCTCACGGAACTGAACCGCCGGCGGGACGAACTCGCCGGCGTCGAGAACGACATCTCGGCGTCGGTCCGCCGGCTTGCCGACAACCTGCGCCAGGACATCCGCGTCAACATGCGCGGCCTCCGGGCCGACCTTGCGGCCACGGCGGAGGCGGCCCGGACCTCGGCCCGCGCCGCCGGTTCTGCCGGCGGGACGGGCACTGCCGGCGGCGCGGGAAGCCCGCGGTACTCCCCGGAGGGCGAACGGCGGCTGAAGGAGGCGGAAATGCTGGTGCAGGCGTTCCGGGACGACATGCGGGTGGAACTGCGCCGTCATGCCGGGAGCCGTCCGGTTACCGCCGTCACGCTCGAAACGGTCAGGACCGTGCTGGACCAGGCCCGGATCTCGATCCGAAATTCGTTGGAGGGCTGAGGCCGGGCCGGACCGGCCGCGGCCCGTAGCACGGGCCTCCGGTTCGCGGCGGGTGCCGCGATGTGGGAGACTTGAGGGCAGCTCTTTTGAGTACCAAGATTAAGGAGGCCAGCTATGAGCAAACGTGCACGTAAACGTCGTGACCGTAAGCGTGGCGGCGCGAACCACGGTAAGCGCCCCAACGCCTAAGCAAAGCTTGGAATGACAGCTTTAGACGAATGACCCCGGAATCCTCACGGAATCCGGGGTCATTCGTTTATGTCGGCTCAGGCTTCCCTGGTCCGGCTCACGCTTCCACTGTCCGGATCGAGTGAATCCGGTCCAGGATGGAGTTCTTGAGGTTTTCCGGAGCTGCTTCCGTGCACGAACGCTTGACCATCACGCGGATGACACATTCGAGGTCGTACTGCTCCAGGCACTCCGGGCAACTGTCCAGGTGGTCCTTGATCTCTGCGATGTCTGCACGCGTGAGCGCACCATCCAGATATTCATAGATACGTTGCATCCGGGCGTCATCGCAATCGCCCAGTCCCTGGCAGTCGCTCATTTCCTGTTCTCCTGTTTGTTGCTGTCGGCCGCGGCGCTTGACTCGGTGGCGGCCCTGAATCCTCGTTCGGCGGCATAGTCCGCCAGCATGTCCCGCAGCATCTTCCGGCCGCGGTGCAGCCGCGACATGACGGTCCCGATGGGGGTGTTCATGATGTCCGAAATTTCCTTGTACGCGAAACCCTCGACGTCGGCGAAGTACACGGCCAGCCGGAATTCCTCCGGAATCGACTGGAGGGCGCGCTTCACATCCGAGTCGGGCAGGTGGTCCAGGGCCTCAGCCTCCGCCGAACGCAGTCCCGAGGACGTATGCGACTCGGCGCGGGCCAGCTGCCAGTCCTCGATGGTGTCCGAATTCGACTGCAGCGGCTCGCGCTGACGCTTCCGGTACAGGTTGATGTACGTGTTGGTGAGGATGCGGTACAGCCAGGCCTTCAGATTGGTTCCGGGCTTGTACTGGTGGAACGCGGAAAACGCCTTCGTATACGCCTCCTGGACCAGGTCCTCGGCGTCGGAGGGGTTCCGGGCCATCCTCATGGCCGCCGAATACAGCTGGTCCACGTACTGCATGGCGTCACGCTCAAAGCGCACCCGGCGCTCTTCCGCGGACTCGGTGGAGACATCAAGGGGCTTCCCGTCCACCTCGGTCTCCAAAGCGGCGGGCGTGCCGGCATCAGGTGTCTTGGTGGGCGTGGCGTCGTTTCCGGCAACCTCGTGCATGGCCGCAACGGCCGGGTCCATGGTGCTCATTGCGTTCAAGTCTACTGTCACCTTCCGCCGGGCACCCGGAACCGACGGAAGCGCGAGGGTCCATGATTGCCCGGAACCGGCTTCCGGTTCCGCCCTGTCTTTGACCAGAGTCAAATCTCCGCCTTCGTTAGCCTGCTGGGATCTGCCTTTCACAACCACGTCCTGCGGGCAAATATTCCGCAAAAGTGCAAGACTAGAACCGGTTCTCCCGCAGTGAAGCCGCTGTTCGTCCATCCAGGAGGAAATTCATGTCGTTTGTCCGCTTTCTCGCCCGGCCCATGCTCGCCTCCAGTTTCGTCCTCGCCGGCATGGACAAGCTCAAGAACGCGGATGACACTGCGGCCCAGCTGTCCCCCCTGTTGCGGCGTGCGGCCGACGCCTTGCCGTTCCAGCCAAATGAGAAAGTCGTGGCACGCGTGATCGGCGGCACCCAGATCGGTGCCGGCGTCTGCTTCGCCCTCGGCAAGTCCGCCCGGCTGGCGGCCACCCTGCTCGCCGTCATTTCGCTCCTGAACGGCTACGTCGAATGGCGCAGCGCGGACATCTCCTCGAAGGAAGCCCGCGACGCCCGCCGCAAACAGCTCCTGAAAAACGTCTCCCTCACCGGCGGCGTGCTCCTCGCCGCGGTCGATACCGCCGGCAAGCCCAGCCTGGCCTGGCGCGCCGGGCACCTGGCGGCCGATGCCAAGAAGAGCGCCGGCCACCTCGCCGCCGATGCCCGCAAGACCACCAATAAGCAGCTGAAGAAGGCCGACAAAGTCGTCCGCAAGGCCGTAGACCACTCTGCCGGGGCCTAAGACGGTAATGACTGGCACCACCCCCTCTGCAGCTGCCCCGTCCCACCCTGCCGGCGCCCATGCAGCCGGTACGCACTGGCCCGCACCCTTCGCCGCACGGCCGGTCGATGCCACTGTCACCGTTCCCGGATCCAAGTCCCTGACCAACCGGTACCTCGTGCTCGCCGCCCTCGCGGACGGACCTTCGCGGCTGCGGGCTCCCCTGCACTCCCGGGATTCCGCGCTGATGATTGAGGCCCTGCGGCAGTTGGGGGCCACCGTCACGGAAGTGCCCGGCGACGGCGCCTTCGGCCCCGACCTGGAAATCGTCCCGATCAGCATGGATGCCGCGTCGGCGGACACGGCGATCGACTGTGGCCTGGCCGGCACGGTCATGCGCTTTGTGCCGCCGGTGGCCGCGCTGCGCCGCGGTGAGTCCCGTTTCGACGGCGACCCGCATGCCCGCAAACGCCCCATGGGCACCATTATCGAGGCCCTCGCCGGCCTGGGTGTGGCAGTCACCGCACCCGACGGCGGTCCGGCGTCGTCGTTGCCGTTCACGGTGCACGGCTCTGGTGAGGTGCGCGGCGGCCACCTGGTCATTGATGCCAGCGCTTCGTCCCAGTTCGTCTCCGCCCTGCTGCTGGCCGGGGCGCGCTTCACCGAGGGACTCCACCTCGAACATCAAAGCAGCGAACACGTCGGCAAGCCCGTGCCGAGCCTGGACCACATCAACATGACCGTGGCCGTGCTGCGCGGTGTGGGCGTGGCGGTCGACGACTCGGTGCCGAACCACTGGGTTGTCTCCCCCGGCCCGATCCGCTCCTTCGACGTCCGGATCGAGCAGGACCTCTCGAACGCCGGACCCTTCCTCGCGGCGGCCCTGGCCACCGGCGGCACCGTGCGGATCCCGAACTGGCCCGCGGAAACCACCCAGGTGGGTGATCTCTGGCGCGGAATCCTGACCGCTATGGGCGCCACGGTGACGGTTGACGGCGGCACCCTGACCGTCAGCGGAGGGCCGGAGATCAAGGGCGGCGACTTCGACGAGACCAGCGAACTCGCCCCCACCGTAGCCGCGCTGTGCGCCCTCGCCACCGGCCCCTCACGTCTGGGCGGCATCGCCCACCTCCGCGGCCATGAAACGGACCGGCTCGCCGCCCTCGTCGCCGAAATCAACCGCCTCGGCGGCGACGCCGAAGAAACCCCCGACGGCCTCATCATCCGCCCGGCCGCGCTGCACAGCGGCGTGGTGCACAGCTACGCGGACCACCGCATGGCAACCGCCGGCGCCATCCTCGGCCTTGCCGTAGCCGGCGTGGAAGTCGAGGACATCGCCACCACGGCCAAGACCATGCCCGATTTCCCGCAACTCTGGGAAGCGATGCTGGCCCAGGGATCCGCCGCAGATGAGGACACCGCCGGTGGCACGCAGCACTGATTCCTGGGACGAGTCCGACGTCCGGATCCGGCCGAACAAGAAGGGCACACGGCCCCGCACCAAGGACCGGCCCAGCTACGACGACGCCGTCACCGGACGCATCATCACCGTTGACCGCGGCCGCTACACCGCCGTCGTCGGCGAAGGGACCGCGGACGAACGCAAGATCATCGCGGCCCGGGCCCGGGAACTGCGCCGCAACCCGGTGGTTGCCGGCGACTTCGTCTCCCTCGTGGGGGACGTCACCGGCGAGCCCGACACCCTGGCGCGGCTGGTCAAGATCCAGGACCGCAAGACGCTGCTGCGCCGCAGCGCCGACGACACGGACCCGATCGAACGTGCCGTCGTGGCCAACGCCGACCAGCTGGTGGTGGTGGTCGCCGCCGCCAACCCCGAGCCGCGGACCGGTTTCATCGACCGCGCGCTGGTGGCCGCGTACGACGCCGGCATTGAGCCGCTGCTGCTCGTCACCAAGGCCGACGTCAAGGATCCCGCCGAGCTGCTGTCCAACTACCAGCACCTCGACTTCCCCGTCATCATCTCCAAGACCGCGGACTCCGCCGCTTCCGGCATCGACGCCCGCTCCGACGACGGGCTCTCCGCCCGGCTCGACAAGGACGCGGTATCCCAGCTGCGCGACTACCTCGACGGCAAGGTCACCGTGATGCTGGGCCATTCCGGCGTCGGCAAGTCCACCATGGTCAACGCCCTGACCGGGGCCGAGCGGGCCACGGGAGGCGTGAACGCGGTAACCGGCCGCGGCCGCCACACGTCCTCCTCGGCACTGGCGCTCAAAGTCAACGATGCCCCGGCCGGCAGCTGGATCATCGACACCCCCGGCATCCGGTCCTTCGGCCTGGCCCACGTGGACCCGGACCGGATCCTGCGCTCCTTCCCGGACCTGGAGCCGGGCACCGATGATTGCGAACGCGGCTGCAAGCATGACTCCACCGCCGTCAACTGCGGCGTCGACAAGTGGGTTGCGGCCGGGCACGCGGGGCCTTCGGGACCGGCCAGGCTCGCGTCCCTGCGCCGGCTGCTGGGCACTGACCCGCGGATGGAAGCGCAGGAAACCAAGGAACTGGGCACCGTCTCCTAGCCGGACCAGCAACGGGGCGGCGGCGCCGTGCCGCGGCCTACCGCCCGGCGGCCCGGTTTGACGGTAGTTTGGAACCATGAGTCAACCCGCTTCGAGCTACAACGATGACCTGCGCCTTGCCCATGTACTGGCAGATTCGGTCGATTCCCAGACCATGAGCCGCTTCAAGGCGCTCGACCTTCGGATCGAGACGAAGCCCGACCTCACACCCGTCACCGATGCCGACAAGTCCGCGGAAGAGGCCATTCGCGGCCAGCTCTCCCGGTCACGTCCGCGTGACGCGGTCCTGGGCGAAGAATTTGGCAGCTCGGGCCACGGTTCCCGCCGGTGGATCATCGACCCGATCGACGGCACGAAGAACTTTGTCCGCGGCGTCCCGGTCTGGGCCACCCTGATCGCCCTCGTCGATGAGGGCGAGCCGGTGGTCGGCGTCGTCAGCGCGCCGGCACTGGGCAAGCGCTGGTGGGCCGCCAAGGGTGCAGGCGCCTACACGGGCCGCTCGCTCGCCGCCGCCACACGGTTGAAGGTATCCAACGTCTCCAATCTCGAGGACGCCTCGCTGTCCTACTCCAGCCTTGGCGGCTGGAAGGAACGCGGGAACCTGGACGAGTTCCTGGGCCTGACCGAGGAAGTGTGGCGCACCCGCGCCTACGGTGACTTCTGGTCGTACTGCCTCGTGGCCGAGGGCGCCGTGGACATCGCCTGCGAACCCGAGCTGAATCTCTACGACATGGCCGCCCTGGTGCCGATCGTGACCGAGGCCGGCGGCCGCTTCACCTCGCTCGAAGGCGAGGACGGCCCCTTCGGCGGCAACGCCCTGGCCACCAATTCGATCCTGCACTCGGAAGTGCTCAAGCGGCTCAACCCCGGACTCGACGACCTCTTCCAAGCCCACCCGAACAACTGAGCCGCGCCCGTAATAATCCGCTTCACAATCGGCGGCCGCCTTTTCCCCGGCTGCCCCGATGTCCTACGCTCGATGCAGGTCACGAGTGCCAGCGCTAAACCCCGGTTTGCTGGCCGGCAACCCTCCAGTCGCGGTGGGGTGCCCCGGGTGACGACCTGGCCGGTCCGGAACGGACCCGGCAAGCGCGGATTCCCACGGTGTGGGGTCCTGTTCGAGTGAGGTCCCATGACAACTGCCATTTTCCCCGTTGCCCCTGAATTCCATGCACGGCTTGCCCTCGCGGCCCGCCCGCTGGCAGCCGTCACCGGGGCCGAAATCCAGGCCCCGCTGATCACCGGCGGCCACGCGCGCTACGCCAACCTCGACTACGGCGCCTCCGCCCCGGCCCTGTCCGTGGTCTCGGCCTACCTGAACGAAATCCTGCCGTACTACGCGAGCGTGCACCGCGGCGCCGGCTACGCATCGCAGATCAGCACCTCCGTCTACGAGAACGCCCGGGACATCGTGCGGGACTTCGTGGGCGGCCGGCCCGACGATTCCGTGATCTTCACGCGCAACACCACCGATTCCCTGAACCTGCTGGCCGGCTGCCTGCCGCTGCGCGACGGGCGGCCCGCGGGCGAGGTCCTCTACCTCGACATCGAACACCACGCCAACCTCCTGCCCTGGCAGAATGTCCCGCACCGCAGCGTCGTGGCCGCCGCCACCCTCGCGGCCACCGTGGACCGCCTGCGCGACGAACTCGCCCGCGGCGGCGTCAGCCTGCTGGCCGTCACCGGCGCCTCCAACGTCACCGGGGAGATCCTCCCGATCCGGACCCTGGCCGCACTGGCGCACGAATACGGCGCCAGGATCGTTGTCGACGCCGCGCAGCTCGCCCCGCACCGGCGGATCAATATCGCCGCGGACGACGTCGATTACCTCGCCTTCTCGGGACACAAGCTGTACGCCCCGTTCGGCGCCGGCGTGCTGGTGGGGCGGACAGACTGGCTCGACGCCGGCACCCCGCACCTGGCCGGCGGCGGCGCGGTCCGCGATGCCCGGCTCGACTCCGTCAGCTGGACCACGGGACCTGCCCGGCACGAGGGCGGCTCGCCGAACGTCCTCGGCGCGGCGGCCCTCGCCCGCGCCACCCAGGTCATTGCGGCCCTGGACCCGGAGCAGTGGCAGGCCCACGAGGACGCCATCCGGTCCTTCCTCGTCGAGGGCCTCCAGGGCATCGAAGGAGTAACCGTGCACCGGATCTTTGCCGATTCGGTTTCTGATTCTTCCTCCGCTTCTTCCACTGGAGGCGATCAGCCGGACACCGGCACGATCGGCGTCGTGAACTTTTCCGTGGAAGGCTACGACGCCGGACTGGTGGCCGCCTACCTGTCGGCCGAACACGGCATTGGCCTGCGCGACGGCCGCTTCTGCGCCCACCCGCTGCTCAAGCGGCTCGGCCTGCCCGCCGGCTCCCTGCGGGCCAGCTTCGGCCTCGGCTCACGGCTGGAGGACGCCGAACGCCTGCTGGCCGGCCTGCAGCAGCTGCGGCAGAACGGACTCGGCTGGGATTACGTGGTGGACGCCGGCCGCTGGGTGCCGGCCAACGATACCCGCAGCTACCCCCACTGGGCTCCGAACACCCCGGGCACGGCCGGCGCTGCGCCCTGCACCCTCGACTAGCGCAGGATCAGGGCCCGGCGCGGGTGCGGTAAATTCGAAAGGTATCTGAAACCAGCAGGACCTTCCAGAAGGAGATCGCACGTGGCAAGCGCCGGACCCAGGCTCCACAGCGGACCGAAGCTGCACAGCGAGCGGCGCCAGGAACTCGGACAAAGCTTCCAGGACGGCGGCGAACACTACGAACGCGTCCGCCCCGGCTATCCGCAGGAGTCGGCCGACTGGCTGGTTCCGGCGGGAGCCAGGGACGCCGCGGACATTGGCGCGGGCACCGGGAAGTTCACTTCCCTTTTGGCAGAACGCGGACTGGGCACGGTGGCCGTGGACCCCTCTGCCGACATGCTTGAGCAGTTGCGCCGGACCCTGCCGGACGTCACCGCCATCGAGGGCAGCGCCGAGGACACCGGTCTCGAGCCGGAGTCCTTTGACCTGGTCACGGTTGCCCAGGCGTGGCACTGGTGCGACCCGGGCCCGGCCAGCGCCGAGATTGCCCGGATCCTGCGGCCGCGCGGCGTGCTGGGCCTGATCTGGAACCAGCTGGACACCAGCGTGCCCTGGGTGCACCGGCTCTCCCGGATCATGCACGCCGGGGACGTCCACAAGCCACACTTCCGTCCGGCCGTGGGCCCCGAGTTCACCGGGCTGGAGAGCCACCTGACGCGCTGGGAGGATTCCGTCACGACGGAGGACATCCAGGAGCTCGCCAAGTCCCGCAGCTACTATCTCGCGGCATCGGCCTCCACCCGGACCAAGGTCACAGCCAACCTTGCCTGGTACCTGAACGAGCATCTGGGGCACACCCCGGGCGAGGTGCTCCGGCTGCCCTACCTGACCCAGACGTGGCGGGCCTTCCGGGCCTGATGCACGCTCACCCCGGATGCCCCCGGATTGCACGCAGCGCCCGCCGGGCTTATTGTTTCGGTATGCCTAATAATTTCTTATAGGCACACGAAACTTTGACACCGGCTGTTTTCCGGCCGGCGCCGATCATCGCGTCAACGCCGACGCGCCAATCACAGGAGCTGGCAGTGCTGGAGCTAACGGGACACGGGCAACCGGCGCAGGACGCCCCCACTTACAAACACCCGGGTGCCCGGAGGGCGCTGATCGGCCTGTTGGGACCGGCCTTCGTGGCGTCGATCGCCTACGTGGACCCCGGAAACGTAGCCGCCAACCTGACCGCCGGAGCGCAGTACGGCTACCTGCTGGTGTGGGTCCTCGTGGCCGCCAACGTCATGGCCGTCCTCGTCCAGTACCAGTCCGCCAAGCTCGGGATCGTCACGGGCAAGAGCCTTCCGGAGATCCTTGGTGAACGGCTCAAGCCGTTCTGGCGCCGCGCCTTCTGGGTGCAGGCCGAAGTCGTCGCCGCCGCCACCGATCTCGCGGAGGTGGTGGGCGGCGCAATCGCCCTGTTCCTGCTTTTCGGCCTGCCCCTCCCCCTGGGCGCCATGATTGTTGGCGCCGTGTCCATGCTCCTGCTCGCGGTCCAGGCCCGGCAGAAACAGCGGCCGTTCGAATTCATCATCATGTTCCTGCTCGGCATCATCACAGTCGGCTTCCTGGCCGGGCTGTTCATCAGCCCGCCCGATCCGGGGGCCGCCCTGGCCGGGCTCATGCCCGGTTTCCAGGGCCCGGACACCGTCCTGTTGGCCGCCAGCATGCTCGGGGCCACCGTCATGCCGCACGCCATCTACGTCCACTCTGCCCTGTCCCGGGACCGGCACCGGCCGGACGAACACCTGCATGTTCCCCCGGCGGCCATCGCGCGCCTGGTCCGGGCCACCCGGTTCGACGTCGTGGCCGCCCTCGCGATCGCCGGGCTGGTCAACATTGGGATGCTGCTCCTGGCCGCCTCCACCCTCGGCGGCGAAGAAGGCACGGACACGATCGAGGGCGCGCACGCCGCCATCACCGCCAATCTCGGCCCGATCGTCGGCGTGATCTTCGCGGTCGGGCTGCTCGCCTCCGGCCTGGCATCGACCTCCGTGGGCTGCTATGCCGGCGGCACCATCATGCAGGGCCTGCTCAAGATCCGGATCCCCGTCATGGCCCGGCGGGTCGTGACCCTTATCCCCGCCGTCGTGCTGCTGGCGGTGGGCTTCGACCCCACGTGGGCACTCGTCCTGAGCCAGGTGGTCCTCAGCTTCGGGATTCCCTTTGTCCTGGTCCCGCTGGTGGTGCTGACCAGCAACAAAGCCCTGATGGGCCGCTTCGCCGACGGCCCGGCCCTCCGAGTCGCCGCCATCATCAGCGTGGTGCTCGTCGTGGCTCTTAACCTGGTGCTGCTGTGGCTCACTTTCTCCGGAGGCAGCTGACGGTAGGCTTAGGTCTGTGAAGACCAGTACGCCCTCCTCCTCGATCGAGGACTACGTCAAGGTCATCTATTCGTTCACCGAGTGGCAGCGCAAGCCGATCACCTCCACGCAGCTGGCACAGCGCCTGGGCGTCGCCAACTCCTCGGTGTCGGAAATGGTCCGCAAGCTCAAGGACCAGGGCCTCGTGGACCACAAGCCCTACAGCGCCGTCACGCTCACCAGCGATGGAGTCCGGCTCGCCCTGTCCATGGTTCGGCGGCACCGGCTGATCGAGACTTTCCTCGTCCGCGAGCTGGGCTACCGCTGGGACGAGGTCCACGACGAAGCCGAACTCCTGGAGCACGCCGTCTCGGACACCTTTATTGAACGCATGGCGGCCAAGCTGGGGAACCCCACCCGGGACCCGCACGGCGATCCCATCCCGGCCGCCGACGGCTCGGTGCTGATGCCCGCCGCCCACCGCCTGAGCGAACTCGACGACGGCCACACCGGCCGGATCACCCGGATCAGCGACGAGAACCCGGAGCTCCTGCGCTATCTCGCCGCAGAGGACATCGACCTCGACGCCGAAGTGGAGGTGGTAGGCCGGCGTCCCTTCGGTGGCCCCATGGTAGTGCGGATCGGTTCCGCCGCGGCACTGCGCGAATTCGATTTCGCCGACGAGGTCGCCTCGGCCCTCTGGGTCCACAGCGATGCCGGGCACGCCGGCTGCAGCGTCACGGAGAGCTGAGTGAAGGGTGCGCTGGACGAGCGCCGGGCCGTGCCGCGCCCCGGGGTGCCGGGCTGGAAGGCCTGGTCCGCCGTCGCCGTCGGCGGGCTGATCGGAACCGAGCTGCGTTTCGGCGCCGGCCAGATTTTTCCCGAAGGCGCCGGCGCGGTGCCGTGGACCACGTTGGCGATCAATGTCTCCGGGAGTTTCGTCCTGGCCACCCTGACCACCCTCTGGATCGCGCGGCCACAAACGGCTTTCTGGTTGCGGGCCGGCATCGGCCCCGGCCTCCTGGGTTCCTTCACCACCTTTTCGGCGCTGGTGATCGCCATTGACCAGCAGATCCGCGGCGGCTTCCATGCCACGTGGCTGGCCTACCTCGGGCTCTCGCTCGTCCTGGGCCTCGGGGCCGCCGCGGCCGGCTGGAAAACCGGCAAGGCGATTGCCGACCTCCGCGGCGGTGCCCAATGATGACCGCGCTGATGGTCGGGGCGTGCGGGGTGGCGGGAGCACTCCTGCGGTTCGCCGTCGACTCCTGGTTTGCGCACCATCAGGGCTCCCGACCGCACTGGCCCTGGGCGACGCTCACGGTCAACGTCGCCGGATCCTTCATCATCGGTTGGTCCGTCGGCCTGACCGGCCACCTGGAGCTGGGCGCCGACTGGCACGCCGCGATCGCAACCGGTCTCGCCGGCGGCCTGACCACCTTCAGCTCATGGACCACCGCGACGGTCCGCCTGGTCAGCGAAGAGCGGTACCGGGCGGCGGCGCTCAACATCGGCGCGAACCTTCTCGTGGGGCTCACGGCCGCGGCGCTTGGGCTTGCCCTCGCCGGCTGAAAACCTCAGCCCGCCGCCGGTGTGGCGAGGGTAACACCGGGGCGCCGTGGTGGCTTCGGGCCGCCGTCGTTCCCGTATCGTTGAAGGATGGTTACCCGACGTGAAGCAGCCCAGATCCTCGACATTCCCCTGGAAATGGCGCACCGTCACGGCATCCCGCCCCGGCTGTCCGAGGCCGAGCTGGGCGAGCTGCTGGACAACCCGCCGGCGTGGCTGGTCCAGTCCAAGGCAAACCGCACCGGCAAGCGGCCCGTCTGGGTCCAGCTCACCTGTGCCGTCTGCGGATTCTCCGAAGCGGCCCGGCCCAAAAAATGGTGGCCGGAATTCACGTACGTCTGCTGCGTGCACCACGAGGCGCGCGAGATCCCGGTGCTTGGGCCCGGGCTCGTGCGCAGTGTGTACGACGGCGTCGGCAGCCGTTTCGCAGGGATCGTGGACGCCGCCGTTCCCGAGGCGTAGCTTAAAAGACGGGGCTACCCCTGGCCCCTGCCGTGAGGGAGAGCACCATGCCTGACAAGACGCCGCACCAGAGCGTGTCGAAGAAGTCGGTTAAAACCATCAAGGAAAAACGGGCAGAGAAGAAGGCGAAACACATCGTCGATGCCCACACCGATCCAGTGGCACACATCAAGAAGCGCTGAAATATCGAGAGGCCGGAAGCCGTTGCTTCCGGCCTCTTGTCGTATTGGCCTGACACGTCGAAGCGGGCTGGGGCTCACCCGAAATGGATGATGTGACAATCTCCCGTTGGCGGTTTAGTGGTCTTGGAATCCGACCGAGAGGTCCCATTCCGGGGCCATGTCCGCGGGGCAGTTCCAACCGTTGAGCGGCGCGGCCCCTATCGGAATCATTCGACGCGGGTGGTGACGGCCCGGCGGGGACCGCCCACACTAAGACCAGTGCGCCAGACAGCGTGCTCGACACAGACCGGAGGAATACCAGTGACAATCACACCGGAGACTGAGGCCCACGGGCCGGTCGACTTCGTACTCCTGGAGTTCCCCGTATCGGGACTGACGGGACAGGCGAGTGAGGAACTCGTTAAGCTCGTCGAGCAGGGCGTGATCCGCCTCTTCGATCTCCTCGTCGTCATGAAGAATGACGACGGATCTGTCGAGGTGCTCGAACTCACCGACCCAGGCGGTCCGGCGGCGGGGTTCTCCTACTTCGAGGGAGCCCGGACCGGGCTCTTGGGCGATGACGACATCGCCGAGGCCTCGGCCGCGCTGCTCCCCGGGACTGTGGCCGCGCTGATCGTCTACGAGAACATCTGGGCGGCACCGTTCGTGGCGGCCGTTCGGGACAGCGGGGGCGAACTCATCGCGAGCACGCGGATCCCTGCTCCGGACGTGATGGAAGCACTCGATGCCCTCGAGGCCCTCGACGCCGAGACGACGGCACCCGCCGTGTCGCCGGCACCCGACGCGTAAGACACACAGGAAGCAATCCGACAGGAGAAAATTATGGGACTTCTCAGAGGTATAGGGCGGACGGCGGTGGTTGCCGGGACAGCCAGTGCAGTCAGCGGCCGGGTCCAGCGCCGCCAGGCCAACAAGTTTGCCGAGAAGGACGCCGCGACGGCGGCCAAGCAGCAGGAGGCCTACGATTCGCAGATGGCCCAGCAGGAGCCACCGCCGCAGGCCTACCAGCAGCCGGTCTACCAGCAGCCACCACCCCCTCCCCCGGCTGCCGGCGGCATCTCAAACGAAGCCCTCGAACAGCTCAAGCAGCTCGGGGCGCTGAAGGATCAAGGGATTCTCACGGAACAAGAGTTTGGCGTCCAGAAGGCGAAGATCCTCGGCATGTAGTGCCAAGCAACTGGAAGGAGGAGGGGGAGTGTCGGAAGACGCTTCCCTCCTCTTTGGCTTTAAGCACAAAAGTCCCCGCCGACAGAAGCCGGCGGGGACTTTTGTGAACCCAATACGGGGTGGAGCGCCGTTGCCGGGCCCCTATGTGGAGATGGGGGGAATTGAACCCCCGTCCGATGTCGTGTTGTCAGGGCTTCTCCGGGCGCAGTTTGCGTTGGAATTTCTCGGCCCCAGCCATGCTGCAAACAGCTGGCTGATCCGGGCCCAGTCATCTAAGAGTCCCGTTTACCCCGATGACGGAGGTAAACAGCAGTGGCTATCTAAATGACGCCAGGATCCGGGGCAATAGCAACCTCGGGCTGACGGACTGTCTTACTGCTTAGGCAGCGAGAGCGAAGTCAGTGCGTTTTGATTCGGCACTTATTGGTTTGCAGACAGCGTTTACGAGATAATTCTGCATCCTCGGCCCGCTTCACCTGTCGCGACTAACATCGTCGAAACCGATCATCCCCGTATTTTTTTATCAAACCCGGACCGGATACTTTCGAATCCTTCCCGGACTACCAATCATAACGCACCGCCTCCGGGAAACATTCCCGGGCACCGTGACAGCCTGCGGCGCGCTAGCGGCGGTTGCGTTCGCGCATGACGCGCTGGGCCTCGCGCTTGTCCTGCTGTTCGCGCAGTGTCTGGCGCTTGTCATATTCCTTCTTGCCGCGGGCGACGCCGATTTCGACCTTCGCACGGCCGTCCACGAAGTACAGCTGCAGCGGCACGATCGTGAAGCCCGACTCGCGGATCTTGTGCGAGATCTTCGTGAGCTCTTCGCGGTGCAGCAGCAGCTTGCGGCGGCGGCGTGCGGCGTGGTTCGTCCAGCTCCCCTGGTGATACTCGGGGATGTGGATGCCCTCCATCCACAGCTCGTCGTTGTAGAACGTGCAGAAGCCGTCCACCATCGAAGCATGGCCCTCGCGCAGGGACTTCACTTCCGTGCCCATCAGCGCGATGCCGGCCTCATAGGTGTCAAGGACGTGGTAGTCGTGCCGGGCCTTGCGGTTGGTGGCCACTACCTTACGGCCACTTTCTTTGGGCACGGTAGGACTCCTCGGTTTGTTGGTGGTTCACTCCGGCCAGGTGGTGCGGAGTCTTTCCAGTTTACGGCAGGGCGCCCGCCTCAGCGGATGGCCCGCCGGATGGCCTGCCGGATGGCCCGGGCCGGACTACAGCAGGTTCATGGGGTCCACGGCCCGGCCGTTGAGCCAGGTCTCGAAGTGCGAGTGGCAGCCGGTGGAGTTGCCGGTGGTGCCTGAATAGGCGATCAGCTGCCCCTGGTTGACGTGCTGGCCGACCGAGACCGCCACGGAAGTGTTGTGGTAGTAAATCGTGGTCAGCGAGTTGCCCTGGACCACCCCGTGGGAAATCTTCACGTTGTTGCCGCCGCCGTCGTTGGCCCAGCCGGCCGAGAAGACGGTGCCGGCAGCCGCGGCGTAGACGGGCGTGCCGCAGGCGGCACCGAAATCGATGCCGGTGTGCATGTAGCCGCCCTGGCCGTAGAAGTCGATGGTGCCCGGCGGCGTCGCCCGCCAGCCAAACCCGGAGGTGATCGGAATATTGCCGGGGAACGGGTGCTGCAGCCCGAAGGCCGACGGCGAGCCCTGGGCCGGCGGGACATACGGCTGGACGGCCTGTCCCTGCGCCCGGGCGGCGGCCGCCGCGGCCTCGGCAATGCGGCGCTGCTCGGCCAGCCAGGCCTCACGCAGCTTCCGGTCGCGTTCGGCGATCTCGGCGGCGACGGCGTCCTGCTGGGCCTTGACCTGCGCGAGCTGGTTCTGGATGCCGGGCTTGGCGGCCTGGAGTTGGGCGTCGAGCCGGGTGGTGTCGGCAATCAGCTTGTCCACGGCGGCCTTCTTGGCTGCGGCCTCGTCCCGGGCGGCCTTTTCCCGGGCCAGGGCGGCGTCGGCTTTGGCCTTGAGGTCGGTGATTTCAGCCTCGACGGCGGCCAGCCGGGCCTGCGCGTTGACGTTGGTGGCGCTCTGCTGGGTGAGCTTGTCCATCGCGGAGTTCTGGCTGCGCAGGGCCTGGTCCGCGAGGTCGATGGTGTCCGTCAGGCTGCTGCCCTGGTTCGAGCCAAAGAACAGGGACAGGTTGGACGGGACGCCGCCGGACTTGTAGGCCTGCGTGGCGATTTGCCCGATCAGTTTCCGGGTGTCCGCGATCTTCTGCTTGTCCGCTTCCAGCTGCTGCGTGATTTTTGCCTTGTTCTGCTGCGCCAGGTCCACGCGGGCCGCGAGGGCCTGCACTTCCTGGACCGCTCCGGCCACCCGGCCCTGGGCGTCCGTGAGCGCCTGCTGGGCGCCGGGGAGCTGGCCCTGGTACAGGACCAGGTCTGCCGCAGCCTGGGCGATCTTGCCGTCCACGAATTCGAGGGAGTGCTGGACCCGGGCCGCCTCGTCGCGCAGCGCGGCCTGCTGGTCCTCAAGGTCATCGGCGAATGCCGCCGGACTCGAGGCCCCCATGGTCCCGGCCAGGACCAGCGCCAGGGTGGCGCTGATCATCCGGCTGCGGCGCCCCACCAGGCGGAGCCGGAGGGATTGCCGGAGGGGGCGGCGGGCCATCGGTGTCATAAGCATTCCCTTTTCGTTTCGCAAGGCTAGACCCGCAAGTACCGGCGGAGGGTCAGCAGGGAGGAAATTCCGGCCAGGACAACGCCCAGGCCAATCAGGGCAGGTACCAGGATCAGGGTCTGCCCGGGTGAGATAAACGCGGTGTCCGGATACTGCTTGGACAGGACGCCTTCGAGGAAGAAGCGCGCCACGGCCCACAGGGTGCCGGAGGCCAGGGCGGCACCGATCACCGCGGCGATCACGCCTTCGAGGATGAACGGGAGCTGGATGACCATTTTGGACGCGCCCACCAGGCGCATGATGCCTGTTTCCCGGCGGCGGCTGAACGCGGAGAGCCGGATGGTGGTTGCGATCAGCAGGATGGCGCAGATGATCATGACGCCGGCAATGCTCACGGCCACCAGGGACGCGGCGTTCATGGCCGAGAACAGCCGCTCCAGCAGCTGCCGCTGGTCGATCACGGTCTCTACCCCGGCCTGGGAGGAGAAGGTCTCGCTGATGATCTCGTACTTCTCCGGGTCCTTCATGTTGATCCGGAAGGACGCCGGCAGCTGGTCCGGGGTCACGGAGTCAACGATCGGGGAATTGGAGAACTGTTCCTTGAAGTGCTTGTAGGCGTCGTCCTTGGACTCGTACTGGAAGTCGTTGACGTACTGCGCCACCGCGGGCGACTTCAGCAGCGTGCGCAGGTTGTCCTCCTGCTCCGGCGTCGCCGGACCGGTGGCGCAGCCGGGCGCCGTCGAACCGTCACTGCAGAGGAAGATGGCCACCTGGACCTTGTCGTACCAGTAGCCTTTCATCTGGTTGATCTGCAGCTGCAGCATGCCGGCGGCGCCGACGAAGGTCAGCGACACGAAGGTCACCAGGATCACGGAGATCACCATGGACAGGTTGCGGCGCAGGCCGCTGCCGATCTCGCCCAGGACGAATGCAAGCCTCACGCCTGGCCCTCCCCTGCGGTGCGGAACTCGGCGCGGGCTTCGGCGCGCGAGCCGGCCCGGGGCGGGATAACCTGCGGCTGTTCGTCCCGTCCGCTGGCGTCGCGCAGGCGGCGCGACTGGCCCACGACGGGAATCATGGAGGTGTAGAGGGCCTTGGCTTCGTCGCGGATGACGACCCCGTTCTTCAGTTCCACCACCCGTTTGCGCATTTCGTTGACGATGTCGTCGTCGTGCGTGGCCATCACCACGGTGGTGCCGTTCTGGTTGATCTTGTCCAGCACGCCCATGATGCCCATCGAGGTGGTGGGGTCCAGGTTTCCGGTCGGCTCGTCGGCCAGCAGGATGCCGGGGCGGTTCACGACGGCGCGGGCGATCGCCACGCGCTGCTGCTCGCCGCCGGAGAGTTCGTGTGGGAGACGGTTTTCTTTGCCTTCCAGGCCGACGGTCTTCAGGACCTCGGGGACGGTGTCGCGGATGACGCTGCGGCTCTTGCCGATGACCTGCATGGCGAAGGCGACGTTGGCGAAGACGGTCTTCTGCGGCAGCAGGCGGAAGTCCTGGAAGACGACGCCGATTCCGCGGCGCAGGCGCGGCACGCGCCAGCTGGAGATGTTCGCGACGTTCTGGCCGGCCACGTAGACGGCACCGGAGGAGGCGCGGTCCTCTTTGAGGACCAGGCGCAGGAAGGTCGATTTGCCGGAACCGGAGGCGCCGACGAGGAAGGCGAATTCGCCACGGTCGATCTCAAGGTTGATCGAATCCAGCGCCGGCCGCGCCTTCTGGTCATAGACCTTGGTGACATTTTCGAAACGGATCATGGCCCTTAGTACCCTGCAGGACATGACCGCGAGGGCCCGGTTCTGCTGCCGGCGCAAGGGCTTTCGTTTGGGGGAAGTAGAGCTCCGGCCCCTCGACTATACGCACGGGTAACGGCGGAACCGCCGGAACGGCGGGGCGTGTCGCGCGATTGTCAGGGACCTCCCAGTGGAGGCGCCCGGCCGGGCGCCGGGCCTACTTCTCGGCGTTGCGGTTGTCCGTCCGCCAGCGGATGCCGGCGTCGATGAAGTCGTCGATTTCGCCGTCGAACACGGCCGAGGTGTTGCCGACCTCGTGCTCGGTGCGGAGGTCCTTGACCATCTGGTACGGGTTCAGGACGTAGGAGCGCATCTGGTCGCCCCACGAGGCCTTGACGTCGCCGGCGAACGCCTTCTTCTCGGCGTCCTCCTGTTCCTTCTTCAGCAGCAGCAGCCGGGACTGCAGCACCCGCAGGGCGGCGGCGCGGTTCTGCAGCTGCGATTTTTCGTTCTGCATCGACACCACGGTGCCAGTGGGGATGTGGGTCAGGCGCACCGCGGAATCGGTGGTGTTGACCGACTGGCCGCCGGGGCCGGAGGAGCGGAAGACGTCCACGCGGATCTCGTTGTCCGGGATGTCGATGGAGTCCGTCTGCTCGATCAGCGGGATCACTTCCACGGCCGCGAACGAGGTCTGGCGGCGGCCCTGGTTGTCGAACGGGCTGATCCGGACCAGGCGGTGGGTGCCGGCCTCGACGCTGAGCGTGCCGAAGGCGTACGGCGCCTTGACCTCGAAGGTGGCGGACTTCAGTCCGGCTTCTTCGGCGTAGGAGGTGTCCATGATGGTCGTCGGGTAGCCGTGGCGTTCGGCCCAGCGCAGGTACATGCGCAGCAGCATTTCGGCGAAGTCCGCCGCGTCCACACCACCGGCGCCCGCGCGGATGGTCACCACGGCTTCGCGCTCGTCGAACTCGCCGGAGAGCAGGGTGACGACTTCAAGGTCGGCCAGCGCCTTGCGGACCGATTCGAGTTCCGCGGCGGCGTCGGCCATGGAGTCGGCGTCGTCCTCGTCCTGGCCGAGTTCCACGAGGACCTCAAGGTCGTCGATCCTGGCCACGAGCTTGTTGAGCCGCTCAAGCTCGGTCTGCTTGTGCGAGAGCTTCGAGGTGATGACCTGCGCCGCGGCGGGGTCGTCCCACAGATTGGGTTCACCGGCCCGCTCGCTGAGCTCGGCGATGTCTTCCTTGAGCGCCTCGACGTTCGAGACGTTCTCGATGGACGTGTAGGTGGCCCGCAGTGCGCGGATTTCAGCGGGAAAATCAATGTTTGCCATGGTTTTTTAAGCCTACGCTATGTGTCCTAGCCGCCCGACCCTGCCGGTTGCCCTGTCACTTTGGGTTGCCCGATAGATGGTTGCCCTGTCACTTTGGGTTGCCCGATATCCGCTTGCCCTGCCACTTTGGGTTGCCTGACGGCCTGGTTGGCAGCATCTACTGATAGGGCAACTGGACTGGCGGGCCAGCGGCTCACCGGCTGAGGCGGGAGCGCGCCGTGGACGTCGCCTCGATCCGGATGCCGTCCGGCACCAGGAAGTTCACCACCGGCGGGTGGACGGCTGCACTCAGGACGACGACGGCGGTGGCGCCGTCCGGGCTGCCCGTGGAGGGCGCCACGCTTAGGGCGCTGAAGCGCTCGAACGCGCCGTTGCGGCCCAGATAGTCGACAGCGGTGCTGCGAACCCTCGCCCCGCTGAGGACGGCGGACGGCGTGCCGCCGGAGTTGCCCAGCTGGCCGAGGGTGAAGCTATCCGCTGCCGCCACCGAGGCACCGTCCGCGAGGGAGAGCAGTTTCTTGTGTTCGAGGTAGACGCTGGAGGCCGCCATTACGACGGTGGCGACCAGCAGGGCAATCAGCATGAAGCCGATGCTCAGCACCAGCACCTGTCCCTCCTGCCGGCAGGGCCCGGGCCGGCCCCTCACCGGAACCTGCCCACCAGCTGGGTTGCCGACGCGCTGAGCTGGCTCGCGTTCAGATGCAGTGCGTCGCTGAACGGCAAAAACGGCAGGGGCACGGTGAGGCGGACGGTGACTGTCACCGCCGAACCGGGAGCCAGACAATCGGCAGGCTCGCAGCGGGTGTCGACGGTGCCGTTTCCCGCCGGCTGGCCGTAATCGGCGAGCGCCAGCAGCACGGCTTGCTCTGCCGCTGCCCGGCCGCTTGCCGCGTCCGGCTGGGCAACATAGACCTTGGCGGCCTGGTCGGCGGCGCCCACGACTGCGTACGAGCCGCCCTGGATCTGGCCCACGGTGATGATGAAGTACACCAGCGGCACCATCAGCAGTGCGGACAGGAAGACGAACTCGACCACGGCACTCCCCTGTTCCGGTGAGGCGTCGTGCTCCGGCCATTCACCGCTGGATAACCGCATGGCCCTTCACCTCCAAGAGCGCCCGGGGACCGATGAAGCCGATGATCGGCAGGGGTGCCCGGACGGTCACCTCGAGTGTACGGATGCCCTGGAACGTCGATTCGCTTGTCCCCACGTCCCGCGCGAAATCCGAATTGAGCGCCGCCGTGATCAGCTGGACAGTCCGTTCCTTGGCGTCCCCGTCGTTGCGGTCGGCCAACGTGCCGTATCTGGCGCCCGAGGCGGCGGCGTCGATCAGCGTATTCCGGACGTGGAGTACCAGGGTGAGCTGGACGATCGCGAGGAAGAGCGAGGTGAGCAACGCACCGATCAGCACGAAGTCCACCACTGCAGCGCCCCGCTCCGCGCCCTTGCGGTTTTTCCCGCTATCGGTCTGGCGCCCGGTCCCCCCGCCCTGGGCTGCCATTGCCTACTGTCCGACCTTGTCCATTGCCTGGTTGAAGAGTCCCTCAAGCGCAGGACCGGCCAGGGCGAGCAGGGCGGCCACGAGGACTGCCGACATGAGCGTGATCATGACCCAGCCGGGGACATCCCCGCGCTGGGGATGGGCGGTTCCCACGTCAGAGTGGTCCGCCGCCCGCGCTTGCGGCGGAGCAGACCACCAGGTCAACATGCTGAGCGCGCAGGCCGCCACTGCAGCCCGGGTTCCGAAGTTCTTCACCGTGTCCTCTTTCCTGGTTCTCTGGTTTTGTGTTTCTGGTTTTGTGTTTTCTGGTTTTCTGGTTTTCTGGTTTTCCGGGGTCCTGTTTTTGGATCTGATGGTTCGTGACATGTCGCAGGCAGATCGTGCACCGGGTGCCCCAGGCTGGCCGGCCAGATGCAGGGCGTCCTTCGTATCCTGTTCCCTCCTCGTATGACTTTTCTTGAGTCCTGCCCGTGCCGGCCGGCGGGCAGCCGCCGGCTGTCCGTCGTCGTCGTTCGCCAGGCTCCTAGAGTCCGAGACTGATGGCGGCCAGACCGGGGAAGACGGCGAAGATGACCGTGAGCGGAAGGACGCCAAAGACAAGCGGCACCATCATGCCGATTTCCTTCTTGCCGGCGGACTCCATCAGTTCCCTCTTGGCTGTGTCCCGGACATCCTGTGCCTGCGCCCGGAGGACGTCGGCGAGGGGTGTTCCACGTTCGACGGCCACGATCATGCCGTCCACGAAACGGAGCAGCGGCCCTTGATCGGTCCTGGACGAGAACTCGTGGAGGGCTTCCACGAGGGGCTTGCCGGACCTGGTCTCTGCGAGGACACGGCCGAATTCCTGCGAGAGCTCACCCCGCGCGCTGCGGCAGACCCTGTCCAGGGCACCGGTGGCACTTTCGCCGGCGCTGACGGCCAGGGCCATGAGTTCGGCGATGCTCGGAAACTCCGCCATCATCCGCGTCTCCCGTTTCTTGATGTGCGCGCCCAACAGGTAGTCCCGGAGCAGGAACCCGCCGACCGCGCTGCCCACGACGGCCACGACGGCGACGAACGGGCTGAAGCGGCCGATCGAGCCGGCGAGCGCCACAACGCCGACGGCGAGGACGAAACCGCCGGCCGCCCAGAGGAGTTGCTCAGCCCGGAAGTCCACGGCTGTTTTGGCGCTGCCGGCGCGGGCGAGCCTGCGGTTTAACGCCGTCGCGCCAAGGTTGATCCTGCCCAGGGACCTGGCACCGTCCCGGAACGCCGGGCGGAGGATCCGCTCGAGCGGCCCAAATGGTGTGACATTCCGCGGGGCGGCCCGCAAAAGCCGGGATTCGAGGCTGTGGGTTCTCAGCTGCGGTTCGATACGTTCGACGAACGTCGTTGGGCGCATGAAGGGAAGCCGGACGAGGACCAGCCACAGGCCCGCCCCGAGCACGGCCCCGCACACCGCGGCGCCGGCCATCAGGCCCGTCATCGGAGGACCCGCTGTTCTTCCGGCAGCGCCCCGATACGCAGCATGATGGCGTAGGACAGCAGGGAGACGGCAAGGCCGCCCAAAAGGACGGCAGCGCCGAGCGGGGTGTTGTACGCCATCACGGCCTCAGGACGGCTGGCCAGCAACACCAGGACAATCCAGGGCGCAGCGACGGCCAGGCGTGCCGCGTTGACGGTCCAGGATTGCCTTGCCTCCAGCTCACTCCGAGTCCTGGCACTTTCCCGCAGGAACTCCGCGAGGGTGCCCAGCAGCCTCCCGAGGTCGGAACCGCCCACCTCCCGGGTGAGCCGGAGGGCCTCGACGATCCGGTCCGCCACGGGATCGGCCAGACGGTCCTTGAGCCGGGTGAGTGAGGGATCGAACTGGCCTCCCGACCGGTAGTCGGAGCCAAAGTCCACAAACACGTGGCGCAGCTCCACGGGGCCCTTGTCGCCCAGCTGGATAAGAGCCTCCGGCAGTGACAGGCCGGCCCTGATGGCTGAACGCAAATGATCAACGACGTCGGGCCAGAGCTGGCGGAGGACAGCCGTGCGCTTTCTGGCACGCCACCGGACCATCGCCATCGGCAGCCATCCGCCAAAGAGGCCAAAGCATCCCGAGATCGGCCATGACCCGGTAACTGCGAAGAACGCGAGCGTTGTGAAGGCCCCGAGTCCAAGGCACGAGGCGAGCAGCCCTGCCGCGCTGACCTTTTCGATGCCCGCCGACCGCAGGAGGTCCTCAAGCCGGCTGGTCCGGGTCCTGCGCCGCACGCTCTCAGGCGTCTCCCACGCGGACCACCAGATCAGCAGGAGGCCGGTGCCGCCCAGCATCCCGACCAGCGGCGCCATCACCGCTGCTCCAGCAGCGCCGCGACGTCGTACCCGGAGCGGGCAAACTTTTCCGCGGCGGGCATGGAGTTGGCCTTGGGCAGAAGGTGCCCGTCCGACATCGTGAACACCATGGATGACTCGATGATCCCGTTTTCCACCCGGCGGCCCAGGGACAGGATCTCGGTGACCTGTCGGCGCCCGCTGATGTGCCTGCTGCAATGGACCACCAGATCGATGCAGGACGCGACGGTGGGCACTACGAACGCGCTGGAGATGTTGTCGCCGGCGAGCAGCGGAAGCGTGCAGATTTTCGTCACGGCATCATGGGCGGAGTTCGCATGCACGGTGCACATCCCGGGCAGGCCGGAATTCAAAGCGATGAGCATGTCCAGGCTCTCGGCCTCCCGGACTTCCCCGACCACCAGCCGGTCCGGCCGCATGCGCAGGGCCTCCTTGACCAGGCGGCGCAGCGGAATCTCCCCCTGCCCCTCCAGGTTCGGCTGACGGCACTGAAGACCGACGACGTCGCGGAGCGGCAGCTGCAGTTCAAAGATTTCCTCCACCGTGATGACCCGTTCGCGGGTGCCGATGCTGGCGGCGAGGCAGTTGAGCATGGTGGTTTTGCCCGCCTGGGTGGCGCCCGAGACCAGGATGTTGAGGCCGCTGGCGACGGCCGCGCCGAGGAACCTGGCCGCCTGCGGGGTGAGCGTTCCCAGCTCCACCAGGTGCTCGAGCCGGCTGGCTTTGACGACGAACTTGCGGATGTTGATGGCCCAGTGACGCCGGGTGACGTCCGGGATCACGACGTGCAGCCTGGAGCCGTCCGGGAGCGCCGCGTCCACAAACGGCGAAGACATGTCCAGGCGCCGGCCTGAGCTCTTCAGCATCCGTTCCACAAGGTCCCGGACCTGCTGGTCCGTCAGCGAAACAGAGGTCAGTTCCGATTCGCCGTTGCGCGCTACATAGATTTCATTCGGCGCGTTGAGCCAGATTTCCTCGATGCCCGGGTCGTCAAGGAGCGGCTGGAGCGCACCAAAGCCCGCCACAGCGTCGAAGACGAATCTCCGGGCCGACTCCAACGGGCCCAGCGGGGGCAACGGCGCCAGGAGGGCCCGTTCGTCGTAGTCGCTGACAGCCGCCTCGACCAGGCGCCGGACTTCGCCGCTCTGCTGCAGTGGATCCAGCCCGCGGCGACGGATCAACTCACGGACTTCGTCTTCGACGATGCGCACAGCCTCCACGGTGCCCCCCAATATGACCGCTACCCCTCCCCCTGGGGCAGTGCAACTGGGGTTAAAACTAGAGGAGCCCGGGGTTCCCGACAAGGGCGTTTAACGACGCTTGTGGATAAGTTACCGGCAACGGGCCCGGGTCACCCCTCCTCCGCCTGCTCGACTAAACTCGGACTTTAGCCAACAGAAAGGTCGAACGTGCCACAGCTGAGCGTGCTGCTCCCCGTCAAGGACGGGATGCCCTACCTGAAATCAACCGTTGCCAGCACCCTGCGCGCAATGCCGCGGGACTCGGAACTCCTTGTTCTGGACGATGGCAGCACCGACGGCACCGAGGCCTTCCTCTCAGGCATGAGTGACAAGCGGCTCAAGGTCTACCGAAATGAGCAGTCAGCCGGCGTCGCTGCTGCTTCGACCGCCATGCTTTCGCGGGCCAGCGGCGAACACATTGCCCGCATCGACGGCGACGACATCTGCCTGCCGTGGAGGTTCGCCGTCCAGCGGCGGGCCCTCGAGGGCGTGGACATGGTCTTCTCGCAGGCTCTCATGATCAACGCCAAGAGTGTTCCGTTCAGGCCACGCTTCGAGCCGGGCATCTCCGCTGAGGCCATGCCCCTGCATCTGCTGCTGACGAACGTGCTGATGAACCCGACGATGTACGCCTCCCGCGCCGCCCTGGAGTCGCTCGGCGGGTACCAGGCGACCCCGGCAGAGGACTATGACCTGTGGCTTCGTGCCGCCACAGCGGGGCTGCGCATGCGTCGCATTCCGCGGCTGCCAACCATTGCCTACCGCCGCCACCAGACCCAGTTGAGCCAGACCCGAGCCTGGTCGGACGAGAACGGGGACAAAGTCCTCGCGGAATCCTTCAGCAAGCTGGCGGCGGACCGGATCGGCTTCCACGGATCGGCTTCCACGATCCTGTACAACCGGCCGACTGCGGGAAAGCCGTACCCGGAGGATCCCGACATCGCTGAATTCGCCCGTTGCATGATGGAGGCGGCCAGCCGGCTTGGCGAGCGCGACCGCCGCGGCGTCGAGGCGCGGCTGAGGTCCAGCTACCACCTCTGACTCAATGGATCCGCTAGTCGGCCTGAACTCCGGCGGCCTCGGCAACCGCGGTGTAGCCCTGCGGGTTCCTGCTTTGCCAGCGCCAGTGGTCCTCACACATTTGTGCGAGGTTGCGGTGCGCTGACCAGCCCAAATCCGCCAGGGCCGCCGACGGGTCGGCGTAACTGACGGCGGCGTCGCCGGGCCGGCGCGGCGCGAATTCGTAGGGCACCGGGTGGCCGGCCGCCGCGCCGAACGCCTCGATGACTTCGAGCACGGAGGAACCCCGGCCGGTGCCAAGGTTCCAGCGGAACACCCCTGCTTGGTCGCTGAGGTAGCCCAGGGCGGCCAAGTGGCCGGCGGCGAGGTCCATCACGTGGATGTAGTCCCGCACTCCGGTGCCATCCGGCGTCGGGTAGTCGTTGCCGAAAACCATCACTTTTTCGCGGCGACCCACGGCCACCTGGGCCACAAACGGCAGAAGATTGTTGGGGATGCCACTGGGGTCTTCACCGATGAAACCAGACTCGTGGGCGCCCACGGGGTTAAAGTAGCGCAAGAGGGCGATGCTCCAGCGGGGATCGGCGGCTGCCAGGTCTGAGAGGATGTCCTCGATCTGTTCCTTGGTGCGGCCGTAGGGGTTGGTGGCATCCAACGGCGCCTTCTCGATGAGGGGAACTTCATCCGAGGCACCGTAGACAGTCGCGGACGAGCTGAAGACCAGGCGGCGTACCCCCGCGGCGTCCATGCCGTGCAACAGGTTGAGGGTGCCCACGACATTGTTCTGGTAGTACATCAGGGGTTTCTCGACGGATTCCCCCACTGCTTTGAGCCCGGCGAAGTGGATCACAGCCTCGAATCCGCCCTCGGCAAAAACGGCGTCGAGGCTGGGAGCGTCAAGAAGGTCGACCTCCCGGAAGTCCACGGTCCTGCCCGTGAGCTGCTCCACACGGCGCAGGGACTCCGCGCTGGAATTCATTAGGTTGTCCAGGACCACAACCTCGTGCCCCGCTTCGAGGAGGGAAAGAGTCGTGTGGGATCCGATGTAGCCGGCGCCGCCGGTAACCAATACCTTCATGAATGACAGCTTAGGAGGATCGGCCGGCCACCGCGAACTCGACCAAGGCCCGCCGAGTCAGCATCCCAAAGCCGAACGGCTCCTGGACAGCCTACGAATTCAAGCCTCCTGAAGGTAGCAGCGATCCCACCCGCCACATGAGCAACATCAGGATCAATGGTCCCAATCGAGTGACGGTGCTAGGGTGAGCGCCATGAGTCAGACATTCTCTTCGTTCGGTGGTTCCTGACGCATCCGAACAAACCTGAGGCATATATGCGGCGCTCGCGAAGCGCACCATCGTTCCGGAGCAGAAAATGAAGCGGACCCAACTTCCCCACGGCAACTATTTCGCCAGACGCGCAGGGAACATATTGTTACTCGTTTCGCTATTGGTTGGTCCTGGACTGGCAGCGCCCTCCACAGCCGCCGAGCCACCGATCCCAAAAGTTGCGACGCCGACGTCGAGCACTGCTTCCTCGCCTCCAACGCCAGCGCCCGTTGCTACAGCCGATGCGACGCCGATGCCCTCCGGCCAGACGACGACGCTGCCGGCTCCCGCGCCCTCACCAACCACGACTGCCTCGACGCCGAATTCGTTCCCACGCACCGGTCCACCCGATGCGGCCGCGATGGCTGCGGCAATCGGCGCTGGAGGCGCCGAGATGGGGCAACGATCGGCCCGCGTTGCGGGGACGGCTGTCGCAGGTCCGGGTGCTACCGGCAGGACCCTTGCCACCGAGGCTGTGGCAGCGGAAGGCACATGGCAGCCGACGTTCGGAATCCAGGGCCTTGATGTGAGCGGCCATCAGGCCTCGGTCGACTGGCAACACCAGTGGGATTTGGGCGCACGCTTCGCCTATGTCAAGGCAACAGAAGGCGACTACTACTCAAGCGAGACCTTCGCCTCCCAGTATCAAGGTTCCCGGGGTGTTGGGATGGTCCGAGGCGCCTACCACTTCGCGATCCCCAATTGGTCTTCAGGGGCGGACCAAGCACGCTACTTCGTTAACAATGGCGGTGGATGGAGCGCTGACGGTTACACACTGCCACCGGTGCTCGATATTGAATTCAACCCCTATGCCGGCCGCACCATCAGTGGCTTCTTCTTTGGCAACAACTGTTATGACATGTCTGCTGCCCAGCTAACATCCTGGGTACGGGATTTTGGAAACACCATGCTTTCGCTAACGGGACGCTTGCCCGTGATTTACACCAATACCTCATGGTGGAAGCAGTGCACGGCAGATGCGCGGGCGTTCGGGGACTACCCGCTATGGGTGGCCGCATACCCGTTGGCCCCAACGAACAACGTCGGACTCATACCCTCAAGTTGGGGCAACTACAGCATCTGGCAGTACAGCAGCACCGGGCCCTTTACAGGTGATTCGAATGTTTGGAATGGAGACTACGCCGGCCTGAGACGCTTCGCGGCTGGATATAGCATCACCGGAGCAATCGCGTCCGCATGGGCTGCAGCTGGGGGCGGGGACGGCAAACTCGGCTACCCCGTCACGAACGAGATCTGCGGCCTGGCCGGCGGCGGCTGCTACCAGCGCTTCCAGGGCGGAACCATCCATTGGTCGCCCGCCACCGGCGCCCACGCCACCTGGGGCGCCATCCGCACAGCCTGGGGCGCCTTGGGCTACGAAAACGGCAAACTCGGCTACCCAACCAGCAACGAGATCTGCGGCCTGGCCGGCGGCGGCTGCTACCAGCGCTTCAAGGGCGGAACCATCCATTGGTCGCCCGGCACCGGCGCCCACGCCATCTGGGGCGCCATCCGCACAACCTGGGGCACCTTGGGCTACGAAAACGGCAAACTCGGCTACCCCGTCACGAACGAAATCTGCGGCCTGGCCGGCGGCGGTTGCTACCAGAGCTTCCAGGGCGGAACCATCCACTGGTCGCCCGGCACCGGCGCCCACGCCACCTGGGGCGCCATCCGCACAACCTGGGGCACCCTGGGCTACGAAAAAGGCAAACTCGGCTACCCCGTCACGAACGAAATCTGCGGCCTGGCCGGCGGCGGTTGCTACCAGAGCTTCCAGGGCGGCACCATCCACTACACCTCCGGCACCGGCGCCCACGCCACCTGGGGCGCCATCCGCACAGCCTGGGGCGCCTTGGGCTACGAAAACGGCAAACTCGGCTACCCAACCAGCAACGAGATCTGCGGCCTGGCCGGCGGCGGCTGCTACCAGCGCTTCCAGGGCGGAACCATCCACTGGTCGCCCGGCACCGGCGCCCACGCCACCTGGGGCGCCATCCGCACAACCTGGGGCACCCTGGGCTACGAAAAAGGCAAACTCGGCTACCCCGTCACGAACGAGATCTGCGGCGTGGCCGCCGGCGGCTGCTACCAGCGCTTCCAGGGCGGGACCATTAGCTGGACAGCTGCGCTGGGCACAAAAGTTTCCTTCAAGTGAATCTGCTCCAGTAGCCAGGCGATCCGCACCGGGCAATGCCGAGCCGCCCACAGAGATCTACATCCCACATGTCACTCTCACAGCAGAGACACCATCGGTCACTCTGGTATCACAGCCGATCCGGTGCTATCGTTTCGGCGTCAAGACCAACGAATTGACGTATCGGCTTCCGATTCGCGGATGACCGGTCATGATGAACTAGGTAGCGTGTTTTGCGGAGCACGTTAGGGCTCCGGAGAGACACATGAAGCCGAACACGACCTTGTCAATACGACCCACTTCGCGGCTCAAGACGGTGGCAGTCGTGGTCGTCACCGCGATATCGGCGCTCGGCCTTCCAGCGCAGGCTTGGCCTCTCGCACCGGAGCCGTCAGCTTCACCAACTGCCCCGGCCCCCGCAACTGCAAGCCCAAAACCCGCAGCCCGCAGTGTGTCGACGACTGAATCCACGCCGCCACCCAGCCCCGTCCCGACGGCAACGACGACGCAGGCAGTAACGGATACCGCTCCGGGAGCCATCGATATGAAGGCGCTCAACGCTGCCATCGGAGCAAACGGCGCGTACATGGGCCAAGGCCTGAAAACGCGGCTGGCCGGCTCCCCCCGGTCCGGCGGTTCTTCAGCCGTTGCGGAGTCCCTGCAGATCGAAAGCACCTGGCAGGCCCCCGGCGTTCAAGGCCTGGACGTGAGCGGCTACCAGCCTACGGTGAATTGGCCGGCGCAGTACTCCATGGGCGCCCGCTTCGCATACGTGAAAGCCTCCGAGGGCCTCAGCTACCGCAGCCCCACTTTTGCAGCCCAGTACTCCGGTTCCCTAAACGCGGGCCTCATGCGCGGCGCCTATCACTTCGCGCTTCCGTCCGTCTCCACCGGCGCCGCGCAGGCGGACTACTTCATCACCAGCGGCGGCGGCTGGAGTCCCGACGGAAAAACCATGCCGCCGCTGCTGGACATCGAATACAACCCGTACAGCACTCTCGGCAACACCTGCTACAACATGAGTGCCGCCGCCATGGTCAGCTGGATTAGGGACTTCTCCAACCGCATACTGGCCCGAACCGGCCGCTTGCCCATGATCTACACCACTGCGGGCTGGTGGTCCCAGTGCACCGGCAACTCGGGGGCCTTCGGGAGCCAACCGCTTCACCTGGCGTCCTACTCGACCTACGTCGGCAACGTGCCGAACGGCTGGGGAACCTACAGCGTCTGGCAGTACAGCAGCACGGGCCCCTTCGCCGGTGACTCGAACGCTTGGAACGGCACTTACGCCAACTTGCAGAAATTCGCCTCCACTGCTGACGGGGTCGTCCTGAAGCCTTCGATCATGTCTACCGGCGACGTCGTGGCCGCTGATGCTGGCGGCGCCCTGTGGGACTACCCGGCCACCGGCACCGGCAGTCTTGGTGCGCGGAAGCAGATCGGCCAAGGGTGGACGGGACTCCGGTCGATCAACGTGATCGACTGGAACGCCGACGGGGTCCTAGACGTGGTAGCTCAATGGACCTCCGGCCGGGTCAATGTCTACCTCGGCGTCGCTAGCGGCGGCTTCTCGGCGGGGCCCGTGCTGGCGGCCTCCGGTTGGAGCGGCTACCAGCTCACCATCGGGTACTGGCTGAGCAGCAGTTACTTCCCTCAGGTCCTGACCCGGGACGACGCCGGCAACCTCGCCATCTGGCGCAACAGTTCCGGAGGAGTCGTGAGCGCCGGCAGCAAGATCGGCGGCGGCTGGAGCAACCTGAATCTGACCATGGTCGACTTTGACGGCGACGGCAACCAGGACATCCTCGCCCAAGACTCTGCCGGGACCATGCGCGAGTATCGTTCCAACGGCTCGGGCTCCTTTGTCGCTGAAACGCGCCCGACTGTCGGAACCTCATGGAACCAGATGACCAGTGTGACAGTGACTTTCTCGTTCAAGGGCTACGCGGCTACCGGCATCATGGCCCGCACCCGTGACGGTTATCTTCGGTACTACCCCGTTCCGGGGAACTCCAGCTGGGGCGCCTCCACGGTCATTGGATCGTCGTGGGGCGGTTTCCTGATCGCCGGCGGCGAAAACATCAACGCTCAGGCCCCCACTCCTCCAAGCTCGCCGCCAGCGGGGACCCCTTCCATTAAGGCCGCGTCCGACGTCGTAAGTGCTTACGCCGACGGCAGTCTCTACCGACGCCCGACCGGCGCCGGAGTCCTTGGCAGTCCCATCAAGATTGGAGCAGGCTTCACGGGAATAGCCTCCGTGCATGTTGTCGACTGGAATGCGGACGGCATCCAGGACCTGGCGGTCCAAACCAGCGCGGGTGCGCTCACCCTCCGCACCGGCCTGTCCAGCGGCGGCTTCTCCGGCCCCGCTGTTCTGCTCTCGGGACTGGTCGGTTCTGACGTCACCTTTGGACCATGGCTGAAGAGCTCCAGGTATCCCGGATTGATTGTCCGCCGACCGGACGGCGCCGTGGCGTTTTACAGCCATGCCAGCGGCAGCGCCCTGGGAGCCCCGGTAACCCTCGGTACGACTTTTGCCCGCACGGACGTCACCATGCTGGACGCCGACGGGGACGGCAGCCAGGACCTCCTCGCCGTGGACAACGTCGGTGCGATGACGCTATTGCGCTCCAACGGCTCCGGAACATTCATTAACGAGTCCCGACCTCAGCTCGGCGTCGGGTGGTCCGCTATGAACAGCATCAGTCCGGCCCGTGGCTTCACGGGCACTGGGTCCACGGGCCTGCTGGTCCGTGACGTAACTGGTGCCCTCAGCTATTACCCGCTGGCCAAGGGCGTCCTGGGACCCAAGAAGGGCCTGGCGACGGGATGGAACACGATCTTCATAGCAGGCAGCCCCACCATCATCCGCCAGCAGCCCCTTTCCTCACCGTCCGACATCGTGCGGGTCGACTCCGCGGGCAAGTTGTGGGCACACCCGGCCAGCGGAACCGGCGGCTTCAACACGCCGTACCCAATCGGCACCGGCTGGTCCACCGCTAAGACCCTCAACGTTCTCGACTGGAACAAGGACGGTGTTCCCGATGTGCTGGCCCAGTGGTCCTCGGGTGCCCTGAGCGTATACTTCGGTGCCAAGACCGGCGGATTCACCGGCCCGGTCGTCCTCGCCAGCAGTGGCTTCGCCCAGACGGCTTTCGTCACCGGACGGTGGGTGCAGTCGAGCAGCTATCCGGGGCTCGTCGGCTACGGAACGGACGGCGCCCTGTATTACTGGGCCAATATTTCCGGTCGGGCCCTCAGCGCCCCGGTGAAAATCGGCGTGAGCTGGGGTGGCCTGAAGATCGCCATGACCGACTTCGACGGCGACGGCAACCAGGATCTGCTGGCCGTCAATTCTCTCGGCGCCATGCGGCTCTACCGCTCCAATGGCCAGAGCGGCTTTATCTCCGAGACGCGAACAACCATTGGCTCATCGTGGCAGTACTTCAGGCAGTTCTCCAGCACCTCAGGCTTTGCCGGTGCCGGTTCCAGGGGGATCATGGCACTCCTTGAGAACGGACAGCTCAGCTACTACCCCATAGTCGCGGGGAGCAAGTGGGGCACGCGCACCACAGCAGGAACCGTGCCGTCGTCGACCGTGGTCTCCACTGCGACCTCGGCCTACTGACAGTCGTCCCTGTCGGTCCGGGGCCGCCGGACCACGATCAGCGGCGTACCCATACCTCCATGTTGCTGCTCCGTGTGGTTAGCCTGAATTTTGAACGCAGGACATCATCCATGCGCTTAGTTATCAGGTATCGGGAGTGAGGGGCGCCAATGACGGCAGCGTCCGCCGCCGCCAGCTTCGTCACTTCCCCATTATCAGTCGCGCGAAGAACATCGAGCGCATTGCCCTCCTTTAGCCCGCCCATGATCATTTTTACTCCCGAATAGTCAACTAAAGGAGCGCATCCCCTGGCGACTGAGCGGCTCAGGGAATCAGAAACAATGGACATGTACGCGAAGGGAGCCCAGACGCACTGGTGTTTGGCCACCGCCGCAGCAATCGCAGTCTCGCTGACATCCTGCAGCGGAGCAGGATTTAGCGAGAATCCCGCGATCCCTGCCGGCACCAGAGCGGCCATTCCGAGAACTGCGACTATCCCCGGCCCGGACTGCCCCACCCAGCGGCCGGCACGACGAGCCAGCAAGCCAACGAAGGCTCCCAACGTCAGCGCGACCGCTGGTGCCACAAAATTCGAATAATGGTCAAAGAAGCTGCCGGACGTCAGGAGGGCGGTTGATTGCGCCACGACGAGAAGGGACCAGCACCAGGCATCGTCGCTGGCGAAATACGGCCTGCGATCAACGGCACCCGCCACCCAGGGCGCCAGGACGGCGATGAGTAGCAGCGCTGCCAAAATCCACAGCACAAACGGCGGCACAGGCGAACCCACAAGATATTCAAGCCGTAGCTCAATCCCCTTGCGCACATCCGTGCGTCCTATCTGTGCCAAGACGACGTCCTGGAACATCGCCTGCGGCGCCGCAAGGAGGAACGGGCCGACCACCACCACGGCTACGGAAGCCGTCCCGCCCAAGAACGTCAGCAATTCACGACGGCCGAAGCGCACCGCAACGAAGACTGCCACGACAAGTATCGAAATGACGGCCCAGAGCTTGAAGGTCAGCGCCAGCCCCAGCATGGCCCCGGCCAGAAGGGGCCAGCGCGCCCTGCGGTCACCGTTGTATTTGCGCAGGAACAGTAGGCCAAGGAGGAGACACACGTTCAACAGCGCCGAAAGCATTATCGATCGCTCGGCAATGTTGGCCGCCACCCACACCGCGTAAAGGCCGCCACCGATAAGGCTTGCGGAGGCTCCGCGGGATCTCAGCAGTGATGCGACAATCATCGCGCTGGACGTCCCGATGACTACAAAAAGAATCCGCGCGAGCCCAATCCCCCAGCGATCAGAGGTCATGTCGCCAATCCAGGCAAAAGGCGCCATGAGCACGCTTATGCCCGGGGGATGTACCAGCACAAAATCGCGATACGGGAGCGCCCCGGAAATCAGATACGCGCCGGACGCGTAGTGGACTCCGTCGTCATACCCGCGAAATCCCCCCAAAGTGTTGGAGTTCGTCAGCGGCAGGAGCCGAAACAGAAAAGCCACGAGGCCTACGACGGCCACCGTCCACCAACGTGCGACGACGGACCGCACTGCGTTGCCAGAGTCCAATGAAGGGCACTTCCTCTTGTTCCTGCTGCCGATCAGCAAAGCGCCTCAAGCCTACCGGAGCGCCGCGATCGAGAGCCCCGCCGCGGTCAGTTCTCCTGGAGCAACACTCAGGACACCGCAGAATCGGAGGCAGGCAGCAGGGCGCGGATCGCTGCTTCCCAGATCCCTAGCTGGGTTTCCGCTGCCAGCGGCTTGGCGGCGCGGTCCGCCGCCCGCTTCCACTCCATGATCTGCTCGGGGGTCAACGACCGGATCGTGGTTGCCAGTGCCGTCGGAGAGAAGTCCGGGGTGACGGTGCCAAAACCGTACTGGTTGACGATTTCCACCATCGACGGTGAGGGTCCCACCACCACTCCCAGGCGCGCCTGGACCGCCTCGAAGAACTTGTTGGGCAACGCGTTCTCCATATTGAAATTCGTCGGGGGAAGGAACACCAGCGAGACGTCATATTCGCTCAAGGTCTGAACCAGCTCCGCATAAGGCACTGGAGCGCGGAACTTCACCGCGGGCACGTCAGCCGCTACCTGCTTCAGTTCGGCGACGTAATCCGGTTCGTTGGGCATCACGATCATGTCCAACTCAACCCCGGACGGCGCGCTGCGCATTGCCTCAATGAGGTTCTCCAGCTTCCGGTAGCGCTGCCCCGCCGCACTGTGGATCAGCCTAATTGTCCCGCCGACAGGCCGCGGCGTTCCTTCCGCAAAGGGCGCCGCGTTGGTGACCACATCCGCCGCGACCCCGAAGTCCCGGGTGTACTGCGCCGCGATGCCAGGGGCGACCGTAGTGAGGGAGCGGGCCCGGGACAGGTACGTGCGGCAGAGCCACCGCATGTACGGTGCGACGAACAGACGCCACTTGAGGTCGTCGTCCTTTTCCTTGGGCGCAAACTCATGGAGATCGGAATGGACACCGTATTTCGGTTCCAGTTCCAAGGCCAACGGCAGCGTGTTCAGGTCATTGGCAAGGATGACATCAACGCGAACGCCGGCCAGCAGCTTCCGCGCCTGCTGGACCGCCGACATTTGGTCGTAGGCGCGCCGGTAGCGACGGCCCAGCAGCCCGATCCTGTCCGAAGGCCAGCCAATAGCGTCGGCCGACAAGGCGAGGTGTTCATCCACGCCATCCGGCGCGGCCCCGTAGCCGCACGTGATGAGGTGATACTTGCCGCTGAAGAGACCCACCTGTTTGAGCACGCGCGGGTCAGACCGGATCGGCGAGAAGGAAATGATGAGAAGTCGGGGCAAGGCAGTCATGCCTCCATCATTCCAGACCGCGAGGCCAACCTTCACGCCAGGATGGGTCCCGCCGGCGCCGCGGGCGTGAATGTCTGCCGCTAAAAAATGTTCCGTAGGAACGGAGTCCGCCCTGCAAGGACAGAGACGGAAAAGCTTACGGTGAGGGTAGCCGCGAAGCTTGCGATGGCCGCCGCGATGGACTTGCCGTCGAAGACCGCCGGGACGTTGAGCCTGATGACCTCGAAGACCAGCAGGTGGATGAGGAATACGCCGAAGGAAGCTCCGGAGAGGGTGACCAGCATCCGGCCGGTCGCGGGTGCAGGGGTGACGCGGCTGAAAATGGACTTGGCCGAGAGGAATACCGCAATGGCCAACATCATGACGGTCAGCGAGAGGTAGCTGACCGGCGAGACCACGCTCAGCAACCCTGCCTGCCCCGGGTGTCCGTACTGCCACAGAACCAGTCCCGCCAAACCAAGTGCGGCCGCGACGGCGGCGACAAGGGACAGTCCGCTGAGCTTGACGTCCCTCAGCGCGCGGCCAGCCACGAAGTAGCCGACGTATGGCAGCCAGTGAGTGAAGATGTTCAGGCTGATCGGCCTGGCGAAGCCCAGCGCCGCTGCGATTCCAGGAGCCATATAAGCCAGCGCGGTGGCGGCCAACAGCACGACCGCAAGGGTCTGGGCCCGCCGAGGGCCGCCGTCCTGCAGGAACACCGTGATGAGCGGAGCAACCATGTAAAGGCCCAGAATCAGCCAAAGGAAATACAGCTGGGTGAAGACGGAGCCGTCAAAGAGCAGCTGGACCACCCTGGCCGGCGCCAGCTCTTCCCCGCGCATCAGCCAGCGGACTCCAACCAGATAGATCAAGTGCCACACGATAAGTGCCGGCAGCAGCCGCACCGCCCGCTTGCGGTAAAAGGATCGTGGCGCCAGGACCCTGTTTTGGGGCGCCAGCAGGAGTGCGCCCGAGATCATCACGAAAACCGGAACCACCCAGATGAAGGGGATATCCAGGGTTGCCCCCAGCCACCAGTTGCGTGACCCGCGCTCGGAGTGCCCAACAACGTACCCGAAGAGGTGGATCGCGACGACGCCGCAAATACTGAGAATTCGCAGGATGTCCAGTGAATAGTCGCGAAGCGAAGCGACGTCGGTGCTACCTTCCGGGCGTGACCTGAGAACCGTCACTCGGTCTCCCGCATCCGTTCCGAGAACAAGGTCGAAGTGGTCTGCGGCGCATCCTTAAGCCAGGGGCGGGGGGTTTCGTCAATGGCGATCCGCCGGGAAAGTTGGGTGAGCGTTGTCTCCATGTGCCGGAAGCGCTGGTAGGTTGTGGCCATGAAAACCATGAAGCTGACGATCAGCCCGTAGAGGACAAGATCTGTGCCGCGGCCAATGCCCAGGGAACGGGCGAGCATGGTCAGCAGTTCCGGGAAGAAAATCGACAACGCCGCCACCACTGCGAAAATCACCAGCATGATCCGGCGGATGGCGAGGTGCCGGGCATTTGAACCGCCCCGCATGAGCGCGAGGGAGACGACGATGACGGCCAGGACGAGGACTATTTGGACTATGATCTGCAATTTCTCACCTAAACAGAAGGTCAGCGATGATGTTGACGGAGTTCAGCAAGGACTGGCCTTTTGCCTTTGAGTAATCCGTGTAGATGATCTCCACGGGGTGTTCCACCCAGCGCGGCTTGATCTCGGACACCTGGTGGATCAACTCCGAGGCGTGCGCCATCCTGTTCTGTGTGAGGTGGATCTTGCGGGCGACGTTCGGCCCAATGGCGCGCAACCCATTGTGGGCGTCGGTCAGCGCCATTCCGGTCGCCAGCCGGGACTGGACCGCAGCGGTCCGCAGCACCAGACGCTTTGCCGGGGAAAGTTTCGTCCGGCCGTCCAAGAACCGTGAGCCCAGAACCAGGTCGGCTTCGCCTGTCCGCACACGGTCAGCCATTGCTTTGGCGTCCTCAACCCGGTGTTGACCATCGGCGTCGAACGTTACGATGCAGTCAAGTTCAGGATCCTGGAGCGCATACTCGAAGCCTGTCTGAAGTGCCGCCCCCTGGCCCAAGTTGACCGGGTGTTGGACGACCACAGCGCCAGCTTTCCTGGCCACATCCTGCGAGCCGTCGCTGCTTCCGTCGTCGACGCACACGACATTCGGAAATTCTTGGCGGATTCCGTCGATCACCCCGCCAACGACGGAGGCCTCGTTGTACATAGGTATGACTATCCAAGTGCGACTCACCCATCAAGTATTCCACAGTCATCACCGTCGATTTGGGCCGCTGGGCGTTCATCCGTCCGGCGCCGGCAAAAGGGGCCCAGACAGCACCCCGCGTAGTATGGAAAGGATTCTTCCCCGCCGCTTTGGAGTACTCCTTGAAACAACTGCGCCGCACGATGCGCGAGCTGCTGCCTCTTCTCCCCGACAATGCGAGGCGCTTCCTCACCCTCTTTGGCGTGCTCTCGGCCGTTCTTTCGCTCCTCGACTCGGCGGCGCTGGGCGTCTTTGCTTTGGTATTGAACCAGATTCTCAAGGGCGGGACGATGACACTGCCTGTTATTGGAACGGTCACTCAGGAGACGAGTCTCTTGATCCTCGTCTCCTCGGCCATGGTCATGATCCTGAAGTCCGTGCTCAGCATCTGGCTTCAATGGGTGTCCACCCGCCGGTTTGCCGACTACGAACTTGAGATTGGCTCCATTCTGTTCCAGAGCTACATCCGTGCTCCGTGGACGGAACGGATGAAGCGGTCCACCACTGAGCTCGTCCGGATGATCGACGTCGGAATCGCCAACACCGTATCGGGTGTGCTGTTCCCGGCTGTCACGCTGCCGGCCCAGGCGCTGACTTTCGCATCGGTGCTCGTGGTGCTGGTCGCTGCATCCTGGCAGACCGCTTTGTCCACTGTCCTTTATCTCGGGATCATCGCGGCGTTCCTTTACTTGTGGCTCTCAAAGAAGTCTTATGAGGCAGGAAAGGTCAACCGCGACGCCGCGCAGCGCATGTCCACTCTGGTGTCTGAAATGCTCGGGGCACTCAAGGAAATCACCCTGCGCGACAAGGCGGAAGAAGTAGGCGGCATCGTCCTGCACAGCCGGGAACGTGCGGCCCGTTCACGGTCGAACATCAGGTTCATCAGTTCGGTCCCCAAGTTCGTGATCGACATGGCCCTGATCGGCGGCTTCCTGCTGATTGGTGCGGTGGGCTACATGATTGGCGGCATAGAAACTGCGATGTCATCTGTCGCGATCTTCGGTCTGGCGGGCTTCAAGCTGGTGCCGGCACTGACCACGGTCCAAGGTCAGATAACCCTGATCCAGTCGACTCTTCCCTACACCGAGATCGTGATGCGAGATATCAAGGAAGCGGCCGTCTTCCGGGAGAACGCCGAGAAGTTGGGCAAGACCCCCATCACCAACGAGCCGAAAATGCTCGAACTGAAGGACGTTGAATTCACCTATCCGGGGGCAGAGGGGCCGGCGGTCACCAATATCAGCCTCAGGCTGCCCATCGGCTCGTCAGTGGGAATCGTGGGGCAATCGGGTGCTGGCAAGTCCACCCTCATCGACATCTTCCTGGGCTTGTTGACCCCATCGAAAGGCACCATGACCCTCGACGGCGTGCCGCTCGAGGACGTGCTTTCCGATTGGCGCAAGCGTGTGGGCTATGTGCCCCAGGATGTAGCGATCTTCGACGGCACCGTCGCCCAGAATGTGGCCCTGAGCTGGGGCGGCGACATTGACGAGGCCAAAGTCCGAAGCGCGCTGGAACGCGCCCAGCTCCTCGACACCGTCAATACCCGCGCGGGTGGAATCAATGGCCGGGTCGGCGAGCGGGGGCTGGCCCTGTCAGGCGGACAACGCCAGCGCCTGGGCATTGCCCGTGCCCTGTACATGGATCCCCTGGTCCTGGTGCTCGACGAGGCTACCAGTGCGCTGGACACGTCCACTGAGGCTGCAGTCGCTAATGCAATTAGCGAACTGCACGGGGAGATCACCGTAATCTCCGTGGCTCACCGTCTCTCCACGATCCGGCACAACGACCAGATCTGCTTCATGAAGGACGGCACTATCGTTTCGCAGGGGATTTTCGACGAGGTCATCCGCATCAATCCGGACTTCGCCCAGCAGGCTGCTCTCGCAGGCCTTCACACTCTTGACGGCGGCGCCCCCGCCGCAGGTGAGGCGGCGCGCCCGGAGGCACGCGCGCTGTAGGCAGCCCGGTCGCCTCCGGGAATCGCCGGCCAGTCCCCTACCGGCCGGCGATTCTCCGGTAGAGATCCTCCAGGCGGTCCACGTACGCCGCCGCGTCATATCTAGGCAGGGCCCAGGTGGACCCGCCCAGCGTACGCGCGGCAGCCGGTGGGTCCTTGAGCGCCTCGAGGACCTGTGCCACCACATCGTCCTCCGTTCCCTCCAGAACCGGGGGCGTCGAGCCGTCGTCCGGCCGCGCCAGGCGCGCCCCGACGGCGGCGAGCGGCACGCCCATGCACAGGGCCTCGAACTCGCTGGTGGCGAAATTGTTGGTCGCCTGACCGACGCAGACATGGGCCCCGGACATAACGCGGTGGTATTCCTCTTGCGACATGCGCTCCAGCAACGTCACGCCCGCCTCAGCCGCCCGCCCCGCCCCCGGCCCCCAGTTCAGTCCGAGAATTCGCACTTCCGGAGCGACCGCGCGCCGAAGCCGGCGAGCCAGGCTCAACTGCCGCTCCACCCCCTTGTCCTCGTCCCAGCGCGAGACAAAGAGAATGGTCGGCCGGGCGTCCGGCCGCCAGGCCGGGAGACTGGCTGCGTCAACCAATGCAGGCAGAAATTCGGCATCGGGGCGTGCCGCCAACGCGTTTTCGGCGGTGTCATTGTTCGCGTAAAAGACGTACACGGCGCCGTCGATAGCCCGCTGGATCTCATCGTGGAAGGCAGGATCGGTCCACTGTTTACGAATGTCGGTTCCATGCAACGTCAGGGCGTATGGACGCCTCGGCATACCCCGTTCCCGGAGCAACCGCGCACTGGTGGCGTAGTGGACATGGACGACGTCCGCCTGCCAGAGCTTTGCGGCCCTACGGGCGAGAAACGGGACAAAGCGCGCCCGGGCCATGACCGGGTTTGCCGGCGCAGGCGTCAGGGGACGCACAAGTTCGGGCGGCAAATAGTCCCACTTCTTACCTGCCCGGCCGGCCGCCCGGACCATGGTCCGGGCCACGAAAGCGCAATCGTTGAATTGAAGTACATGAGGATCGGCCCTCATCCCTGCCGCCTTGTCCCGACGGCTCCCGGGGGACGGCGCATGCAAGATCTGAGCCGGCGCCGATGAATCCCGAGTTTCGTTTTGCACCCAGTAAGGTTATCGCGGGACTCCCCAAATAACCTCGTTCAGGAGTGCTTAGTCCATGCGCCAAAGCATCGAAGTCGTCATCCCGGTCCATGATCCAGCGCGGCCGATAACGCGTGCAATAGCGTCCGTCACTGGGCAGCGCTCCGCGCTGGCCAGCCGCGGCGTCGACTTGAACGTGACGGTCGTGCTCCACAACCTTCCGGCGGACGGCCTGACTCAGCCCGGATTTCCTTCCGGTGTCGCCGGTGTCACCTATCTCGCCCACACCGACGGCGTGGCGTCACCGGCCGGCCCCCGCAACTACGCCCTGGCCCGCAGCAGTGCGACCTACATGAGCTTCCTCGACTCGGACGACTATCTGGAACCCGGGTCGCTGCTGTCGTGGTGGCAAGTGGCCGAGAAGCGTGCCGCCGCTGCAGTGATCGCACCGTTACGGACCCCGTCGGGCAACATTCTTCAGTCCCCACGAATTCGACCGTCAAAGCCCAGGATCCTTCACCCCCTCCGGGACGGGCTGGCGTACCGCAGCGTGCCCTACGGCCTGCTACGCCGAGAGAGCCTGCTCGCACTGGGGTTCGGCTACACCGAGGGTATCCTTACCGGCGAAGACATTGAGCCGACGCTGCGGCTGTGGTTCCGTTCCGGTGCCATTTGCTATCCGTACGGCGCGCCCGCGTACCGCCAGACGGATGATTCGGGTCCGGCCCGCGTGACCAGCTCAATCCGGCCGCTAAGACAGGAGTTCGCGTGGCTGGAACACCTGCTTGATACGGACTGGCTGCAGGGGGCATCGACGCCGGAAAGGCGCGCCATCGCGCACAAGATCCTGAGGGTGCACGGCATCGGGGCCCTGCTCAGGCGCGCTGACGCCCCAGACTCCCCCGGCCGGCCCCCGCTGTGGGATCCCGACGAAAGACTCTACTGGCGCGCCGTGGCCGACAGGGTCCTGGCGTTTGCCGGCGGTTCCATTCCAAGTATCGGCCGTCGTGACCTCGCCCTCATCAAGGCCGCGGGCGCGGCCGGTGAGCTTCGGCAGTTGCGCGCGCTGGCGGCAGATTACCGGAGCTCCGGACGCAGGGGGGCATTGCTTACACCACGACTGCAGGACTCCCTGTCCCGCGATTCAACGCTCCGCCACTACTTCAGCGAGAGACTGCGTGCCGCGACCGGCGTTTTCACAGCACCGGTCTCCGCACTCTGATAACGGAACCCGCGCCACCATCGGGGCCGTTGCTGGAGGATCACCGGCGCAAGGTCACCAGTCTCGCTTGCTAGACTCGAGTCGATAATTCGGACGAGCAGGAGCATTAATGAACTGGTGGCAGGCGTTTCCCGCTATCGCCGTGGCCGCACTCTTGATGTTTCTCCCCGGGTTGATGCTCGCGAGGGCGCTGGGCGCCAAGGGCTTTGCCTCCGCGGCAATGTCCCCCTTGGCCTCCTGCGGACTCATAGGGCTCGCGGGTGTGGTGGGAGGACTGCTCCGGCTGGACTGGGGGCTCCTAAGCTATCTGCTCGTGACAGCAATCTGCACGGGCCTGGCATTCCTGTTACGGAGATCCTTAAAAGGACGGGTTGCCGCAGTCGCTCCAGCCTCGGTGGCGCCCTCCGTCCAATGGGCGGCAATCCTGGGCGGCATGGTGGCGGGCTCCACCCTTATTCTCAACCGTCTGCTCCCTGCCATCGGCAAGCCCGGAAACTTCGCGCAGGTGTACGACAATATCTTTCACCTCAATGCGATCCGGTACATCCTCGAAACCGGCCATGCCTCGTCCCTGACGTTGGGACGGATGCTCAGCCCGGATTCCGGGATTGCCATCTACCCGTCCGTATGGCACTCGCTGGCTGCCCTCGTGGCCCAGTTGACCAACAACGACGTCTTCGTCAGCGAGAACGCCGTGGTCGTAGCGGTGAGCGCGCTCCTGTGGCCCTTCGCCTGCATCATGCTGGTCCGCGGCATCGTCGGTCCCCGCGTCCTGCCGCTTGTGGTTGCCGGTGCCCTCAGTGGCGGCTTCTGGATGTTCCCTTTCCAATTGCTCCAGTGGGGCCCGCTCTATCCCAATACCCTTGCCTACAGCTTGCTGCCTCTGGCGCTGCTCATCCTTGTGGGGCTGTTCCGAGCCGGGCGCGAAAGATTCCTGGACGACGTCAGCCTCTGGTCCTTCCTGGCAATCGCGGTTGCGGCGTTGTTCCTTTCGCAGCCCAACGGTGTCACGGCACTCCTGGCGTTCTCCGTCCCGCTCATTGCCGCCGCGTGGTTCTCCCAGATGCGTGCCCGCATCCGCTCCACAGCCGGCAATAGGTCAATCGGGCTGACAGTCCTTTGGGGTCTGGCGGCGGCTACCGCTTTCCTTATCGTCTGGCAGGCATTGCTCCTGAACTTCGACAGCTGGCAACCCAGCCGGACCCTGGAGCAGGCCGTGGGCGACGTCGCTACGGGCACACTCCTCGGCGGCGGCGACACAATGGTCGCATCGGTGGCGGCCCTGGTCGGCATCATCACCATCATCTGGCGGCGGAGAGGCGGCTGGATTATTGCCTGCGCACTCATTGCCGCTGCCCTCTACGTCGTCGCCGTCGTCATGTATCAGGGCCGCTTCCGGCATTTCACGATCGGCAGCTGGTACCAGGATCCGTACCGGCTCGCGGCCTTGGTGCCGTTGTTCATGATTGTCCTTGCCAGCGTGGGTGCTGACGGCCTGGTGTCCGCGGTCAGGGGATGGCTCCGGCGCATCGGCGCGAAACGTGGCGCCGGCCGACGGCTTGGCCTCCCTGAGTTCAGGGGATCCGGGAGCCTGTACGCCGTCGCAGCAGCTGCGATTCTTGCGCTCGTACTCTCCACCCTGGTGGATCGCGTCCATAGCCCCGGGCTGACCGCAGTGTCGACCAAGATCAGCAACTCATATTCCTTTGCCCCGGGCTGGGCTGTATCCAGTGATGAATTCGCCCTGATGTCCCGACTCGATTCGACTGTCCCGAAGGATGCAGTTATCGGCGTCAACCCGTTCAACGGCGGGCCGCTGGCCTTCGCCATATCTGGTCGCCGCGTCACCCAGTACCACCTTTCGCCGGGGCCCGACGCCGATCTTCGCAAGATTGCGATGGACCTAACGACGTCGCAAAGGGGAGCTGAAACCTGCCAGCTCGCGGAGAAAGAGCACGTGCGCTACATCCTCGACTTCGGCCGCTTCTACATCCTCAACTTCGTGGAGGCTCAGGCATATCCCGCGTTCGACAACGTGCTGGCGACCCCGGGGGCAAAGGTTGAACTCGTGGACCATCAGGGCGCGGCCAAATTGTTCAAGGTCAACGCCTGCTAACCATGCTGCGCCCGGTACCGACGGGTGCGCGGGGTCACAGCCGCCGTGGCGGGGGGCGGCTATCGCATAAGCTGGGAGTATGCGTATTCTCAGCGTCGTCGGCGCAAGACCACAGTTTGTAAAGCTCGCGCCGATCGCGTCAGCTATCACCGGCCGGGCGGAGCACCTGATTGCCCACACCGGCCAGCACTATGACGAACTCATGAGCGATGTTTTCTTCCGTGACCTGGGTATTCCAGCGCCCGATTTCAACCTCGGCGTGGGGTCCGGCAAGCACGGCGCACAGACGGGGGCCATGCTCGGAGGCCTCGAGGAGATCCTGGAAGAGGCCAAACCAGACTGCGTCCTGGTATACGGCGACACGAATTCCACCTTGGCCGCTGCCATAGCCGCGGTCAAGATGCATATTCCCCTGGCTCACCTCGAGGCGGGGCTGCGTTCATTTAACCGTCGCATGCCCGAAGAACACAACCGCGTCCTGACCGACCACGCCGCGGACCTGCTGTTGGCCCCCACGCACGTGGCCGTTGACCACTTGGCCAACGAGGGCCTCGCCGCCAAGACCGTCCTCGTCGGCGACGTCATGACCGACGTCCTTTACCAGGTCCGTGCCCTGCTGGAGAGCCGGAAGGAGCCACTCCCCCTGGACGTGGCCCCGCAGGGATACTACGTCAGCACGATCCACCGGCCTGACAACACGGACTCACCGTCCCGTCTCCGGTCAATCCTGGCGTCCCTGGCCTCCCTGGACCGTCCTGTCCTCCTGCTCGCCCATCCTCGCCTGGTCAGTCTGGCAGAACGTCACGGACTGACGCTGGAGCAGGGAAGCATCCGGGTATGCCCGCCGCTGGCCTACCCGCAACTGGTCAACGCCGTCCTCAACAGTGCAGGCGTTGTCACCGACTCGGGAGGCCTCCAGAAGGAAGCCTTCCTGCTGCGGGTGCCGTGCACGACGATCCGTCCCGAGACAGAGTGGGTTGAGACCCTCGAATCACAGTGGAACGTTCTCGTGAGCGAGGACCTCTCCATCCTGGCCGACACGGTGAAGCGGCCCGCCCCCGAGCCCACGGACGCGGCCCCGTACGGCGACGGGCACGCCGCCGAGAAGATCGTGGACGCGCTGCTGAACTTCAACGCGGTGTCCGGCAGAAAGTAGCAAGCGCCGGCACCTTGCCGGGGCGGGAACGGGCGAAACAAAGTCCGTTGCCGCCCCTGCTGCTTTAAAGCAACGCGGACGCCGCCATGAACCGCAGCGGCGCTTCTGGATGCAGCTGCGCCGCCGGGGTCGACGCGATCAGGGTATGCGGCCGCCCGAACCTGCGGCGCGATGCTGCCGCTGCCAACATCTCGGCCAACGGGCCAGGGCTAAGAATGTTGCGGAGCAGCCGGGCGTCCGCCAGGGACAAAGGCCGATCCGCCCCCGGCGCCGCGGCCAGCAGCGTACCGGCCACGCGCGCGAGTTCCTCGCGCTCCGCATCCGTCCAGCCGCCTTGGTCCGCGCGGGGGAGAATTACGCCAAATACGTGCACCCGGAGCACCTTGGTGACCAGGGCCTGGCGCTGGGCCAGGGGAAGCGCCACGAACCAGGGGTCGGCAACCAATTCCAGGGCAAAGGCGAACAACTCGCCTATCTCCCGTCGCTGACCGGTGACCCGGTCCTCCGCGTCGGCGCCAACTACGTATTTGCCGGCCCCCCGGGCGTAGTCGATCCGGCCGCCGCCGAACCATAGTTTGGCAGAGAATATCTGGTCCTCCCCCGTCCGCAGATCCGCGCTGAATTCAAGGCCGAGCCGTTGAATTTCACTGCGTCGCAGGAGGCCCAGTGGGGCGGTGCGGTAGCTCAGGCGGTCCTTGACCGGATCCAGATCGAACCGCCTGCCGACCCGGACCGGTGGAGTCCGCACCAGCGCCCCGCCGGCATGTCGCTGCGGGGCGATGACCATCGCGGAGGAGTGGCTGCGAGCGAGCTCCAGCCACTGGCGAAGAGCGCCAGGCTCAAGATAGTCATCGCTGCCAAGAATGCAAACGAATTCGGCCGTGGCCTGCTGCAGCGCATAGTTGAACGGCCCGGCCGGGCTGGGAATCCCGTCCCGGAGTTCCAGGAACCTGGTGGCAGCAGCCAGCTCGGGTGGAACGTTCCTGGAAATCTCGTCCCTGGCGATGTTGTGGCACACGACCGTGGCCCGGACTCCTTCCGGGGCGTTCAACTCCAGGCCGGCCGCCGCAATCGAGGCGAGCGCCCTTGCCACGGGCCGGGTGCTGCTGTGCACTGCGATGACCACGTCCACCGCCGGGGCTGCACCGGTTGCACCGTTATTCACCTCGGCTCCGTCCTGTGTGTCCTGCGGTGGCGAACGCCCGGCCGTAGACGTCCTCGAAGAGCCGGCCGACAGTGGTTCGGCTGAATCTGGCCCGGATGGGCTCAGCGATGGTGGAGGGCTCCACCTCCGCAAAGGTCCGGCGGGCCTCCACGATCGCGGCCGCCAGGGACTCCGGCGAAGCGTTGTTCACCAGGACGCCGTTCGCTGGTGTCACGTAGTCGGTGAATCCCCCTACTCGTGGAACGACGACGGGCCGGCCGGCGGAGAGGGCCTCGGCCGCCGACGTGAAGAAGTTCTCATGCGCAGTCGGGAGGAAGAATAGATGGGCCTGTTCGAAGAAGGCGAAGACTTCGGCCGGTGCTACCGCGCCGACCAGTGTGACGTTCCCGCAGAGCTTCAATTGATCTATCAGTTCTTCGGCCTCCCTCCGGAGGGGTCCTTCCCCCACCCAGCTGAGGTGCACGTCGTGGCCCGATTCCTTCAGCGCTGCCACGGTCCGGATGGCCAGCAGCGGGCGCTTTCCCGGAACCAACCCGCCAACAGCGGCCAGGCGCAGCCCTTCCCCGGCGGGCAGCGGCTGCAGCGGGCGCTCGTTGGCAACGACGCAGGGAACCAGCACGGCAGCCTGTGGCCGTGCGAACGCCTGCAGTTTCTCCACGAGTTCCGCAGTCACTCCGGTCACGGCGTGGGGAAGACGCAGGACCCATCGCAACCAGGCAAAACGTGGCCACATCCCGGCGACATTCCGCGGGTTCGTGACACCGCTCCAGTGCTCCGAGTGAACCCAGGGGATCCGTCGCAGGACCGCTGGCAGGGCCGCTACGAGTGCCGAGGAAAAGGCCATCGTGTGCAGCACATCCGCCGTCGAGCTTTCCCGCAGCAGCATGCGGAGCACAGACAGTGCCGTCCACGGCCGGCGGGGGTCGAGGGAGACCCGCCGCACAGGCAGGCCGGCATATGATTCTGCGCCCGCGGGCAGCCTGCTGCCCAGCCGCACATGCAGCACCCGGACGTCGTGCCGGAGTTGGATCGCCTTCGCGTGCTCCAGGTTGAAGGGGGCCTGGGCCGGCGAGCCCGCGCTGGGGAACCAGGTGGTAACCACAAGAATCTTCATCGGCGGGTCCTCGCCACCGTGGCAATGACGGCCGCCGCGGCCTGCCCTGCCGCCGCGAGGGAAGCGTGGTCCGCCACCCACTGCGAGCGGTGTCCACGGCCGGAGTCGTCGGTTTCGAGCGCGGCGATCATTGCCGCCGCCACTGCATGGGGGTCGTGGTCGACGGCTTCGCCGAGTCCGTTTCCAGCCACCACTGCTGCCCCCTCGCCGGCCCCGGCAAAAATCACCGGAGTCCCGCAGCCTGCGGCCGCATAGATTTTGGTCGGCTTGGCGAAGTCATAGCCCTGGCCTGGTTTGATGCTGACGAGTGCTGCTGCGGCTCCCCGAAGCCAGTCCGCTGCCTGCCGGGGCGGAACGACTCCGCCGAACACCACGCTTCCAGGAGCGACCTCGGCCGCCAGCGCCCGGAGGGCCTGCTCATCCGTGCCCTGCCCGAAAAAGCGGATCTCGGCGTCGGGATATTTCCCCTGCACGATCGGCAGGGCGCGGACAAAAACGTCGGCTCCCTGCCATTCTGAAATGGTTCCGGTGTAGGCGAAATAAGGCCGGTCACTGGCCGCGGCCTCGCCCTTGGGGTTGAAGACCGAGGTGTCGACCCCGTTGGCCACCACACGGAGCCGCTCCGCCGGCACGCCGAACTTCTCGACTTGCTCGGCGACGGCGTCAGAAATGGCGATGACGCAGGCGGCACGTCGCAGCACGAAACCTTCGACACGCCGCATTATGCCGATGACGACGCCGGGCACGTCGGTTGCGGACAGCGCTTCACTCCACACGTCCGCAGCGTAGTACACGAACGGACGGCGGCGGAGCCAGCTGCTGAGGGCCACCACCAGTCCGGTGGTGGGTGGCGGTTCGGAGACAACTACATCCGCACCCTGAACCAGCAGGCGGAAGAAGGCCGGTATGTCGAAGCTCAGGTACTGGAGATAGCCGCGGACATTGCCGCCCCGGTCCCGTAATACGGGCCAACGGCTGATTCCGAACGGGACACTGCCGGCCGAGGCCCCGCCGGGGGCGCGGGTGGTCACGACGTGGACTTCCGCCCCCGCCGCCACCAGCCCGTCTACCAGGGCCTGGAGACGAAAGGCAGCGGCCCCCACTTCGGGCGTGAAAAGCCGGGTGGCGACCGCGACCCTCAAACGGGGACGGCCCGTCATGAGGCGTCGACTTTGACCATCTGCCCGCTGCGCGCGGACTCCAGCACGGCCTCGGCAACGCACAGCGTGTCCAGGCCTTCGCGCATGGTCACGACGTCATTGCGCAGCCCCAGGACGGCGTCGCGGAAGGCCTCGTGTTCCGTGCGCAGCGGTTCGGGTTTGGCGATTGCAAGCCGGGTCATGTTGCCCTCGGAAACACCCCGGAAGGCGGCCATTGAGTCCCACTCCGTGGCTACGGTGCCGTTTTCGAAGAACGTCAGGTCCGCCGTGACCGTGTCGGCCACGAAAGCGCCCTTTTCGCCGGTGACGATTACCAGGCGCTCTTTCATGGGGGAGAGCCAGTTCACCAGGTGATTGGTGATGACGCCGCATTCCAACTGCCCTGTCGCCGCCACCATGTCTTCATGCGGGCGGCCGCTGCGTGTGGTGACATGGGCGAAGATCGACTCGAAGCGGCTCTGGGCGAGCCAGGCGGTCAGGTCGATATCGTGCGTGCCCAGGTCCTTCACAACCCCGACGTCGGCGATGCGCGACGGGAAGGGACCCTGCCGGCGTGTGGCAATCTGGTAAACCTCACCGAGCTCGCCAGCTTCAATCCTCTTCCGCAGCGACTGCAGCGCAGGATTAAACCGCTCGATGTGGCCCACAGCCCCAACGAGATTTTTGGCATCGAAAGCATCCACGAGGCGTTGGCCCGCCGCGGCACTTTCGGCAATCGGCTTCTCCACGAGAGTGTGGACGCCGGCCTCGGCCAGAGCCAGACCAACTTCCTCATGCATCCCCGTGGGGACGGCGGCGACCGCCATGTCCAGGCCCTGGGCAATAAGCTCCTCCACCGAGGACAGCACCGTCAGGCCCCCGGCCACGCCGTGCGGATCGCCATAGGCGTCCGCCACAGCCACCAGATCGACGCCGGGCAACTCGCGAAGAACCCGGGCATGGTGCCGGCCCATCATTCCCAGCCCGATCAGGCCGACGCGCAGATTCGCCATCTCAGGCACCGGCCTTTGCCACGGCGTTGACAGCAGCGACGATCCGCTCGAGGTCGTCCTGGCTCAGGGACGGGTGAACCGGCAGGGAGAGCACTTCCTTGGCGGCCGTCTCCGTGTTGGGCAGGTCTTCCGTCCGGTTGAAGGACGGAAGCCGGTGGTTCGGGACCGGGTAGTACACGCCGGTTCCGATGTTGTACTCATCCCGCAGCGCCTTGGCCAGCCCGTCGCGGTCCTCGGGAACCCGGATGGTGTACTGGTGGTAGACGTGGCCCGCCCCGGCCTTGACTGCCGGGGTTCCGACGTTTTCCAGGTTGGCGTCGAGGAATGCCGCGTTCTGCTGCCGCTGCGCGGTCCAGCCGAGCACCTTGGTGAGCTGGACGCGGCCGATGGCGGCGTGGAGGTCAGTCATGCGGGCGTTGAAGCCGACGAGCTCGTTCTCGTATTGCTTCTCCATACCCTGGTTGCGCAACAGCCGAAGTTTGTGCTCGACGGCGGCGTCCGACGTCGTGACCATGCCGCCCTCACCGGAGGTCATGTTCTTGGTCGGGTACAGGCTGAACATGGCGAAGGTGCCGAAGCTGCCCACCTTCTTGCCGTTAAAACTGGCTCCATGGGCCTGGGCTGCGTCCTCATAGAGATCGATGCCCCGCCCCGCGGCAAGCCGGCCGAGGCCCTCGACGTCGAAGGGGTGGCCGTACAGGTGGACCGGCATGATGCCCTTGGTCTTCTCCGTAATCAGCGAAGCGACGTGGTCTGTATCCAGGGTGTAGTGGTCCAGCTCGATGTCAGCGAAGACCGGAGTCGCGCCGGTCAGTGCCACCGCGTTGCCGGTGGCGGCAAAGGTGAAGGACGGCACAATCACTTCGTCGCCAGGCCCAACGCCGGCGGCGAGGAGACCGAGGTGGAGGCCGGAGGTGCCGGAGTTCACGGCAACGGCCGCGCGCCCGTCCACGAGCACCGAAGAGAATTCGGTTTCAAACTCCGCTACCTGCTTGCCTTGGGCCAACATTCCGGAGGCGAGTACGGCATCTACGGCCGCCCGCTCTTCATCGCCGATGATCGGCTTTGCTGCGGGGATAAAGTCCAGGCTCATGCGTTGTCCTCTGCCTCTTTCAGGAAATTTTCTTCTTCAACATATTTGGCGCCCGTCTCGGGGCACACCCAGAACCCGTCCACCTCACGCAGCGGGAAGCCGGCCTTCCCGACCCAACCGAGCCGTTTGGCCGGTACTCCGGCCATCAAGGCGAAGGCGGGCACATCCTTCGTGACGACAGCGCCTGCGGCGATGGTCGCCCAGCGTCCGATCGTCACCGGCGCCACGCAGACGGCTCGAGCGCCGATGGACGCACCATCTTCGATGGTGACGCCCACCGGGGTCCAGTCGTGCGCGCTCTTCAACGATCCATCTGGGCTGACGGAGCGGGGGTAGGTGTCGTTCGTGAGGACCACTGCGGGTCCGATGAAGACGCCCTTCCCCAGCTTGGCGGGCTCGTAGACCAGCGCGTAGTTCTGGATCTTGGTGTTGTCGCCGATGTGGACACCGGTGCCCACGTAGGCGCCGCGGCCGACAATGCAGTTTTCACCCAAGGTGGCGTCCTCGCGCACCTGGGCCAGGTGCCATATCTTGGTGCCGGCGCCCAGCACGGCGCGGTCCGAAACATCAGCGCTCGGGGCAATGTTATTCATCGTGGATCTCCTGTGAAAGGGAAGAAGTGATCGGCGAATCTACCGGGGTCATGCCTTGCCGATGACGCGGTACTGGACGCCGTCCCACGCCTCGGGGCTGCTCACCCGGCGGCCGTCGATGAACACCCGGACACCCGGGAGGTCCTGCGGCCCCAGCGTGCGGTACCCGGCGTGGTCCGCCTGGACTACGGCCGCGTCTGCGGACTCCCCCAGGTGGTAGGGCTGGAAGCCCAGCTTCTGAAGTTCCTCGTCGGTGTACAGCGGGTCATGGACGAGGGCAGCGGCGCCGCGCAGTTCGAGTGCCTTGACGGCGTCGAAGACACCGGAAAATGCCGTCTCCTTGACGCCGCCGCGGTACGCAGCGCCGAGTACCACCACGCGGGCACCTGCCAGGTCGCCATAAGCTCCCTCGAGCAGCCCGATGGTGTAGGACGGCATGTCGGCGTTGGCCGCGCGGGCTGCGCGCACCACCGTGGCTTCCGGATCGTTCCAGAGGTACAACCGCGGATACACCGGGATGCAATGTCCTCCGACAGCGATTCCCGGCGTGTGGATGTGGCTGTAGGGCTGGGAGTTGGCGGCCTCGATGACCTGGTAGATGTCGATGCCTGCCGTGGCGGCATAGCGGGCAAACTGATTCGCGAGTCCAATGTTCACATCGCGGTAGGTGGTTTCCGCCAGTTTCGCCATCTCCGACGCCTCGGCGGAGCCCAGGTCCCAGACGCCATTCGGACGGGCCAGATCAGTCCGCTCGTCGAAGTCGAGCACGGCCTGATAAAACTCGACCGCTTTGGCTGCCCCTTCTTCGGAAAGTCCGCCTACCAGCTTGGGGTACTTGCGCAGGTCCTCGAACACCCGGCCGGTGAGCACGCGCTCCGGCGAGAACACGAGGTGGAAGTCCTGCCCCTCGACCAGGCCCGAGGCCGATTCCAGTGCCGGTTTCCACCGGGTCCGGGTGGTGCCGACCGGGAGGGTGGTTTCGTAGGAGACCAGGGTGCCAGGGGTCAGGTGCTTTGCCAGTTCGGCGGTGGCCGCGTCCATCCACCCGAAATCAGGATTCGCGTCCGCGTCGACAAACAGCGGCACAACGAGAACTACAGCGTCCGCTTCGGGGACCGCATCCGCGTAATCGGTCGTCGCCCGGAGCTTTCCTGCCGGCACCAGCTCGGAAAGTTGTTCCTGCAACCGGGCTTCGCCAGGAAATGGTTCCATTCCGGCGTTGACGAGGTCGACAACCTGCCGGTTCACGTCGACGCCGACGACCTCATGACCCTTGGATGCAAACTGGACGGCCAAGGGCAGGCCGATCTTACCCAACGCAATTACAGCAATCTTCACGATTCTCGTGCCTTTTCTCTCATGCCTGATGGCAGGGCCGAAGGACCTGCCTCCACACTAGCGGCTGCCGCGCGGCAGCGGAGTCTGCCGACTAGCTGCGGAGCCTGCTTACCGCTTCGCTGATCGGCCCATCGAACAATACATTTCCGTGCTCAAGCAGGACACCGCGGGCACAGATCCGGGAAACCAGGTCCAAGTCGTGGCTGACGACGACGAGCGTCTTGCCCTTTTCTGCCAGTTCCTGAATCTTGGCAATGCACTTGCGCTGGAAAGGTTCATCTCCGACGGCGAGAATCTCATCGATCAGGAAGACCTCGGGGTCGGTGTGAACTGCCACGGAGAAAGCCAGGCGCAGGTACATGCCAGATGAATAGAACTTGACCTCCGTGTCGATGAATTCCCCAATTTCGGAGAATTCCACGATCGCGTCGAACCGCTCGTTAATCTGCTTTTCAGTCATCCCCAAGATCGCACCATTGAGGTAGACGTTGTCGCGCCCTGACAGGTCAGGATGGAATCCCGCTCCGACCTCAATCAGGCCAGCCACGCGGCCGCGTGTGTATACACTGCCGGAATCCGGAAGCATGACACCGGAGATGTGCTTCAACAGGGTCGATTTTCCGGATCCATTGAGGCCGAGCAGCGCCACGGTCTCCCCCGTTTCCACCATCAGGGAGACGTCCTTCAGGGCGTGGAACTTCTTGGAAAGGTCACCTTTGCGGCCTTTCACCAGCCAGACGACCGCTTCCTTGATGGAACGGGTGTGGCGGAGCACGAACTCCTTGCTGATACTGGAAACTTCGATCGCGTTTGCCATTTACAGCTCCTGAGCGAAGCGGCCCTCGAGCCGCCGGAAAGTTAACTGTCCCAGTGCCAGGACCACGAGTGAAATGACGAGGCCGACCGGCAGCCACAGGCTGAAGAGATCCGGCGGCATCGCGGCAGAACCGTCAGTGGTGGGGTACCAGAACGCATAGTGGAACAACTCGACGCCCACCGTGATTGGGTTTGCCTGGTAGATGGCAAAGAGACCCGGCCCCAGCTTTGACTGCACCATCGTCCAGGAGTACATGACGGGCGATGCCCAGGTGGCCACCATCAGGAGCATGTCAACGAGGTTCTCCGAATCGCGGAAATACACGTTGGCGGCCCCAAATAATAGCCCGAGCCCGGTGGCCAGGAAGCCCACTATGGCGAATCCGCCCAACGCCGCCAAGAGCTGGAAAGCGTCCGGATGCCACCCGGCAAAGACGCACCCGATCACGAGGACAACGAGTTGGGGGAAGAAATGCACGGCCGACACCCAGACCGACGCCACCGGAAACAGCTCCCGGGGAAGATAGATCTTCTTGATCAGGTTGCCGTTGTTCACGATCGATCGTGCGGCGTTCCCGAGAGCTTCGGAGAAGAAGTTGATCAGCACGATTCCGGAAAAGAGATACACGGCATAGTTCGCGAGGCCGTCCGGATTGCGTGCGCTGCGTTCCAGGCCAAGAAAGACGCCCAAGGCCACGTAGAACACGAGAAACTGCACACCGGGCTTCACATAGGACCAGAGGATACCCAGAACGGAGCCGCGGTAGCGGACCTTCAGTTCCTTGCGGACCAGCAGTTTCAGCAGAAAACTGGACTGGCGAAGATCCCGAAATCCACCACCGAGACCCGGGCGGGTCAATTCCCCGGAAATCGTGGTTGTCACTCTATTTCACTTCGCTCTGGGTGTGTTCGGTGAAGATTTTCTTCCAGGAATCCAGGGACGTAAGCTCCGGCATCGCCGCCTTGTACTGCTTGCTCAGCGACCGCCAGTCCTTCAGTAGTGCGGCATGCAGACGACTGCTGTCGGTGAGCATTTCCCGCACGCGCTTGGGGTCCCGCTTGTACCAAGAGGCGCCTGTTCCTTCCGCGTTGGAGACAACGGCGCTGTCGAACTGCGCGATCCGCCACCAACGGTTATCCTGATGTGCAATGCTGGTTTGCGGACGTTCCGCGCTCGTCTTACCCACTGGACGGAAGAGCTGCCGTGCGACTGTCTTGGCTGCCCAAGGCAGAAGAGTGATCTTGGACGGCTGGGACACACCGTGCCCGTGGCGCGGCGGCTTGTCCATCTTGGGTGTCGGAAACTCGTCGGGATTCGCGCGGAAGATCGAGTCGGAGTAGCTGGCCATCATCGTCCTGATTTCGGGCAACTTCGAAGGTAGCCGTTCCGGCAGCCCGGACGGCCCCTTGAGCACATCTTCGATCGCCCAGCCACGGCCGTGCGCGGTCGCGTACTGCATTGACACGAGGTGCTTGATGTCCGCGTACTGCGATTCGCGCACAACGCGGCCGCCATGTTCGTAGGGGCTGTGGAGCAGGGCCGTCACGATCCGGTTACGTGCGTGGAAGTAAGCCTGCCAGCCTACGAGGTCATCCTTATCGATCCAGGACACATGCCACACGGCCGAACCCGGAAGGGAAACTGTCGGGAAGCCGTGTGCCTTGGCGCGCAGTCCGTATTCCGAGTCGTCCCACTTGATGAACAGGGGCAGTGAAAGGCCGATTTCGCGGATGACCGAGGTCGGGATCAGGCACATCCACCAGCCGTTGTAGTCCACGTCGCAGCGGCGGTGCAGCCAAGAGGTCTGGCGCAGGTTCGAGGACAGGAAGTCGTGCCCGAGGACCATGTCCTCGCTCGGCAATGTCGGCTGGAAGCGGTAGGGGTTGACCACTTCGCCGAACGTGTGGAGAACCGTCCGGTTGTACAGGTCGAACATGTGGCCGCCGACGATCGTGGGCGTCTTGCAGCGGTCCGCGAAGGTGAGCAGGCGGATGATGCTTTCAGGCTCGACCACGATGTCGTCGTCCATGAGCAGGACGTAGTCACTGCCGTTTTCGACGGCCTCGAACATGCCACGGGCAAAGCCGCCGGAGCCGCCGAGGTTCGACTGGTTGATGATCCGCAGCTTGCCGTCGAGCGAATCCCGGACCTCGGCGTAACCGTCTGCGTCCTGGACCTTCTGGGTGCCCTGGTCTACCAGCAGGATCTCCTGGACATATTTGAGCGCATCGGGGTTCTCGGCCAGCAGCCGGAGATTGTTGAGGCAGAAGTCGGTCTTGTTCAGCGTCGTGATCTGGAGGGTCACCGAGCCGGGCGTGCTGTCAACGGCGGGGCCCTGCCATTCGGCGTCGACCATGACGAGCGGTTCGGAGCCCGCTACGAGGTCGAACCAGTACCAGCCGCCGTCGCCGAAGGGCGCCAGGGACAGCTCGAAGGTGTTCTCCGCCGCACCTGCGACGCGCCTCGTGTCGACGCGCTGCAGGGATCCGCGGGCGTTGGACTTGTAGACGATGACCGATCCAACGCCCTGAGTGCGAACCTGAAGCCGGACATTGTCCACGGTCGTCCAGCGGCGCCAGTAGCTCGCCGGAAAGGCGTTGAAGTAGGTGCCGAACGACACCCGTTCCCCCGACCTGACCTTGGTGGAGCTTCGGGACAGGAAGTCTTCGACGTGGGCTTCCTTGGTGGAGCTGCTGTAGGTCTGGGGCTTAGCCTTTTTTCCGCCGCGGTCACCGACCGTGGGCAGCTGGATGCCGGTCGCGGTGCCCATGTCCATGTACAGGGGAACCGTGTCCATCTGGCTGGCATTGGGCAGGATGACCCGCTGCAGGGTGTCCCACTGCTGGGCGGACTCTACCTGGGTGTCGGTTGCGGCGCTCATGCGTCCACTCCCCCGCTTTCAATCTTGGCGCCGCCTTCGAAGTGCGGGCGGATCTTGTTGTCGAACATGGTCAGGGCCGAGCCGATCGCCATGTGCATGTCCAGGTATTTGTAGGTACCGAGGCGGCCGCCGAAGAGGACATCCTGCTCGGCCGCGGCCAGGTCGCGGTACTTGAGGAGCCGATCGCGGTCTGTCGGCGTGTTGATCGGGTAGTAGGGCTCGTCGCCCTTCTCAGCGGCACGGGAGAACTCGCGCATAATGACGGTCTTCTCCGTCTGGTAGTCGCGCTCCGGGTGGAAGTGGCGCGGCTCGATAATGCGGGTGTACGCGACGTCTTCGTCGTTGTAGTTCACTACCGACGTGCCCTGGAAGTCCCCGACGTCGAGCACCTCTTCTTCGAAGTCGATGGTGCGCCAGGACAGATCGCCTTCGGCGTAGTCGAAGTAGCGGTCAACGGGTCCGGTGTAGACGACCGGGATGTTGCCGACCACCTTGCCCTTGCTGTACTCGTGGGACTCATCGAAGAAGTCCGTGTTGAGCCTGACCTCGATGTTGGGGTGTTCGGCCATCTTCTCGATCCACGCCGTGTAGCCGTTGGTCGGAAGGCCCTCGTACTTGTCGTTGAAGTACCGGTTGTCGTAGTTGTAGCGCACCGGAAGGCGGGAGATGATGCCCGCGGGCAGGTCCTTCGGATCCGTCTGCCACTGCTTGCCGGTGTAGTGCTTGATGAACGCCTCGTAGAGCGGGCGGCCGATCAGCTGGATGCCTTTGTCGTTCAGGTTCTGCGGATCGGTGCCGGCCAGTTCGCCGGACTGCTCCTTGATCAGTTCCTGGGCCTGCCCGGGGGTCAGGTTGGACCGGAAGAACTGGTTGATCGTAGCCAGGTTGATGGGCAGGGAGTAGACCTCGCCCTTGTGCACGCCGTAGACCTTGTGGACGTAGTTCGTGAACGTCGTGAAGCGGTTCACGTACTCCCACACGCGGTCGTTGGACGTGTGGAAGAGGTGGGCACCGTAGCGGTGCACCTCGATGCCGGTCTGCTCTTCCTTTTCGCTGTAGGCGTTGCCGCCAATGTGGTGCCGGCGGTCGATGACGACTACCTTCAAGCCCAGCTCAGTGGCGGCCTGTTCTGCGATTGTCAGGCCGAAAAAGCCCGACCCTACGATGACGAGGTCAGCGGTCACAAACTCTCCTGGTTCGAATGCGGGCAGCGCAATGTTGTGCATTGTCTGCTGGTCCAGCCTACCTGAGACCCTGTGGGTACCGGCGAATCGCGGCTGGCCCCGCGATCAGATGCCACCCCCATCCCGGGTCCGGGATCCCCGCATGGCGGGGGCAGCGGCGCCGCTCCGAAGCGTTTTCCACATGGATCATTTTCCCTGGCGCTGCCGGGCCGGAGCCTCCCTATTGTGGAATCGGACCCGTGGAACAGGACCCGTGGAACCGGACGCCCGCTCGGAAAGGATGCCGCGGATGATTTACCACTGCACTCTCGCGCCCAGCAGCCTGATGCAGTGCGCCCCCGCAGCCGGCACGACGCCGGACGGGCAGCTCATTGAGCTGTCCGTCGAGGTCCCCGACACGTGCCCGGGCGCGGACCTGGAGGCTGCCGTCGCCCGGCGCTACGGGACCGGTGAGCTGTCGGTCCGGGGAGCGCCGGTCGCCGCCATGACCGTTGGCGTGCCTCCCCTGGTCCAGGGTGCTGTGCTGGTTGAAGGTGCCGGGCTGGTTGAAGGTGCTGCGCTGGTTGAAGGTGCCGGGCTGGTTGAGGGTGCTGGGCTCGTGACGGGATCGGGCGCGGCATTCCGCTCCGGGCCGGGCCAACGGCACACTGCCACGTTGCTGCTCGCCGTGGACAGCGGTCCCGGCGCGGGCACGCTGGTCGCCCTGCGGCGGGGAAGGTTCCGGATCGGACGCGCCGGCACCGAGGTCGTGATCCCTGACGCCGAGCTCTCCCGGGAGCACGCGCGCCTGGACGTGGCGGACTCGGACGTCACGATCATGGACCTCGGCAGTGCAAACGGCACCAGCGTCGATGGCCGGAGCGTGCGAACGGCCCCGGTGACCACGGCGTCCTCGATCCGCTGCGGCGACTCCACTATCTCGCTTCGGCTCGGGCCATCGGGCGTGCCTCGTGCTGCCCCCGACGCCGTGACGTTGCTGGCAGGCTCCAGCGTTGCCGCGCCGCTGGTTGTCCGCGGCACCGCCGCCCCAGGCCACCGGGCCGCCATGGCGCTGGCCGCGGTGCTGCCGCTTCTGGTCGGCGTCGGCCTGGCATTTCTCACCGGCATGTGGATGTTCCTGGCCTTCACCGCAGTCTCTGGGGTGTCCGTCCTGGTCACGTTCCTTTCGGGCCGCCGCCAGCGCCGCGAGTTCCAGGCCGCTGTGGCGGAGGCCGCCCTGCAGGACAGGGAACGACGCCGGCACGCCGCACCTTCCGCGGCTGACCTGACCATTGGTTGCGCGGCTGCGGTGCCCCCGGCAGCCAGTGCGCCTGGCGGGGAGCCGCCGGACATCTGCCTGCGGCTCGGGCTGGCGGAACAGAGCGCGAATATCCGGCCCGAACCACCCGACGCCGGCTTTCGGCTACCGCCGCTGGGCCAGGTGCCCCTGACCTTGGACCCGGTCCCGGCGGTGGTGACCGTCCACGGCCCCGCGCCCGCGACGGCCGGACTGATGCGCTCGTTCATCCTGCAACTGGCCGCCTATCCCCTGGCGGCCAGCACCCGACTGCTGCTGCATGGCCCGGCGGACACGGTGCCGTTGCCGGCGCGCTTCCTGCCCGGCGTCACACTGTCCGCCAATGACGCCACCACTGCGGCCGTGCTGGCCGCCGGTCACACCGCTCCCGGCAGTCCCGGCGATCCAGGCGGTCCCGGCCGTCCTCCGGGTCCCGGCGGTCCCGGCCGTCCTCCGGGTCCCGGCGGTCCCGGCGGTCCCGGCGGTCCTCCGGGTCCGGGCGGGGGATTCGACCGCGGTGTCCTCATTCTTTGGAACACTCCGGCGCAGTCAGGTGCCGCGCCCGGTCCGGGCGCTGCTGGAGCCGGCCCGCCATTCAGGGCAATGGCGGCGGCGCACGGATGGAGGGTGATCGAGTGCTCGCCGGAGCCCGGTTCCGGCGTACACCCTGGCATTGTCCTCGGCCGGCGCGGCGCCCTGATCAGGCCTGGGTCCCCGCCCGTGGACTTCGTGCCGGATCTGGTCCCGGCCGAGGTCTTTGACCGCTTTTGCCGTGGGTTCAGTGCCGCACGGCGTACGCCGGCGACTCCCCCGCCAGCCATCCCGCATCATTGCAGCCTGTCCGACGTCCTTCCCCTCGCTGCACAGGACATCTCCCGGCGCTGGTCCCGGAGCGGCGCGGAGGCCGGGCTGGATACGCCCGTCGGCGCAGCGGTCCGGGGTGCCGTGCGGATCGACCTGAAGGCTGACGGTCCACACTTCCTGGTCGCGGGGACCACGGGTTCCGGAAAGTCGGAGTTCTTGCGGACTCTTGCCGCCGGCCTCGCGGCCAGCCATCCGCCGGACCGGGTCAACCTGCTCTTCATAGATTTCAAGGGCGGCTCCGGCTTGGGCCCGCTCACCGGCCTCCCGCACTGCGTCGGCATGCTGACCGATCTGGGCGCTGCGCAGGTGGAGCGCACATTGGTTTCCCTGCGGGCCGAGGTCCGCAGGAGGGAGGAACTGCTCGCCCGGGCCAATGCCCCGGATCTCGCGGCCTACGAGGCGTCACCGGCCGCCGGACCGCCAGTCCCCTCTCTGGTCATCATCGTTGACGAGTTCAGGATCCTGGTGGACGAAGCGCCCGGCGCCCTCGCCGAGCTTATGAGAATTGCCGCCATCGGCCGGTCACTGGGGATACACCTCATCATGGCCACCCAGCGCCCGCAAGGAGCCCTGAACGCCGACATCAGGGCCAACGTCACCACATGCATCGCGCTCCGGGTCCAGTCCGGCCCCGAATCCTATGACGTGATGGGCTCCGGGCTCGCGGCCGCGATTCCCATCGCACGCCCCGGGCGGGCATTCCTGATCCGCGGTGCGCAAGCTCCGGAGGAATTCCAGACGGCCACCCTGACGCCCCGGGCCGACCCGCGGTCACCCGGGACGGTCACGGTTCGCACGGCCACGGACGAGCTGACCCGGCCACCGGCAGCCGCCGGTTTCCGGTCCGACGGCTCCGCCGGACGCGAAGCAGACGACGGCGCGGCCCTGGCACCGCTTCCGGCTCCGGCCCTGACTCCGGCCTTGGCTCCGGCACATGGGGCGGCGGCGCTGATCGACGCCGCTGCGGCCGTGTGGCAGGGTCTCGGCGCACGAACGCCCCGCCGGCCGGTGGCAGATCCGCTGCCCGCCCTGCTGCCGCACCCAGGTTCCGGGCACGCCGGGCGGGACATGGTCAGGCTGGGCCGGGTGGACCTGCCGGAACTCCAACGCGTCACGGAGCTGGGCTGGAGTCCCGCCGGGCATGGGCATCTGGGCCTTATCGGCGCTGAAACCGGCGCCGGGGACCCAGTTTTGGCCCTCGCAGTTGATCAGCTTCTGGCCGGCGCTGTGGAGTCGCACCTGTACATACTTGACGCCGCCAGCGCTTTCAGCGGCGCCGCAGCGGAATCCCGGGTCGGCGCCGTAGCCGGCCTGCACGAAGTGCGCCGGGCTGCCAAGGTGCTGCGGCGGGTCGCCGAAGAAGCCACGTCACGGCTGGGTGCGCCTGCGGGCCGGGCGCGGCCCGGGCTGGTTCTGGTGGTCAGCGGCTGGGGCGCCTGGGTTTCGGCATTCCGGTCCGGGCCGCTGGCCTGGGCAGAAGACCTCGTTAATGACATCGTGCGGGACGGTTCCCGGGCAGGGATCACTGTCCTCCTCTCGGGCGGGCGTGAGCTGGTGACCGCGAGGTTCTTCGCTGGCCTGCCCAACCGGATTTTCTTCCCTTTAGGGTCTACCGACGAAGGCCGCCTTGCATGGCCGCGGCTTCCGGCGCTGGAGCCGGTCCCCGGCCGCGTGGCCGTGTTCGGCGCCTTTGTTCCCACGCCTCTGGCGACCGGGCATGCGGCCCAGCTGTTCGAACCAGCGGCCGCGGGCGGGCCGCGTCCCACGAGTGGGGCCGTGTCGACGAGGCCCTTCCGGGTGGACGCGCTGCCCGGGTCGGTGACCGTGGACGAGGTGCTGGCCCGGTGCGGCTCCGGTCCAGGGCGGAGGATTCCGGCACCTGCTGCCGCGCCCGGCGCCATGCCCGGCCCGGCGGATGTCCCGGTCCCGGCGGTTGCTTTGGTCCTCGGGGTCGGAGGCGACGAACTGCGGCCGCAGGGGATTCAGTTGCCCTCCGGCGGCGTTCTCGCGGTCCTCGGCGGCCCAGGCTCGGGAAAAAGCACGCTGCTGGCTGCGCTGCCGGGGATGAACCCTGCTTGCGCCTGGCTCGCGCCGCCGCGGGGAACCGCTTCCGGCCAGTACTGGTCCGGGCTCCACGCCAGCGCGCTCGCGGGCACCTTGGACCGGACAGCGATTGCGCTCGCGGACGACGCCGATCTGCTCTCACCCGAGGCCAACAGGGCCTTGGCGTCCCTGAACAGCCTGGGTTGGAGGGTGATTCTCACCGCGGGATTTGGTCCGGGCTTTGGGCAACGGGTGGATCTCGCTGCCATCGCGCGCGGCCAGGGGCGGGCGGTCCTGATACGTCCGCGAGGGCTCATGGACAGTGAGCCATTCGGGGTCCGGTTCGAACCGGAGCCCAGTCCTCCGCCGGGACGCGCCGTCGTCATTTCCGACGGTTGCGCGACGCCGGTCCAGCTGGCTGCGCTCCGCCCGGCCGTCCGGCCGGAACTCCTCCGCGCAGACGGCGGCCCGGACCACATCTCCCCCGGGCGGCACGCCGCACGGGACAGACCTCTACAGGGCGGGAGGGGCTCCGGCTGCCCGTGAGGCGAACGCTATGACCCGCTTGTCGAAAAGAAGCACGATCGCCGTCACAGCGGGGACCAGCATGGCCAGTCCGGCCAACGGATAGCCGCCGGTCAGGGTGGGGAAGCCAATGGTCAGCACGAAGATTTGGGCCACCAAGGCACCGGCCCGCGGCCAGCGGAACCCCCGCAACAGGAAGCGGGCGACGGCAAAGAGCCACACCGAGAAGGCCAGCAGCAGGCAGAGCGTAAAGACGGCACCCCAAAAAGAGAGTACCGGCGCCCCGGTCAGAAGCTGGGTCCCGTACCAGACGGCCGCCACGAGCAACGCCGTGGCTTCCAGTGCCACGACCACGGCGATGACAACAATTCCCCGAGGCCGCACAGGGCCACCGGCAGGGGCTTCGCCCGGATTCGGCAGCGAATTTGCTTCAAGAGGCCCGCCGGCATTTTCAGGGAGACTCTCACCGGGGTTTTCGCGGGGATTCTCACCGGGGTTTCCGCCGGCATTTTCACGGGGATCTTCAGGGTTCACAGGGGGCCTTGACACACTGGCACACTACCGGACATAGTCGACTAGATGTGAGGACGCCGCCACTGAATGTGATGCATCGCTCACGGTCTCGAGGCATCTTGGCCTCTATTACCCCTTGTTTACACAGCGTTAACATGACACGCTTAATCCAGATGACCGAGGGGGCCCCAATGGGCCCTTTTCTTATGAAGCCTCTAGTGAATAATTTCACAAAGGCATTTAACGAGTTCCCAGGAATGGAGTGACTGATCAGCATGGATTGGCGTAACCGCGCAGCCTGCCTTGACAAGGACCCGGAGCTGTTCTTCCCCGTAGGAAACACCGGCCCTGCCCTCCTGCAGATCGAGGAAGCGAAAAGTGTTTGCCGGCGCTGCCCGGTCGTGGACACCTGCCTGCAATGGGCATTGGAGTCCGGCCAGGATGCCGGAGTGTGGGGCGGCATGAGCGAGGACGAGCGCCGCGCCCTCAAGCGCCGCGCAGCACGGGCAAGGCGCGCCTCCTGATTCTGCTGCCCAAGCACCGATAGCTACGGTGCCGGCAACGATCGCACGACCCTGCAGCAATGGCCGCGGACCCACAGGTCCGCGGCCATTGCCCGTTTAAGCCGGTGCGCCCGGAGTCAGGCTGTCAGCGCGGCGTCAGGCTCAGGACAATCTGGACCGCGGTTCCCCCGCCGTCCCTTCCCTGCCAATGGATGGTGCCACCGAGTTCACTCATGACCAGCGTGCGGACAATCTGCAGGCCCAGACCCTCGACATACGGCGTGTCCGGCAGTCCGACGCCGTCGTCCTCCACCGTCACGGTGAGAAGTTCATCCCCGTCCTCGCTCTCCGACCGGTCGGCGACGAGCCAGACCGTACCGGTGCGCCCCTCCAGCCCGTGCTCGACGGCGTTCGTGACCAGCTCGTTGATGACCAGGGCCAAGGGCGTGGCGAAGTCGCTCGGCAGTTCGCCGAAGAGGCCGGAACGCTGGGTCTTAACCTGCTGCGAGGGCGAGGCGACCTCGGCAGAGAGCCGGAACTGGCGGCCGATGAGCTCGTCAAAATCAACGCTCTGGGTCAGGCCCTGCGAGAGCGTCTCATGCACGAGGGCAATGGTCGCCACCCGCCGCATGGCCTGCTCGAGCCCCTGTTTGGCCTCGTCGCTGACCATGCGCCGCGACTGCATCCGCAAGAGGGCGGCGACAGTCTGCAGGTTGTTCTTCACCCGGTGGTGGATTTCGCGGATCGTGGCGTCCTTGGTGACCAGCTCCATCTCCCGGCGGCGCAGCTCCGAGACGTCGCGGCACAGGACCAGGGCGCCGAACCGCTGCTGCTCGTCGCGCAGCGGGATCGCGCGCAACGAAAGACTCACGCCGCGTGACTCGATTTCACTGCGCCACGGCATCCGGCCCGTGACAACGAGCGGCAGGGTTTCATCGACCATGCGCCGGTCCCGCAGAAGCCCGGCAGTGACCTCGGCGAGGGACCGGCCCTCGAGGGACTCGCCGTCGCCGAGGCGGCGGAACGCGGAGACCCCGTTGGGGCTGGCATACTGCACGATCCCCTCGGCGTCGAGCCTGATCAAACCGTCACCCACACGGGGCGCTCCGCGGCGCGAGCCTGTGGGCGACGCGAAGTCCGGCCACAGGCCCAGGGTTCCCATGCGCAGCAAATCGTAGGCGCATTGCCGGTAGGTGAGCTCGAGCCGGGAGGGCATCCGCGAACTCGACAGGTCCATATGGGAGGTCACGATCGCCAGGGTACGGCCGTTGCGGACCATCGGGACCGCCTCGACCCGCAGGGCCATGTCGCTGCTCCAGTTGGTCTCGTTGGAGCGTTCAATCGCTCGGCTCTCCCACGCCTTGTCGACCAGCGGCTGCAGGTCCGACCGGATCCCCTCCCCCACGAAGTCGGCGTGGAACACCGTGTGCGTGGTGGAGGGGCGGACGTGGGCCAGTGCCACGTAGCCGAACTCCGGGTGTGGAAACCACAGGGCCAGGTCGGCGAACGCGAGGTCGGCGACCATCTGCCAGTCGCCGACCAGGAGATGCAGCCATTCGGCATCCCCCGGGCCAAAATCAGCATGTTCCCTGATTGGGTCCGTAAAGATTGCCACAGCACCTCCATTTGCGACGCCAGGGACGGCAGCCCCTTAGCGTCGGACGATTGACCTCAAGAGCCTCAATGCTACCGACAGTGAGGCCATGTCATCGGCTTCGAGCGCATTGACCTCGTCAAACATTGACTTCGCCCGGCCCAGCTGCTCCGCGTTCTGGCCCTCCCAGACCGCAAGACGCTCCTCGGCGGGAGTCCCGGCCGGGGTGCACTCCAGCACGGCCGTCGTCATGTCCGAGACGGTGGAGTAGAGATCATCGCGCAGGGCTGCGCGGGCCAGAGCCTGCCAGCGGTCCTCCCTCGGCAGCTTGGTGATGCGTTCGAGCAGGGAATCTGCATGGAAGCGGTTGAAGACCGTGTAGTACACGTGGGCAATATCGGCCACGGATTCCTTGCTGCCGTGGACGATCTTGGCGATGTCCAGGAGCACGAAGCTCTCGAACAGTTCCGCCCAGCGGTGTGCCAGGTCTTCCGGAAGGTCCCAGCTGCGCGCCTTCTCCAGCCATTCGGCCACGCGGGCGCGGTCGTCGCCCCGGAGGTAGTCGAGCAGCCGGGACCGCATGGGGTCCATCAGCGGCTTGAATTCGGCCACGATCTCGGCGATCGGACGGGACGCCGAGCCTTGGCCGAGGAGCCACCGGACGGCGCGGTCCAGCAGCCGCCGGATGTCCAGGTGGACGGTGCTCCAGTGTTCGGTCGGGAACGACGCCGGCAGTTCGTTGAGTTCCTTGACCATGATGTCGAGCTCGTAGACCTCGCGGAGGGCCACGAACGCCTTGGCGACGGCGGCCTCCGTGGCCGAGGTCTCCTCGATGGCACGGAACGCGAAGGTGATGCCGCCGAGGTTGATCATGTCGTTGGCAACCACGGTCGCGATGATCTCCCGGCGCAGCGGGTGGGTGTCCAGTTCGGCGTCGAACCTCTCCCGCAGCTGCTCCGGGAAGTAGGCCCGCAGCGTCGTGCGGAACCACGGGTCATCGGCGAGGTCGCTGTCGCGCAAAGCGGTGGCAAGTTCGATCTTGGCGTAGGCGGCCAGGACCGACAGTTCCGGGGAGGTCAGCCCCTGGCCCTGTTGCAGGCGCTCGCGCAGCGTGTCCGTGGTGGGCAGGGCCTCGAGGTCCCGCTTGAGGTCCGCCGACTTTTCCAGCCAGTCCATGAGCCGTTCGTAGCTCGGGCTCCATTCGGAGACCCGCATCCGGTCGTTGAGGAGCAGGATGTTCTGGTCGATGTTGTCCTCGAGCACCAGCCGGCCGACCTCGTCGGTCATAGAGGCCAGGAAGTCCGCACGCTCGGCGGGCTCAAGCTTGCCTGCCGCCACCATCCGGTCCACGAAGATCTTGATGTTGACCTCGTGGTCCGAGCAGTCGACGCCGGCCGAGTTGTCGATCGCATCCGTGTTGAGGATGACGCCCTGCAGTGCGGCCTCGATGCGTCCGCGCTGGGTCATCCCCAGGTTTCCGCCTTCCCCAACCACCTTGACCCGCAGTTCGCGGCCGTCAACGCGGATGGCGTCATTGGCCTTGTCGCCGACCTCGGCATTCGTTTCGGTGCTGGCCTTGACGTAGGTGCCGATGCCGCCGTTGTAGAGCAGGTCGGCCGGGGCGAGGAGGATGGCGCGCAGGAGCTCCGGCGGGCTCAGTTCCGTGGTGCCCTCCGGGAGGCCGAGGGCGGTCCGGACCTGCGCGGACACGGGGATCGACTTGGCCTGCCGGGCAAAGACGCCGCCGCCTTCGCTGATGAGCGACTTGTCGTAGTCATCCCAGGAGGACCGGGGCAGTTCGAAGAGCCGCTGGCGTTCCGCGTAGGACGTTGCCTCGTTAGGGGTGGGGTCGAGGAAGATGTGCCGGTGGTCGAAGGCAGCCAGCAGGCGGATGTGCTTGGAAAGCAGCATGCCGTTGCCGAACACGTCGCCGGACATGTCGCCGACGCCCACCACGGTGAAGGGCTCGGCCTGGGTGTCGAGGTCCAGTTCGCTGAAGTGGCGCTTGACCGACTCCCACGCGCCGCGGGCGGTGATGCCCATGGCCTTGTGGTCGTAGCCGACGGAGCCGCCGGAGGCGAAGGCGTCGCCGAGCCAGAAGCCGTATTCGCCGGCCAGTCCGTTGGCGATGTCGGAGAAGGACGCCGTACCCTTGTCGGCCGCGACCACAAGGTAGGAATCGTCGTCATCATGGCGCACGACGTCGGCCGGGGGCCGGACGGTTTCGCCCTCGGGCGTCACGATCAGGTTGTCCGTGATGTCCAGGAGTCCGCGAATGAACGTTTTGTAGCTCTCAACACCTTCGGCCATCCAGGCGCTGCGGTCTGCCGCGGGGTCCGGGAGCTGCTTGGCGTAGAAGCCGCCCTTGGCGCCCGTCGGAACAATGACGGCGTTCTTGACGGTCTGCGCCTTCACCAGGCCCAGGATTTCAGTGCGGAAGTCCTCGCGCCGGTCCGACCAGCGCAGGCCGCCGCGGGCCACCTTGCCAAAGCGCAGGTGCACCCCCTCGACCCGGGGCGAGTAGACCCAGATCTCGAACATCGGCCGCGGGAAGGGCAGGCCCTCGATCAGGGACGGATCCAGTTTGAAGCTCAGGTGGGGCTTGTTCTGGAAGTAGTTCGTGCGGAGCGTGGCCTGGATCAGGTTCTTGAACGTGCGCAGCAGGCGGTCGGCGTCGAGGGTCGCGACCTGCTCGATCGCTGCATCCAGTCCGGCGAGGACCTCGACCTCCCTGAGCACGCGGTCGGAGTCGCTGAGCGCCGGGTCGAACCGCGCTGTGAACAGGGCGCTGAGTCCCCGGGTGACGTCCGGGTTCGCCAGCAGGGTGTCAGCCAGGAATCCGAAGGAGTTGGTGTTGCCCATTTGCCGCATGTACTTGGCGTAAGCGCGCAGTACGACAACCTGGCGCCAGTGCATGCCCTCCCGCAGTACCAGCCGGTCGAAGCTGTCGGATTCCACGGCACCGGTCACGGCGGCGCCGAAGAACTCGCCCAGCAGCTGGCCGGTGGCCTGGGGATCCACACCGGCGGGGTACTTGAGGCCGAGGTCGTAGAGGAAGAAGTCCCGGTGATCCGCGGTCTCGATCTCGAACGGGCGTTCGTCCAGAACCTCGAGGCCGAGGTTGTGGAAGTACGGCAGGATCTGGCTCAGGCTCTTCGGCTCCAGCATGTACAGCTTGACCCGGGCGTCCTCTTCCAGTGTGGCTCCGGCGCCGTCGGGGAGGTACACGTGGACGCCGGGGTGCTCCTTGACGGCTTCGCCGGCCCGTTCGGCCGCGGCACCGTACTTTTCGAAGCGGTCGATGTCCTGCAGCGCGTCTTCGATCTCGTAGTCCACCCGGTATCCGGCCGGGAACGCCTCGGCCCAGACCGCTGCCAGTTCCTTGGCGCCGTCCTCCTTGGTGCCGCCGTCGCCGCGGGCGCGCAGAACTTCGGAAATGCCTTCGCCCCAGGAACGGGCGGCCCGGACCAGGCGCTTCTCCAGTTCGTCGCTGTTGACGTTGCTGACGTCGGCGTCCTTGGGCAGCCGGATCCGGAAGAAGAGGCGGGCCAGAGCGGACTCTGTCATGCGCGCCTCGTAGTCGATGGAGACGGCGTTGAAGGTCTCCCGCAGTTCCTGCTCAATGCGGAGACGGACGTTGGTGGTGTAGCGGTCGCGGGGCAGGTAGACGACGGCGGACATGAAGCGGCCGTAGATGTCGGGGCGGAGGAAGAGCCTCGTCCGGCGGCGTTCCTGCAGCCGCTGGATGCCGGTGGCGATGGCGGCGAGGTCCGGGATTTCGATCTGGAAGAGCTCATCGCGCGGATAGGTTTCAAGGATGCCCAGCAGGTCCTTGCCCGAGTGCGAGTCCGGCGGGAAGCCGGCGTCGCTGAGAACAGCGGCGACTTTCTCCCGGACTACAGGGATATCGCGGACGGAACCGGCGTAGGCGGTCGTGGCGAACAGGCCGATGAAGCGGCGTTCGCCGTTGACGTTGCCGGCGGCGTCGAAGCTTTTAACGCCGATGTAGTCCAGGTACGCCGGGCGGTGCACGGTGGAGCGGGAGTTCGCCTTCGTGATCACGAGTGCGCGCTTCTCGCGGGCCTTCTTCCGGCCGGCCTCGGTGAGGTGCTGGACCTGGCGGGTGTCCGCACCGGCGCGGAGCAGGCCGAGGCCGCTTTCCTCGCGCAGTTCAAGGACATCCTCGCCGGATTCGTTTACGAGGTCGTATTCGCGGTAGCCGAGGAAGGTGAAGTTCCCGTCATCGAGCCAGCGGAGCAGGTCCTGGGCCTGGCGCAGCTCGGCAATCTGCGCCCGGTTGGCCACCCGGTCCAGATCCGCGGAAATTTCAAGTGCTTTCGTGCGCATCTTCGGCCAGTCTTCGACGGCGGCGCGGACGTCGCCAAGCACGCGGGAGATTCCCTTGACCAGCTCCGCGCGCTTCTCCTCGTCGACGAGGTCGATCTCGACGGCGATCCAGGATTCCATGTGCGAGGCGTTGTCGCCCTCGGCGATCAGGTGGGAGAGGTTCGGCATGGCCGCCGTGTCACCGCTGGAGATGCCCAGGTGGGAGGGGACGCGGGCCACCTTGACGAGGTTGCCGGTCTCCCGGTTGCGGGTCACTACGAAAAGCGGGTGCAGCACGAGGTGGATGGGCGCGTTCTGGCGGACCAGTTCGGCGTTGACGGAGTCCACGAGGAAGGGCATATCGTCGGTGACGATGTACAGGACGCTGCAGTCTGCCTCGTCACGAAGGGCTATGTTTGCGATGCCGGGCTTCCGCGTCGCCGCGATCTGGCGGTGGGTTTCGGTCCTTGCCGTCAGGACTTCCTGGGGATAGGCCCGGAAATCCTCCTCCGCGAGGTGCTCGTAGTAATCCCCGAGGTAGCTTTCGCTGCTACCGATCGAGACGGGCTGATCCTCCACGCTGGACCCAGACGACATCGAAACGCCTCCATAAAAGAAGTTCACAGCCGCCTCTTTGCGGCCCTTACGTTGACCCTAACCCTTTGCCCGGCGTCGTGCTGTGGAATAAAAGACAAAGGATTTCTTATTTCGCTGGGCAGGTGCACAAACCAAATTGGCGATCGCGTGCCTCAACTCTGATTCAGGGGCGGATTCGAGCAAAAGTGCCCCGGACAGGAGGGCGGCGTCGCTCGCCGCTGGGTCGGAGGGCAGGAACGCCGACAACGGCGCCGAGGGGCCGTACCGCTCCCAGGCGGCCCGCAGCTGGCGTTCGGGCGAGCGCCCAGCGGCGGAGGTCCTGACCTTGTTCAGGACCACTTGCGGCGCCGCCTGCGGGACGGCCGCCCGAAGCTCGGCGAGGCCGCGGACGAGCCTCGGCACCCCGATGGAGTCCGCCGCCCCGACGGCAAAGACGGTGTCGGCCAGCTCCAGGCTTCGCAGGGTCGCGGCGTTTCGGCGCGGCGCGCCACTGTCAAAGCCGAGCTCGTCATCGGCTTCGAGGCAGAAGCCAGTGTCCACCACAGTGACATCCGCAATCTCCCGGGCCCGCTCCAGCACCAGCGTGAGGGCCGCGGCGCGCAGTTCCGTCCAGCGGTCCGCCCGCGTAATCCCGGTGAGCACCCGCAGCGCGCCGGCCTTGGTCGGCACGGTCGTGGCGATCCTGAGCAGGGCATCGGCGTCAAGCAGGCCCTGGTCAGCCAGCCGGCAGGCCTGGGCCAGCCCGGCGGCCTCGTCAAGCAGACCCAGGAGGGCGGCCACGCTGGCACCGTAGCTGTCGGCGTCGACCAGCAGCACGGATTGGCCTTCCGCGGCCAGCTCACCCGAGATGTTGGCGGCCACCAGGGTCCGGCCCGGAGCCCCGGCCGGACCCCAGACCGCAATGATCCGGCCCTTCGCGCCTGGGCTTGCGGTGACGGTGTGCGCCCCGGAAGACCGCGGCACCTGCCCTGCGGCGGCGACGGACGCGGTGCCGTCCCCCGCGGCCGGCCCCGGCCCCGCTCCGGTGCCACTGAGCTGCGCCACCGCTGCGGAAATCCGCGCCGCCAGGGCCGCGGCGTCAACGGCCCGGGCTTCCGCTGCCACGCCAATGGTCCGCAGGCGGACAGTTTCCTCCGGATTGTCGGTCAAGGCGATGACGACGACGCCGACGGCGGACAGCCGGTCCACCAGCGAGGCCGTCAGCTCTTCGCTGCCGGCCGCTACGACGGCGGCGCGGGCCAACCCGCTCTGGCAGGCGGCCAGCAGTTCCGCCAGCTCGCTGCACCGCCGGACAACGGACACGGGCCCGTGCAGCCGCTCCAGTCCGCCGACCAGGTCATCGCGGGAGTCCCCCACAGTCACCACAGGAATGCTCATCGCGAGGTACCGCCCGGGTTCCACACGACCGCGATCTTTGCTTTGTTGGCCTGGGCCCCCAGCAACTTGGGCATCTGGGCGTCGGGAACGAGCACCATGACCACCGTGGAACGTGAGGAGCCCAGGGCTGTGCTGCCCGGGGTGATCTGGGCAATTTCGGCGCCGGAGAGGAGCCGGGAGGGCTCGCTGAAGCCGTTGCGGGTATCCGGCAACGCCACCCAGACATCCACGCGCGAGCCCGCCACGGCCTGGGCGGGAAGGGTCTCCTCGACGGTGACGGCAACGGGCTTGCGGTCCAGCCCGTCGAGCTGCCCGACACTCTCACGCGGCAGCAGCTGGTCCTTGCCGATCCGCTGCACGGCCACAAGTCCGGCATCCAGCCCGGTCTCCGGGGTCAGGTAGTGCTGTTCCACCTCGCCGAGCCGCACCTTGACCCGGTGCAGCTTGTCGGTTGTCAGCGTCTCGCCGACGGCGATCGGCTCCCGCGCTGCGTACGCTTCCGTGGTCTGGTCCGCGGCCCCGACCAGCGAGATCACGCCAACGACGGATGCCAGGACCAGCAGGATTCCGACGAGGAGCCGGGGGTCTTTCCAGGACGGCCTTTTCAAACGGGTCCCTTCGGCTGCCGCGCTTCCACTCATGCGTCCGCTCCCCCTGTCGTCGCCGTCCATTCCCGGATGCCGGGCACCCCTATTGTTGCGCCCGGGCCGCCCGGGTGGAAGATCCGGGGCCAAACAGGCGCAAACTGTGGATAACGGCACCAGTAGGCCTCAAGGGTGGCAAAATGGATTCATGCCCCGATTCCTGACTCTCGCTGACGTTGCCGAGCAGCTCCAGATCAACTCTCCGGCCGCCTACGCGCTCGTTCGCAGCGGCGAGCTGAAGGCAATCCAGGTGGGCGGACGCGGCCAGTGGCGCGTCGAGGAGAAGATGCTCGAGCAGTACATCCAGGAGCGCTATGCCGAGGCCAGTCGCATGATCGAAGAGGCCAAGGCGAAGTCCGCCGGAAGCTGAACCGGGCGGGCTGACTAGCCGCCCGCGACACCTACGGACCTGATGCCCGCGAGGGCGCTGAAGGGGATGGCAAGCACCTGCCGGGCGTTCGCCGGAGGCCGTTCCCCGCCGTCCCGTATCACGGCCAAGTCCAGGAAGTCCCTGCCGACCATGTCGATGATGCCGTGGAGCCCCGCATCTGCCCTCCCGTGACCAGCAAAGATCGTCACCCGTGCACGGTTCCTGGCGAGTCCGCGGAGGGCGCTGCCCAAACCGAGCCGCCGGCGGACGATTGACGGTTCGGAGACCGCCACCCGCGAAAGACCCCCATAGTGCGCGGCCGCGGCGTAGGGAATGAGTACCTGGTGTTGGGGCTCATCAAGGACCAGGGCCTCGCTGCCCGCGTGGGTCAGCACTCCCTCGAACGCCCGCCCCGAGGACAAATGCACGCGGATACTGAGCCCGAGGGACCCGCGGAGCCGGTCCGCGAGCTGCACTCCCGCAGAGTCCACGAGTGCACGCTCGGCTATTTCAGCCTCTAATTCCAGCCGCTGGCGCGCGGCCAGCTGTGCCTCCATGTCCGCAAACAAGGCGTCCCACCGCATGGCGCCAGCGTAGGCGGCCCTCCCGCACTGGTCAATCCGAGGCCTCCTATCCACAGGCTCGGGCTGCGTCTAGACAAACGGAGCACAACAGGATCAGACTTCATTAAAAGGCCTTAGAAATTATCAACTGACATTAAACACCATCAAATGGTATCAATTTCGACTGGAGGAACAGCCCATGGACCGGACAGCGATGCCGCAACCCGGGGACCGGCCACTGCCCGTCCCCCTGCCCGGACAAACAGTCCGGGCCGACGCCGCCATGGCCGCCGCCATCCTGCTGCTCGGGATCTTCCTCGCAGCTACGGGAAGTTTCCTGATTCAGCGCTGGCAGTCCGGCTCGGCACGCCGGCAGTCGCTGTCCTTCGAGGACCAGCTCGGGATCGTGGCAAATACGGCCGGGCTGATTGTCGTGACGTGGTGGGTGATGTCGCTCGCTTTCGCCGTCGCGGCGGCACTGCTGGACCGCCTCGGCCGGACCCGCGCGGCGGCCGCCACGGGCCGGTTCAGCCCGGCGTTCATGCGGCGGCTGGTGCTCGCCGCCATCGGACTGCAGCTGCTGACGGCACCGCTGGCCAGCGCGGCCACTGCGCCTGGCGGGCCCGGACCGGAAAGACCCGGTCCGGCAGCGGTATCGGCATCCTGGACTCCGTCACCCGGGGAGGCCCTGGCACCGGAGCCACAAGGGCCGGGAGCCGGTTCCGCGCTGGATCCGCGGTGGAAGCCGCTGAGCCCGATCGTGGATGCCGGGCCGCTGGCTGCACGCCACGTACGCACACAGGACTTCCCCGGCGCCCGCAGGGAGGTCACGGTCCGGTCCGGCGATTCGCTGTGGAGCATCGCCACGGCGGCGCTGGGGCCGTTGGCTTCCGACGCCGACATCGCCAGAGAGTGGCCCCGGCTCTATGCGGGCAACCGCGACGCTATCGGAGCCGACCCGCACTTCCTGCGGCCCGGACAGGTCCTGGTCCTCCCGCCGCCGCGCTAGGGGGCCGCACCACAGGCCGGGCCGCACCTCCGGCCCCGGCCCCGGCCCACCGAAGGCCACAGGACAAGCCGGTCGGAAGATTCGCCCGGTTCCAGCCACCCGCATCAGCCACCAGCCACCCGCATCAGCCGCCAGCCACCCGCACCAGCCATCAGCAAAGGAACCGTCATGAACGCAGTCACCGGGATCCGCTCAGCCGCGGCGACCCCCGTCCCGCACGCCCCCGCCCTCCGGGTTGTGTCCGGCACGGCAACACCACCGGCCAACCACGCCACTGCGGCCCCGCCGCCGTTGCGCGTAGTTGACGAGGCCCGCGAGATTTGTGCGATTTCCCGGAGCACCGTGCAGGCGGCGATCGAAGTGCTGGCCGGGACGCGGCCCGCACAGCAGCTCTCCCGGCGCCTGGACCCGCGCTGCCTGGCGGCCCTGCAGCACCGAGCTGCATTGACCCGCCGGGTTGCCTCCGGCAGCTCGCCAACGGCGGGCAGGCTGCACCGCAACCCGTCCGTCAGGTCCGTCCGGGCCTGCCGCGTGTCGGATGACGTCTACGAGGCCAGCGCGGTGGTGGTCGAGGAATCACGGGTTCGCGCGGTCGCGCTGCGGCTGGAGCGCGGCACGGCGTCCTGGCGCGTCACCGTGCTGGAGATCGGCTGAACGGCATCGCCGCAGGCACAAGAGTCCGCGGAAAACAGGCAAAGAGTCCGCAGAAAACGAACAGAGGACCAGCGACAGACAGGCAGAGAACCGGCAGAAGCCAGTAGCCGGCCGAAGGCAGCAACGGGCAGGAACCTGCGGAACCAGCCCCGGTCTGCAAGGGAATGCCCGGCATGTAAGGGAAGGGAGGCGCAAACACGGGGGGACCGGAGCAAATGCTCCGGTCCCCCCGTGTTGGCCTCGTGCCTAGCGCCGCTTCTTCTTCGCAGCGCGGCGGCCGATGTCCTGTGCCGCGGCCTTGGCCGGGTTTCCCGAACGTCCGGAGACCTTCGCCTCGATCCGGGTCTGGGCGGCACCGTCCTCGCCAGGGGCGGTGTACTGCAGCTGCGCGGGTTTCTCCGGGGCTTCGAGCCCGGCAGCATGGATCTGCGGCTCGTGGTGTTCGGTGTGCTGGCCCTCGGCGTCCGCCACCACAACGTCTTCGGCCGGCGTCACTTCGACGTCGAGGTTGAACAGGAAGCCGACGCTCTCCTCGCGGATGGCCTCCATCATGGCCTGGAACATGATGAAGCCCTCGCGCTGGTACTCCACCAGGGGGTCGCGCTGGGCCATGGCGCGCAGTCCGATGCCCTCCTTGAGGTAGTCCATCTCGTAGAGGTGTTCCTGCCACTTGCGCCCGATGACGGAAAGGACCACCCGGCGCTCGAGTTCGCGCATGCTCTCGGAGCCAATCGCCTGCTCCCTGGCCTGGTAGACCAGACGGGCATCGGAAAGGATCTCTTCCCGGAGGAACTCGGTCGTGATCCGGGACTTGCCGCCGGCCTCGTCAATGACGTCGCGCGGGGTGAAGCTCACGGGGTACAGGGTCTTGAGGTTGGACCACAGGAGGTTGAAGTCCCAGTCATCGCCGGTGCCCTCGGCGGTGGCTTCGTCGATGAAGGCGTTGATGGTGTCTTCCAGGAAGTACTGGACCTTCTCGTGGAGGTCATCGCCTTCGAGGATGCGGCGCCGGTCGCCGTAGATCGCTTCGCGCTGGCGGTTCAGGACGTCGTCGTACTTCAGCACGTTCTTGCGCTGTTCGGCGTTGCGGCCTTCCACCTGGCCCTGGGCCGAGGCGATGGCGCGCGAGACGAGCTTGGATTCGAGTGCGACGTCGTCGGGCACCGAGCTGTTCATGAGCCGCTCGGCCGCGCCGGAGTTGAACAGGCGCATCAGGTCATCGGTCAGGGAGAGGTAGAACCGGGACTCGCCGGGGTCGCCCTGGCGTCCGGAACGGCCGCGGAGCTGGTTGTCGATGCGGCGGGACTCGTGCCGTTCGGTGCCGAGCACGTAGAGCCCGCCCAGGTTGAGGACTTCCTCGTGTTCGTCCTTGACGGACTGCTTGGCGGATTCGAATACCTCGGGCCACGCGGCCTCGTATTCCTCGGAGTTCTCCTCCGGGTCCAGGCCGCGCTTGGTCATTTCGGCGACGGCGGTGAATTCCGCGTTGCCGCCGAGCATGATGTCGGTACCGCGGCCGGCCATGTTGGTGGCGACCGTGACGGCGGCCTTGCGGCCGGCCTGGGCCACGATGGACGCTTCACGGGCGTGGTTCTTGGCGTTCAGGACCTCGTGCCGGACGCCTTCCTTGGCCAGCAGCCGGGAGAGGTATTCGCTCTTCTCGACGCTGGTGGTGCCGACGAGGACAGGCTGGCCGTTTTCGTGGCGTTCGGCGATGTCCTTGACGACTGCGTCGAATTTGACGGTCTCGTTCTTGTAGACGAGGTCGGCCTGGTCGATCCGTGTCATGTCGCGGTTGGTCGGGATGGCAACGACGCCGAGCTTGTAGGTGCTCATGAACTCGGCGGCCTCGGTCTCGGCCGTGCCGGTCATGCCCGCGAGCTTGTCGTACATGCGGAAGTAGTTCTGCAGCGTCACGGTGGCGAGCGTCTGGTTCTCGGCCTTGATCTCGACGCCTTCCTTGGCTTCGATGGCCTGGTGCATGCCTTCGTTGTAGCGGCGGCCGGCGAGAATGCGGCCGGTGTGCTCATCGACGATCAGCACCTCGCCGTCGAGGATGACGTAGTCCTTGTCGCGCTTGAACAGCTCCTTGGCCTTAATGGCGTTGTTCAGGAAGCCGATCAGGGGCGTGTTGGCGGACTCGTAGAGGTTGTGGATGCCGAGGTAGTCCTCGACCTTTTCAATGCCGGCCTCGAGGACACCGACGGTGCGCTTCTTCTCATCGACCTCGTAGTCGGTCTCGGCCTGCAGGCGTGTGACGACCTTGGCGAATTCGCTGTACCAGCGGTTGGTGTCCCCCTGGGCCGGACCGGAGATGATGAGCGGGGTGCGGGCCTCGTCGATGAGGATCGAGTCCACTTCGTCGACGATGGCGAAATGGTGGCCGCGCTGGACGAGTTCCGAGCTGTCCCACGCCATGTTGTCGCGCAGGTAGTCGAAGCCGAATTCGTTGTTCGTTCCGTAAGTGATGTCCGCGGCGTACTGTTCGCGGCGCAGCGCAGGGTCCTGGTTGGAGAGGATGCAGCCGCTGGTGAGGCCGAGGAAGCGGTAGACGCGGCCCATGAGGTCTGACTGGTATTCGGCGAGGTAGTCGTTCACGGTGACGACGTGGACGCCCTTGCCGGTGAGGGCGTTGAGGTAGGCCGGAGCGGTGGCCACCAGGGTTTTGCCTTCACCGGTCTTCATTTCCGCGATGTTGCCCAGGTGCAGGGCGGCGCCGCCCATGAGCTGGACATCGAAGTGGCGCATGCCGAGGGTACGGGACGAGGCCTCGCGCACGGCCGCGAACGCTTCGGGCAGCAGATCGTCGAGCTTCTCGCCGGCCTGGTGGCGTTCGCGCAGCCGGTCAGTTTCTTCACGGAGCTCGGCGTCCGTGAAGGTCTGGAAGGAGCTCTCCAGGGCATTGATGGAATCGGCATAGTTCCGCAGTTGCCGCAGGGTTTTTTTGTCACCCGTGCGGAGAAGTTTTTCGATAAGTGATGCCACGTGAAGTTGCTCCCAGTCTCAAGCTGCCGAATTCTGGCGTGTTTAGTCTACGGGAGAGACGCAAGGCCGGTGGCGCCTGTTCCCTCACAGCGGATAGTGCGGTTTACCGGGCAGCCACGGCTTCGGCGAGCGCCGGCGCAAGGTTCCCCATTGGCGAGACAACTACGTCGTCCAGTCCCAGCCACTCTGCCATGAGCTGCAGTTCCGCGGCGAGTTCGACGGCGGTGTCCTCCGGCGCGCCGGGTTCGGCGTGAGCGGCCCTGGCCAGGAGCCGCCCGCCGGCCCGGTCCGCTTTGAGGTCGACCCGTGCGACGATCGCGTCGCGGAGCAGGAACGGCAGGACGTAGTAGCCGTACTTCCGCTTCGGCTCGGGCGTGTAGATCTCGATCCGGTAGTGGAACCCGAAGAGCTCCTCGAGCCGCCGGCGTTCGAACACGAGGGAGTCGAAGGGGCTCAGGAGCGCCCGGCCGGTGGCCGAGCGCGGCAGTTTCGCCTCCGCGTGGCGGTACACGGGCCGGTCCCAGCCGGATACTGTGACTGGCTGCAGCCGGCCGCTGTCCACGAGGTTCCGGACGGCGACGGCGGCGTCCTTCTGCGGTGTCCGGAAGTAGTCGGCGAAGCATCGCACCGACCCGATACCGTGGGCCTGGGCCGCGGCGTCGATCAGCCGGTCCATGGCCGCGGCCGCATCCGGTTCGGGTGCCGCCGCTTCCTTGCCCGGTCCGGGGAGCACCCGGGCGGTGAGGGTGTAGCGCCGTTCGAAGGAGTCGGTCCGCGAGGATGCGGAGACAAGGCCCTCTTCGAAGAGATGTTCCAGCACCCTTTTGACGGCGTTCCAGTTCCAGCCCCAGTTGTCCCGCTGCTGGTCTTCCACGTGGCCGAGCCGGGCTGTCAGTTCGGCGGCGGTCAGCGGCTTCCCGACGGCCAGGGTTTCCAGGATCTTGGCCGCCACCCCGTTGCGCAGTTCGGGGTCCATCGCGTGCGCGCCCACCCATTTGCGGCTCTGCCACTGCACGAGATCGTGAAAGTGGTCCGGGCGGATGAAGCAGGCTTCGTGGGCCCAGTACTCCATCATCCGGCGGGGGTGGGTCCCCGCCATGCGCGCCAGGATGGTGCGGTCGTAGTTGCCGAGCCGCGAGAAGAAGGGCAGGAAGTGGCTGCGGGACACCACATTGACGGAGTCGATCTGAACCAGGTGCAGCCGGGCAAAGGTACGGCCCACCGCCCGTGCACTCACGGGTCCGGTGGGCCGTTCCTTCTCCAGTCCCTGGGCTGCCAACGCGATCCGCCGTGCCTGTGCCAGGCTCAGCGATGCTTGCACGTTAGTCCCTTCGTCGGAAAAGTCTGCACCAGCTTATGCGCTGGCGGGCTCATCCTCTGAACGGTAGGCCAGGATTTTGTCTTCCAGACTCGAATGTCCGGGCTCGCACGTCTGGTCGAGGGAGATGACCCCGTAGGTCCAGCCGTCACGGCGGTAGACGACCGACGGCGCCTTGGTCTCCTTGTCCACGAAAAGATAGAAGTCGTGACCCACAAGTTCCATGTTGTCGACGGCGTCATCGAGGGTGAGCTGGGACGCGGCGAACACCTTCCGGCGGATCAGTACAGGCGAGTCGCCGGCCGGAATATCGTTCTCGACCTCATACGGCGACTTCTCTGCCGCCGTCGCCTGGGTCCCCTGCTGCTGCGCCGCCTCCACATAGAGGGGTTCGCTGGGGCTGGCCGGCTCCAGGGCTGCCGTCGCCTCGGTGACGGACTTCGGGGTATGCCGGCCGTGGTGGACCTTTCTGCGGTCCCTGGCCCTGCGCAGGCGTTCAAGAAGCTTGTTGTAAGCGAGATCGAACGCGGCGAACTTGTCGGCGGCACTCGCTTCAGCGCGGATTACTGGGCCGCGTCCCAGGACTGTCAACTCAACCGTGAGCGATTCGGCGGTCTGGCGGGCTTTGGTCTCTTTGGTGACCTTCGCGTCTACCCTCTGGACCTTGTCTCCCAACGACGCGATCTTTGAGATCTTGTCGTCGGCATATTCGCGGAACCGGTCTGAGACCGTCAAGTTGCGTCCGCTGATCATGAACTCCATGGTGCCCTCCAAATGACTTCGGTGACACGACGGCGGTACTTCCCGGGGGCCGATCTGACTGACAGTCGAGCCCCTTTCCGAGCCGCTATCGACAGGTACATCTGTTCTTGGTACCCATCTTCGACGTTAGTTCATAGACACCTGTTATTCATCCTTTTACGGTTTATTTTTTTAGCCCCCACCGATCGTCCGCGCCGCCGCGGGGATGGCGGCGCGGACATCGGTGGCGGCCGGCGGGCGTGTCGCGGCCAGCACAACGGCGCCGCTGACAATGGCCCCCGTGGCCCGGAGCGCACGGGCCGCCTCCGCCAGGGTGGCGCCGGTGGTCAGCACGTCATCGACGATGATGCAGGCACGTCCTTCGACCCGCGCAGGCCACGGACCGGACCTGGCCCGGATGGATCCGCGAACGCGCCGGGCGCGCTCACCCCGGCCCAGTCCCTTCTGTCCGCCGGACAGGGAGCCGGCCCCTGTGGGGCCGTCCCGCAACCGGCCCCACAGGGGCAAAGCCGGGGGTTTCGTGTTCCGCGCGCGCGGCACGGATTTCCGCAGCGCGTCCGCGACGGTGAACCCTGGGATTTCATCGCCGCGGCCGAGCCGACGGAGCAGGACATGGACGGGGCTGAAGCCCCGCCTGCGGTATGCGGCGGCGCTCGTGGGCACGGGGACGAGGACGAGTCCTTGGCCGGGCCCGGACGCGGCCTGGAGGGCGCGCGCCAGGCCCCGGGCCAGCTCGGCGCCCAGCCGGGCCTGCCCGTGGCTTTTGAAGGACAGCAGGCACTGCGCCAGCTCGGCCCGGTATGCCCCGGCCGCCACCACGGGCAGCAGCACGGAGCCGTCCATGTCCATCAGGGCCGGAGCCTGGGCCTCTGCCCGGAACGGCCTGAGCGTCAGCAGGCGCAGCTTACGGGAGCACGCGCCGCAGAGTGCCGAGTCCTCCGCCCCGCAGCAGACGCAGTCCACTGGAATGGCCAGGGCGAGTACCTCAGCCGCCGCTTCGGCTGTCCGGTCGCCCAGCCTCGCCAGCGGCCGCGCGTAGCTCCCGCGGTGGCGCGCCGCCCTGGCCGTGGCCGGGGCAAGGTCAGGGTCCGCTGCCGGGACCCGGGTGGTGTGGCTGCCCATCCTCCGATCCTGGACCGGGTGCGCCCCAGGTAGCAGCCCGGCGGCCCGCTATGTGGACAACACCCTGGCCGGAACCTTTCGCGGAACCTTCACCGGATCCGGGTGACGGCGGCACCGCCGTCGTCCGAGGGGGCGTCAGTCAGCCGGGGAACGAGGGGTCGATGGGGCCCTTGAGCTGCGGTGACCAGCCGTTGCCCAGCCGCTGGAAGATCCCTTCCGCGGACTGGCCGTAAATCTCGGCCGGTCCGTTGCCTGCGCTGAGGGCCGTCAGCCCGGGCCACGGCGCCAGCTGCTGCGGCTGCGCAGTGGTCAGCGACAACAGCTCGGGGGTGACGGCATCGCTGGCGGAGGCCTTCATGACCGCGACGGTGGTGTCATCCACCCAGACCCCTTGGTCCGGATCCCGGGGGGTCAGGAGGGTCAGGGGCACGGTCAGGTCCCTCGGGGTGCCGTCCGCGTTCCGGATGATCCCGGTGATCTGGACCTTGCTCTTGCCGTTCTGCTGCGAAATGACGAGGGCCCGTGTGCCGTCCCGGGAAATCCGGAACTCCTTCACCGTCCGGCCCGAGAGCCATCCCGGCGACAGGGTCACGGTGGGTACGCTGGCGTTCGCCGCCACACCGACCGGCCGGTAAGCCACCACCTCGGTGGCGCCGCCGGCACCCGGCCCGGCGGTCCAGACCCAGTCATAGCGGCCGAACGAAGGCCGGGACAGCGCTGCCCGCGTTGTCAGTGCCCTGGCGGGCTGGCCCGGAACGATCGAGTACAGCGTGGTGCGGGCGGCGTTGAGGAACGCGGCCGCCTGCGACTCGGTGGACTCCGCGGGCGCCCGGGGCGAGAGGGCTGCGACGGACCGGACGTCCGGGAGCGGTGAAATCCTGTTGTTTTCGTACCGGACCAGGTCATTGTTGCTGACGGCGATCTGGTAAGCGGGGACGCTTTCGTCCTGGACCGGAGGCAGCACCGTGCCGTTGTCCTCGACGCGCACGAGGTCCTGATTGGCCCGGAGCTCAACGTTGATCACATCCGGCTGGCTGCGGAACGTCAGGGCAAGCTGCGTCTGCATCCGCAGCCGGTCCTCATTGGAGGCCTCGACCAGGTCCTTGGCGGTGAGATCCACCTGAGCGGCGCCGGATACCACGGGCACTGATTCGCGGGCCAGCTTGATGCCTGAAGGGAACGCGCTGACGACGGCGCCCTTGAGATAGGGGGCGGGTCCGCCCAGGAGTGCGCTCGTCATGGCTTTGACGGTCTTCTTGCGGATGAACCACCGGACGTCGGGCACCGCGTAGGTGAACGTGGGGTCGTAGAAGTAGATCGGGTACGCGCCGTAAATGACCTTGAAGGTCTCTTCCGGAATGGCCGTGCCGTCCGGAAGATCGGAGATTCGCCACTCGCCGTCCACCTGGGTCACGGTGACGGGTATGTTTTCGGTGGTGCCGTCGGGAAGCTGCGTGGCCACGCCGTCGGCGTCCACCGAATAGGCGAGGTCGAGCTGGTAGTTGAAGACATTTTCGACGCCGGTGGCCACCACCGTGGCCTTGCGGAACACGAGCGCCCGCTGGTCCGGCTTCCACGTCACCGACGAACCCTGGGTGAGGTACTGCCGGGCCACGGCGTAGTCGTCCTCGTAGCCGCTGCCGGCGAGGTAGAAGTCTTCGATCACCGCTTCGGGTCCGGCGCCGGGACGCGGCGCGGCCGGAAAGAAGACCGGGGCGTTCGGGTTTCCCGCACTCTCGTCCGTGCTCTTGCCCACCGGCCCCGAGCGCGGAATCTGGGCGCACGAGGTCAACAGAAGCAGGATGAGCGCCAGCAGCGCAGCCCCCACGCGGGTAAACCTGCCCGAAACCCCACTCATGCCCTGCCCTCCGTCCCGGTCCCCCGGGGGCCGGCCGAGCCGCCGTCCGGGATAGCCCCGCCGGCGGCACCGCTGCCGCCGTCGTCAGAAAAGTCGTCATCGAGGCCTTCTGCGAATCCGTCCGCGGAACCCTCAACACCGGTCCCGCGGCCCGCGGTCCGGAGCGGGTCCAGCAACACCACGGTGCGCTGGCGGCCTGCCTCGGGGAGCCCGACATTGACCGGTTCGAGCTGGAGCGGGGACCTGGTGATCGGCTCGTCCCGGCGCAGGGGAAGGGTCAGGCGGAAGTTCGACCCTTGTCCCTTGCTCCCCCAGGCCTGCAGCCAGCCGTCGTGGAGCTTGGTGTCCTCGGCGGCAATGGACAGTCCCAGCCCGCTGCCGCCCGTGGTGCGGGCCCGGGCAGGATCGGCGCGCCAGAAGCGGTCGAAGACGCGCGCCGCCTCAGCCGGGGTCATGCCGATTCCGTGATCCCGTACGGCCACGGCCACGGCGGTGCCGCTGGCGGCCACGGAAACGTTGACCGGCCGGCCCTCGCCGTGTTCGAGGGCGTTCAGGATCAGGTTGCGCAGGATCCGGTCGATCCTGCGGTCGTCCATGTCGACAATGACGCTGCCGGCCGGGGCGTTGAGGGTGACGGCGGACCCGTATTCGGCCGCGACGGGCGCCACCCCCTCGATGACATGCGCGACAAGCTGGACGATGTCGGTAGGCTCGGCGTCCAGGGTGGCGGCGCCGGCGTCAAAGCGGGAGATTTCCAGCAGGTCTGCCAGGAGCGACTGGAAGCGTTCCACCTGGTTGTAGAGCAGCTCCGCGGAGCGCTTGTTGATGGGGTCGAAGTCCTCGCGGGCGTCATAAAGGACTTCGGCGGCCATGCGCACCGTGGTGAGCGGGGTGCGGAGTTCGTGGGAGACATCGGAGACGAACCGCTGCTGCATCTGGGACAGCGTGGCCAGCTGGGTGATTTGCTCCTGGAGGCTTGCGGCCATGTGGTTGAACGAGGCGCCCAGGCGGGCAACCTCGTCCTCGCCTTTGACCACCATGCGCTCCTGCAGCTGGCCGGCCGCGAGCTTCTCGGAGACGACGGCGGCATGGCTGACCGGGCTGACCACGTTGCGGGTCACATACCAGGCGACGCCGCCGATCATGAGCACCAGCAGCGCGCCGCCGGCCAGCAGGACATTCTGGATCTCGTCGAGGGTCTTCTGCGCCGTGTTGAGGTCGTAGATGAGGTAGAGCTCGTAGACGGTGCCGTTGAAGGTCACCTTGTTGCCGACGGCGATGCCGGGCCGGTCTTCGGTCCCTACCGGGAACTGGGTGGACGCCCAGTACTGGTCCTTGCCCGAGTCCTGCACAGCCTTGCGCAGGTCCGGGGGGATGACGCCGATGGTGAGTTGGTCCGAGGCCCGGGATTCAACCCAACGGTTGCGGGGTTTGGTCTGCTCCGGCATGGCCTCGAAGACGTAGCGCCGCTGGATCACGGATCCGCGGCCTTCGACCGCGTTCAGGGTGTCATAGACCAGGGTGATGACGCTGGACTGGTCGGTGACCTGGGCGCCGTCGAACGTGTCCTGGACCTGCTTGACGTTGTAGCGCGTCTCCGATTCAGCCTGGGCGAGCCGTTCCTGGAACAGGTTGTTTGCGATCTGGTTGGACAGGTAGGCGCCCACCACCGCGAACGAGCCCATGGCCAGCATCAGCGTGGTCAGGACCGTCCGGAACTGCAGCGAACGCCGCCACTTCCGCTGTACCGCCCGGAGCAGATACAGGATGCCGGGCCACAGGCGCTGCATCCCGGTGCGGACCAGCCGGGCGACCCGGACGCCAACGATCCTCGCGCGTTTGGCCCACAAGCGGGTCCGGAAGGCCAGACGCCGCCAATGGCCCGGCCCGCCGCGGGGCGTTTCGGGCGCACGGGGCATGGACGTCTCTGGCGATGACGCCGCGGATGACTCGGCCGGCGGCGCCGTGTCCGTTGCTATGGACTGCCGGACACTGCGGTCCGCAGGCTCAGGAACCTGCTTTATAGCCGACACCACGGACCGTCAATACAACTTCGGGGGCTTCCGGGTCACGTTCGATCTTGGACCTCAACCGCTGGACATGGACATTGACCAGGCGGGTGTCGGCGGCGTGCCGGTAGCCCCAGACCTGCTCCAGGAGCAGTTCGCGCGTGAACACCTGCCACGGCTTGCGGGCCAGGGCGACGAGGAGGTCGAATTCCAGCGGCGTCAGGGAGATCCGGTCGTTGCCGCGGCTGACCAGGTGGCCGGCCACGTCGATCGTGACATCGGCGATCCGCAAGGTTTCCGGTGCCTTCTGGTCACCCGGGCGGAGCCTGGCCCGGACCCGGGCGACGAGCTCGGCGGGTTTGAACGGCTTGGGCACATAGTCATCGGCACCGGACTCGAGGCCGCGGACCACATCCGAGGTATCCGCCTTGGCCGTGAGCATCACGATCGGGACGTCGGACTCGGCACGGACCTGGCGGCAGACCTCAATGCCGTCCATCCCCGGAAGCATGAGGTCGAGCAGGACGAGGTCCGGCTTGGAGGAGCGGAACACGTCCAGCGCCTGTGCGCCGTCCGCGCAGAAGACGGGTTCGAAGCCGTCATTGCGCAGCACAATACCGATCATCTCGGCCAGAGCCTCGTCATCATCCACTACCAGAATGCGTGCCTTCATAATTATATATTCCCCCATTGAATTGGCTTTGTCGTATCGGGCGGCCCACCGGCATAGTGCAACCGGGCCCGCCACCGCCGCCGGAACCCCGCCGGAACCGCGCCGATGCATGGGACGCTGTGACAATTGCCGCGTTGTCCTGCATGCTGTGGACAGGCCCAGTGAACCGGCCCGGACCGCAGGAGGAACCCGTGAACACCCCGATCTACCAGCGAGCCCTGGGCAGCGACTTTGCCCGACTGCAGCCGGAGCTTCAAGAATACTTTGCTTTGGCACCGGGTTCCGGCCACTACGGCGTCGGCGAGGGGGTGTTCGACGTCGTCGGCTGCCGGCAGGCCTGGCTGCGTCCCCTGCTGCGGCTCACCACCGGCGAGCAGGCCTTCTTCCCCGAGTACGGCGAGGGCGTCCGCTTCCGGATCGAGAACCACGCCCACCTGGACCCGTTCGGCAGGTCCAGCCTGACGGCCCGCCGGGAAATCTTCTTCCCGGGCACCACCCGGCTGTTCCAGGACACGACCAGCTTTGATGACGGCGGGAGTGATAACGGCGGGCGTGGGCCCGGGCTCGTGGATTACGTGGGCCGGTACCGGCGGCTCGTCACCGACCTCAATCTCAGCGTCACACCGGAGGGCCGGCTGCGCGGCGTGTCGGAGGTGTCGCGGCTGTTCGTGGGACCGCTCCGGATTCCGCTGCCGGCGGCCCTCGACGCCAAGGCCTACGCCGAGCAGTGGTGGGAGCCGCAGGACGGCGGCAGGCACCGGATCCAGGTCAAGGTGATCCAGCCCCAGCTCGGGCTGGTGCTGGTCTACGCCGGCCATTTCGACTACCGGCTCGAGCCCTACCCCGGCGGTATTGCGGCGCCGGGCTACCTGCCAGGTCACGCCCGACCGGACGCCTGGGAAAGCAGGGTCTGACCGGGGCCAGCAGGGGCACAGCGGACCCGGTTGCGCCCCGGGCCGCCGGCGGCCGAAGGTGCCGCGCTAGCCGAGGGCGAGCTGGTTGAGCCCGTCCGCCACCTGGGTCAGCCGCGTCAGGACCGCCGCTGCAGTGGCGGGTGAGTGCCGCGCCAGGCCCTCCGACGGCGTGACCCGGAGCGCCCCCAGCGTGGACGCGGGCAGACCCAGCTGCCGCCATGGGCGCCAGACGTTTTCCACGACGTCGCGGACCCTTGGCAGTGACGCGGCAGGATCAGCCACGTCCAGCGCGCCGGCCCAGAGCCGCTTGCCGGCCTCCACCGCGCCCGCGAGTTGTTCCCACTGGCGCGAGGTCAGGGCCCGAAGCGGCACGGCGATTCCATCCGCGCCTGCCGCCAGGATCCGCTCGAACGGCGCCTCGACCTCGGAGACGGCCACAACGGTCTCGACGGCGCCCGCGGCCCGGAGCGCGTCGATCACCAATTGCCAGGACTCGGTCACTTCCCGGCCCGGCACTGAACGCAGGGTCCGGTAACCGCTGGCGGTGGGAATGGTGCCGGCCAGCACCGACGCAATTTCAGGTTCATCGATCTGGACGACGATCCGGGCACCGGGGGCAGCCGCCGCCACCCGCTTGAGGTAGCCTTCCACGCCCGCTGCGAGCGAATCCGCGATGTCCCTGCGGGCACCGTAGTCGATCAGGGCCCGCTCGCCGTTGTGCAGGTGCAGCCCGGCGGCAAGGCTGAGCGGCCCGCGCAGCTGGATCTTGATATCGTCCGACGGTACTTCCTCGACGCCGATCACGTCCGCCAGGATGTTGATGTCGGTGGACAGGGCCGACTTGGCCCGCTGCAGGTCCTTGCCGGGCCGGTCCACGAACCGCCATCCATGCGGCTGGACGTCGACGGCGAGTTCGACGAGCAAAGAGGCAGTCCGGCCCAGGGAATCGGAGCCGACGCCGCGATCGGGAAGCTCGGCGAGGAACGGCAGGTGCGGGCTGCCCAGTTCACCGCGGATGATGCGGGCGGCTTCGGCCGGGTCCTCGCCCGGCCAGGGGCCAAGGGCGGTCGCGGTCACCTGGCCCGGTGCGGGCGCGTCTGGTGCTGCCATGGCTAGGCGTCTGCGGCGCGGGCGGCGTCCGCGGAGCCGGAGGCCTGGGCGGCCTGGTGGTCCTCGGCGATGGCCTCGTGGTGGCGGATGACCTCGCCGATGATGAAGTTCAGGAATTTCTCCGCGAAGGCCGGGTCCAGGTGGGCTTCGGCGGCGAGGTGCCGCAGCCGGGCGATCTGCGCCGTTTCACGGCCCGGGTCTCCGGCGGGAAGGTGGTGCGCGGCCTTGAGGAAGCCGACCTTCTGGGTGGCTTTGAAGCGTTCGGCGAGGAGGAAGACCAGGGTGGCATCGATGTTGTCGATGCTGGAGCGGATTGACAGCAGCTCCGCCATGACCGCGGGATCCACGGAACCGGCCAGGGAGCTTGCCGCCGGGTCGTAGGAATCGGCTTCGGGAAGGGTGGGGTTCTGCTCGGTCATTGACCCAGTCTAGGGGTTCGGCGGCGAATGCCTCCCGCTGTTAAGCACCGTTGCAGGCGCCCGCGGAGACACTAATGGGCATGCACACCGTTCATGGTGAACGGTGGGCATGCCCATTGGCTGTGGCCCTGCCGGAGCCCGGGCCGGCGCAGGATCGGGCCGCGCCGGATCGGGCAGGTGCCCGGTTCCGGCGGTTAGCTGTGGAGCACGGCCTTGAACGCCTCGCGGCGCCTGGCCTGTTCGTCGGGATCCGGAACGGGCAGGGATGCGATGAGTTTCTTCGTGTAGTCGTGCTGCGGGTTGCCCATCACCTGGTTGCCGAGGCCCTGCTCCACCATCTTGCCCTTGTAGAGCACGCCGACCCAGTGGGAGAGCATGTCCACCACGGCGAGGTCGTGGCTGATGAACAGGCACGCGAAGCCGAACTCCTGCTGGATCTCCTTGAACAGCTCCAGCACAACGGCCTGCACGGACACGTCCAGGGCCGAGGTCGGCTCATCGGCGATGAGCAGCTTCGGGTTCAGGATGAGCGCCCGCGCCAGCGAGGCGCGCTGGCGCTGCCCGCCGGAGAGTTCGTGCGGGAACCGGTCAGCGTACGACGCCGGCAGCTGCACGGACTCGAGCAGTTCACCGACCTTCTTGCGTGCCTCGGCCGCGGTCGGGTTGGAGTGGATGATCAGCGGTTCCGCCACGCAGTCGCCGATGGTCAGCTGCGGGTTGAAAGAGGCCGCCGGGTCCTGGAACACGAAGCCGATCTCCTTGCGGAGCGGCTTGAAGGTGCGCTCCTTGAAGTTCAGCATCTCGTAGCCCAGCACATTCAGGCTGCCGCCCGTGGTGCGGTTCAGGCCGGCGATTGCCCGGCCGATGGTGGTTTTGCCGGAGCCGGACTCCCCCACGAGGCCGAAGACTTCGCCTTCGGACACGGTGAAGCTGACGCCGTCGACGGCCTTGAACGCCGGGCTGCCGAGCCGCCCCGGATACTCGATGGTCAGGTTCTTTGCCTCGACCAGCACCTTGCCGCCCTGGTGGGCGCGTTCGACCATGCCCTCCGAGGCGGAGTTGCGGCCCAGGTGCGGGACGGCGGCGAGGAGCTTCTTGGTGTAGTCCTCCCTGGGCTCGGCGAACAGCACCCTTGAGGACGCCTCCTCCACGACGTCGCCCTGGTACATGACCACGACGCGGTCGGCGAGGTCGGCGACGACGCCCATGTTGTGCGTAATCAGCACGATGGAGGTCCCGTAGTTGTCGCGCAGGTCCCGCAGCAGTTCAAGGATCTCGGCCTGCACGGTGACATCCAGGGCGGTCGTGGGCTCGTCGGCCACGATGAGGCCAGGGTTCAGGGCCAGCGCGGCGGCAATCACGACGCGCTGTTTCTGGCCCCCCGAGAACTGGTGCGGATAGTAGTTGACCCGAGTTTCCGGGTCCGGGATGCCAACTTTGCGGAGGGCGTCAATTGCCCGCGCCTTGGCCTCCTTGGCCGAGACCTTGCTGCGGCCGCCGCTGCCGGCGTGTGCGCGGATGCCCTCGGCAATCTGCCACCCCACGGTGAAGACCGGGTTGAGGGCGGTGGATGGCTCCTGGAACACCATGGCCACGTCGCGGCCCCTGATCTCCCGCAGCTTGGCTTCGCTGACGCTGATGACGTTGTTGCCGTTGATCAGGACAGCGCCTTGGCTGATGGCCGTCTCCGGCAGCAGTCCCAGGATGGTCTTGGCGGTCACGGTCTTGCCGGATCCCGACTCGCCAACGATGGCGACGACCTCGCCGGGGTTGACCTGGAGGCTCACGTCCTTGACGGCATACACATCCCCGGCGTCGGTGGCGAAGGTGACTTTGAGCCGGTCGATGTCAAGGACCGGGCCTGCGCCTGCGCCGGGCTTGTCGATGTTGGTGGTCATAGAACTCTCGATTCTGCTTCGAGTGCAGCCTGGGTGCCGGCGGTGGAGTCTGGTCCGCCCTTGCCTGCCACGGCCTTCTTGCGGCCCCGCAGGCGGGGATCGTTGAGGTCGTTGATGCTCTCACCGACGAGGGTCAGCCCAAGCACGGTCAGGACGATCGCCGTACCGGGGTAGACACCGGTCCACCAGATGCCCGAGGAGGCATCTGCAATGGCCTTGTTCAGGTCATAGCCCCACTCGGCGGCGGAGGTGGGTTCGATGCCGAACCCCAGGAAGCCGAGGCCCGCCAGGGTCAGGATTGCCTCGGACGCGTTCAGCGTAAAAATCAGCGGCAGCGTGCGGGTTGCGTTCTTGAAGATGTGCCGGCCCATGATGCGGATGCTGGAGGCACCCACCACTTTGGCTGATTCGACGTACGGCTCCGCCTTCAGCCGGATGGTTTCGGCACGGATAACCCGGAAGTACTGCGGGACGAACACCACCGAGATGGAGATGGAGCAGGCGACAATGCCTCCCCAGAAACTGGACTGCCCGTGGCTGATGACGATTGACATCACGATGGCCAGGAGCAGTGACGGGAAAGCATAGATCGCATCGGCGATCACCACGAACACCCGGTCCAGCCAGCCGCCGAAGTAGCCGCTGACGAGGCCGAGGGCTACACCGAGGAAGATCGACATCGCGACGGCCACGATGATCACCACGGCGGCCGTCTGGGCACCCCAGAGCACCCGGGAGTAGACGTCATAGCCACCAACCGTGGTGCCCCAGATGTGGGCCGGGCTGGGGGGCTGCTGTGTCGGGAAGGGACCGGCGGCGTCGCTGAGCTGGGCAAACCCGTAGGGCGCGATCCACGGCGCAAACACGGCGACGAGCAGGAAGAGGGCGGCCAGCACCATGCCCGTGACGAGCATGCCGCGTTGCAGCCCGACGCTCGAGCGGAAATGCGAGATCACCGGCAGCCGGTAGATGAGGGGCTGCTTGCGCCCGCTTACTTTGGTTGCATTCATGGCTAGTACCTCACTCGCGGGTCGATCAGGGCTGCGACGACGTCCACGATGAAGTTCGTGACGGCAACGATGACCGCCAGCATCACGACGATTCCCTGGACGGCGACGAAGTCGCGGGCGTTCAGGTATTGCACCAGCTGGTAGCCGAGGCCCTTCCACTCGAAGGTGGACTCCGTGAGGACGGCGCCGCCGAGCAGGAGGGCAATCTGGAGCCCCATGACAGTGATGATCGGGATGAGGGCAGGCTTGTAGGCATGCTTGGTCACGAGCCGGTAATTACTGACGCCACGGGACCTGCCGGCCTCGACGTAATCCTTGCCGAGAGTGCCGATGACGTTGGTGCGGACCAGCCGCAGGAAGACCCCTGCCGTCAGAAGCCCGAGGGTGAGTGCGGGGAGGACGGAATGGGCCGCGACATCGCCGAACGCGGCCATGTTGCCGCTGCGCAAGGCATCGAGCCAGTAGATCCCGGTCGGTGCGGCCAGGCTTCCCATGGCCAGTTCGGTCCTGGTGGAGGCCCGTCCTGCGACGGGCAGCCAGCCCAGCCAGACGGAGAAGGCCAGCTTCATCAGCAGGCCGGCGAAGAACACCGGGGTCGCGTAGCAGAGGATGGCGAAGAACCGCAGGAATGCGTCCGGCGCCTTGTCGCGCCGGTAGGCGGCGATCAGCCCGAGCGGGATGCCGACCAACAGCGCCACGATGAGGGCATTGATGGCCAGTTCCAGGGTTGCCGTGCCAAACGTGATGATCATTTCGACCACAGGGCGGCGGTCGGTGATGGTGGTGCCGAAGTTGCCGGTCGCCACCTGGCCGACGTATTCGAGGTACTGCACGAGGATCGGGCGGTCGTAGCCGGCGTCGTGGATGCGCTGCGCGAGCGCCTCCGGCGGAAGCCTGCCGCCCTGGGCTGCAGTGATGGGGTCGCCGATGACCCGCATCAGGAAGAAGACCAAAGTCACCAGAATGAAAATGGTCGGAATGATCAGGAAGAACCGGATCAGGATGTAGGTCCCCAAGCCCCCACCCGAGGATTTTTTCTTGGACGGAAGAAGTCCGTCGGCGTCGTTTAGCGGCGCCTCAGTCAATGTTGTCATTGGTACCTAAGATTGTGCTGTCGCGGCCTTGGGCGGGCCGGCGTGAACTGCAGGATGCGGCAATGACCAGCAAAGGCGGGGCGCCTCGAGGGCGCCCCGCCTCGCAGGCTGGTCAGGACAGCAGGGCTGCAGCCTTACTTGGAAATAGTTCCCAAACGGAACTTGAAGGAGGCATCGAGGGTGGAATCGACACCCTTGACACCGCTGCCGGAAATGGCAACCTGCGCGCCCTGGAGCAACGGAAGCGTGGAGATGTCCTTGGCGAGGGCATTCTGCGCATCCTTGATCGTGGACTCGCGTTCAGTCTTATCGACGGTGGTGAGCTGCTTGCTGATCAGGTCGTTGACGGTGGGGTTGTTGTAGTGGTTCTTCAGGAAGCCGCCCTCCGGGAAGAACGGGGTCAGGTAGTTGTCGGCGTCACTGAAGTCGGGGAACCAGCCAAACTGGAACAGCGGGTATTCGTCGGCGCGGCTGGCCTTGCTGTAGGTGACCCATTCCGTGGACTGCAGGTTGACCTTGAACAAACCGGACTTCTCCAGCTGGTCCTTGATCATGGCGTACTCGTCGCCGGAGGACTTGCCGTAGTGGTCCGGGTTGTACTGAAGGTTCATCGAGACAGGGGTCGTCACACCGGCGTCGGCCAGGACCTTCTTGGCCTTGTCCAGGCTCGGCTTGCCGGCGTCGCCGTAAGCGTCCTTGAACGATTCGTTGGCGCCCAGGAAGCCGTTGGGAACGTTGGAGTACAGCGGCAGGTAGGTGCCCTTGTAGACCTGGTCCGCGATGGACTGCCGGTCAACGAGGTTCGCGATGGCCTGGCGGACGGCGAGCGCCTTGGCCGGATCGGCGTCGGCAGCCTTGGCACCGAACGGCATCGTGTCGAAGTTGAACGTGATGTAGCGGATTTCGCCGCCGGGGCCAACGTTGACCTTGACCTTGGAGTCCTTCTTCAGGTCATCGACGTCGGTGGCGCTCAGGCTGCGGTTCGCGACGTCGATGTTGCCCTGCTGGATGTCCAGCTTCATGTTGGTGGGGTCGGCGTAGTACTTGATCGTGGCGGCGTCGTTGGCCGGCTTGCCGAGAACCCCCTGGTAGTCAGGGAATGCCTTGAAGCTGACCAGCTCGTTCTTCTTGTACGTGTCGATCACGTACTGGCCGTAGAACGCCTTGGCCTTGACGATCGAGTCATCGTCAAGCAGTTTGTCGGCCGGGAAGACTTCATCGTCTACGATCGGCGCGGCGGGGCTGCTGAGGATCTGAGCGAAGGTCTGGTCGTTCGCCTGCTTCAGCTTGAAGACCACGGTGTTGGCATCGGGGGCGGTGATGCTTTCGATGTTGGTCAGCAGGCTTGCGGGACCGGCGGGATCGTTGATCTTGGTCTGCCGGTCGAAGGAGAACTTGACGTCCTTGGAGTCGAGCGTGTGGCCGTTGGCCCACTTGAGGCCCGGCTTGAGCTTGACCGTGTACTCGTTCGGCGAGGTGAAGGACGCGGACTCGGCCAGGTCCGGCACGGGATCTGCGCTGCCGGGCTTCGAGTTGAGGAGGAAGGAGTAGATCTGGTTCATCACCATGAACGAACCGTTGTCATACGCGCCCGCCGGATCCAAGGCAGTGACCTTGTCCGTGGTGCCGTAGGCGATCGGACCGCTTGCTGCGGCTGATGACCCGCCAGCGCCCCCGGTCGGCCCTGTGCAGGCCGTCAGTGCAAAGGCGGAAACCCCGGCCAGCGCGATGACGCTGTGCCAGGCCTTTTTGTTCATTGCCATCTGTGAACTTTCTGTTCGATGCGTTCTAGCGCAGCCCGAAGTGAAACGACTGACTCGTCGGGCGGCACGCTTTGCTGATTCCTAGATTCAACCAGACGATCATTCGGTGAAACGTTGCATTTTGTGAGTTGAGACACAAAATTTACACGATTCGAAGGTTTCTCTCATTTTCTGCAGGATTCCGCCCGGATCTTCGGCAGGGTCCTGCGCGTCCGGGCGCCGTGGACGGCCGGTAGTCGGACGACGACGGAGGGTACAGACGACGAAGGGCCCCGCCAACTGGCGGGACCCTTCGCTGGAGTCGGTGGGGCGGGCGGCTAGAGCGCGGCCCTCTGCAGCGAGCGCGCGGCATCGATCGTGGCCTGGCCGAGCACGCGGCTGCCCTGGTAGAGCACCACCGTCTGGCCGGGGGCCACGCCGCGCAGGGGCTCGGTGAGGGTGACCACAAGCTCGTTGTCCGCCATGTGTGCGCGGGCAGGGACGGGGTCGCCGTGGGCGCGGACCTGGGCGTAGCAGTCAAACTCTTCGCCGGTCGCCACCTCGGCGATGGGCAGCCCCGCCCAGGAGACCTTGATGCCTCGGATTTCGTCGATGGCGAGCAGGGCCTCCGGTCCCACCACCACCTTGTTCTCCTTGGGCCGGATCTCCAGCACGAACCTCGGCTTGCCGTCCGCGGCCGGGGTGCCGAGCTTCAGCCCGCGGCGCTGGCCCACGGTGAACGCGTTGGCGCCCGGGTGCTCGCCGACCTTCGCGCCGGATTCGTCCACGATGTCCCCCGTGGTCATTTCAATCTTCTCGGCGAGCCAGCCGGCGGTGTCGCCGTCGGGAATGAAACAGATGTCGTGGCTGTCCGGCTTGTTCGCCACGGAGAGGCCGCGGCGCTCCGCCTCCGCGCGGACCTCGGCCTTGGACGGCGTCTCGGCCAGCGGGAACATCGAGTGCTTGAGCTGTTCGTGGGTCAGCACCCCCAGCACATAGCTCTGGTCCTTGGCCCAGTCCGCAGCGCGGTGCAGTTCGGGATTGCCGTCCGCGTCCGTGATGACCTTCGCGTAGTGGCCGGTGCACACGGCATCGAAGCCCAGGGCGATGGCCTTCTCCAGCAGGGCGGCGAACTTGATCCGCTCGTTGCAGCGCATGCAGGGATTGGGGGTGCGGCCTGCGGCGTACTCATCGATGAAGTCCTGGACGACATCTTCCTTGAACCGTTCGGAAAAGTCCCAGACGTAGTACGGGATCCCGAGGATGTCGCACGCACGCCAGGCGTCGCGGGAGTCCTCGATCGTGCAGCAGCCGCGGCTGCCGGTTCGCAGGGTGCCCGGCATCCGGGACAGCGCGAGGTGGACGCCGACGACGTCGTGCCCCGCCTCGACGGCGCGGGCGGCGGCAACGGCGGAATCGACGCCGCCACTCATGGCTGCAAGAACTCGCATACTGGCTTTCTCTAGGGTTCGGGGTGTCACAGGCTCCGGGGCTGCTGTTCGCAGCTGCGGTGCTGCTGGGCTTTTACTGCTGGGCTACTGCCGGGCTTTCACTGCTGGGTTGAACCTGGGTTGAACCGCAGTGCTACTGCTGGCCCCTGGAAATAGCACAATGCCTGCCCCGCCATTCTATCGCCACGCCGAATCCTCCCCAAAAGGCCTTGACGGGACTGCCTCCCCCTTCTAGCGTCAGGACAAGCGGTTTTAGAGAACGGAAGCACGCCGACGCGGGAATCGAGCGGACATGACTGTCGGGAACATCGTGATCGTGGGCGGCGGGCTGGCCGGCGCCACCGCCGCCAAAACATTGAGGGCGGAGGGCTTCAGCGGTCCGATGGTGCTGGTGGCCGCCGAGTCCCACCAGCCGTACCTGCGCCCGCCGCTGTCCAAGGAGTACCTGCTGGGCAAGGCCGGCGACGACGCCCTGCCGGTGGTGCCCGAGGAGTGGTACGACGCGAACGACGTCGACCTCCGGCTCGGCGTCCAGGTCACGGCGCTGGACCCGGCTGCCCGGGCTGTGGTTCTGGATGACGGGCGACGGCTGGAGTACGGCTCACTCCTGCTTGCCACGGGAGCGCGGCCCAGGATCATCCCGCTGCCCGGCAGCGGGCTCGAGGGCGTCAGCACGTTCCGGACGGTCGAGGACAGCCGGCGTCTGCACGCCCGCCTTGCCGGCGGCGGTTTGCACGTGGTCATGGTCGGGTCCGGGTGGATCGGGATGGAACTGGCCGCTGCCGCCAGCACCTTTGGAAACACCGTCACCCTGATGGGGCTGGAGGACGTGCCGCTGGGCGCGGCGATTGGTCCGGACCTGGGCGGCTTCTTCCGCGAGCTGCACGAGGCCCACGGGGTTCAGTTCAGGCTTCCGGCGTCCGCTGCCGAGATTCAGGGGTTGTTTCGACGGGCGACGGCAGTGGTCACCGACTCGGGCGAGGTCCTGCCCGCCGACCTCGTGGTCATCGCCGTCGGCGTTGTGCCGGAGGTCGGGCTGGCCGACGCGGCCGGGCTCGGGATCCGCAACGGCATCCTCACCGACGCGTCGCTGCGGACCTCGGCGCCCGGGATCTTCGCCGCCGGCGACGTCGCCAACGCCCTGCACCCGTTCACCGGGGAACACCACCGCAGCGAGCACTGGTCCAATGCCCTGAATGGCGGCAAGGTGGCAGCCAAGGCGATGCTCGGCCTCGACGCCACGCTGGACACCATCCCGTACTTCTACACGGACCAGTACGACGTCAGCATGGAGTACTCGGGCTTCCCGACGCTCGTTGCCGGCCCGCCGGTCATCCGCGGCTCGCTTGCGGACAAGGAGTTCATTGCCTTCTGGCAGCGCGAAGGCCAGGTGATCGCCGGAATGAATGTCAACTGGCCCCGCGCCGCCAAGCCGCAGAAGGCGATCAAGGCGCTCATCAACGCCCGCACCGCCGTGAGCCCGGGCCTGCTTGCCGACTCCTCGGTGCCCCTGGATCAGCTGCTGGATCAGCTGCTGGATTAGCTCCTGGATTAGCTCCCTGCGGGGGCTTGACGGGCGGCCTCGCGCGCGACCGTTCCGGCGGTCTGGATGCTGGACTCGTGCCCGGCCATGCCGGCCTGGCGGGCCCGGGCGTAGGCGCCCGGCAACGCCGCGAGAAGGGCATCGACGTCGGCGTCGGTTGAGGAATGCCCGAGAGTAAAGCGCTGCGCCCCCCTCGCCGTGTCCTCGTCCAGGCCCATCGCCAGCAGCACATGGGAGGGCCTCGGAACACCTGCGGTGCAGGCGGAGCCCGTGGAGGATTCGACGCCGGCGAGGTCCAGCAGGAACAGCAGCGAGTCCCCTTCGCAGCCGGGGAACGTGAAATGCGCATTGCCGGGCAACCGCCCGGCGCCCGGGGCGCCCCGCAGGACGGCTTCGGGGACGGCCGCACGGACCCCCTCGATCAGCCGGTCGCGAAGGGCCGAGATTCTGGCAGCTTCCTCGGGGAGTTTCGCGGCAACGGCCTCGGCGGCCGCGGCAAACGCGGCGATCGAGGCCGTGTCCAGCGTCCCGGAGCGTACGTCGCGTTCCTGCCCGCCGCCATGCTGGACCGGGGTCAGCTTCACCGCCCGGCCCAGGATCAGCGCGCCCACGCCGACCGGTCCGCCGATCTTGTGCCCGGAGACGGACATGGCGTCCAGGCCCGTCCCGCGGAAGTCAACGGGCAGGGAGCCGAAGGCCTGGACGGCGTCGGAGTGGACGGGTACGTCGGCGGCGTGTGCCAGTTCCACAACCCGGGCGACGGGCTGGATGGTGCCGACCTCGTTGTTGGCCCACATGACGCTCACCAGTGCGATCGATCCCGGATCCCGGGACAGCTCGGCTTCGAGCACGGCCAGGTCCACGACGCCCGCGTCATCCACGGGGAGCCAGGACACGTCGGCGCCTTCATGCCGTTCGAGCCATTCGACGGTGTCCAGCACCGCGTGGTGTTCGACGGCGGAACAGAGGATGCGGGTCCGCGCCGGGTCCTCGGCACGGCGGGCCCAGTACAGGCCCTTGACCGCCAGGTTGTCCGCCTCGGTCCCGCCGGAGGTGAAGATGATCTCCGAGGGATGGGCGCCGGCGGCCGCCGCGAGTACTTCCCGCGCGTCCTCCACGGAGCGCCGGGCACGGCGGCCCGATCCATGCAGCGAGGACGGGTTGCCGGTCCGGGCCAGTTCGCGCGTCAGTGCGGCCAGCGCTTCCGGGGCGAGGGTGGTGGTGGCGGCGTGATCGAGGTAGACAGGCACAGCCCAATTCTACCTGCGCGCGCCCGGGCCGCCGCGGCGCCAGGGCGAAGGCACAGTGTCAGGGCAGAAGCAAAGTTGTCAGGGCGAAGGCACCGGCCTGAGGCACGGTGAAGGGCACGGTGAAGGGCACGGGGCTGGTGTACATTCAAGCGGTGAAAGCGCCACTCTGCCTTGTGCTGGCCACCTTGTTCTGGTCTGGCAATTTCGTCGTCGGACAGGCCGCCAGAGCCTCCATGACCCCGCTGGACCTGACCTTTTGGCGCTGGAGCCTGGCCGCCGTGCCGCTGCTGATCCTGGCCCACCTCATCGAACGGCCCGACTGGGGCGCGGTGCTGCGCCGCTGGCCCGTGCTTCTGCTGCTGAGTGTCCTGGGCATGAGCGGCTACACGCTGCTGCTCTACGGCGCGCTCGGATTCACGTCCGCGATGAACGCCTCGCTGGTGACGGCCGCAAACCCGGCCCTCATTGTGGTCATGGCGATCGTCCTGCTCGGTGAGAAGACCACACGGCTGGGCTGGCTCGGCATCTGCCTGGGCCTGCTGGGTGTGCTGCTGGTCCTGACCCAGGGCGAGCTGGCCCGCGTGGTCAGCCTCGCCATCAACACCGGTGAGCTCACGATGATCGGCGCGATCATCGTCTGGGGCTTCTACACCATCGTTGCCCGCCGGCTGGCCGTGCCGCCCATCGCGGCCACAGCGGTGCAGGTGGTGATCGCAGCCGTGACGCTGGCGCCGTTTGCCCTCGCCATGAACGTGCGGTTTCCCGACACCGCGGCCGAAGGCTGGTCGATGGCGTATATCGCCCTGTTCCCGTCCCTTGGTTCCTATCTCCTCTGGAATCTGGCGCTGAAAACCACCCCGTCCGGGACCGCCGGAAACTACCTCAACCTGATGGTGGTCTTCACCGCGATCATCACCGTGCTGCTCGGGACCCCGCTCACCCTCGTGCAGATCCTGGGCGGCCTCCTGGTGATCGCCGGCGTGCTGCTGACCGGAATCAAGGGCCAGGCCCGCAACGCCGGCCACCCCAGCGGCAGGGCCCAAGCCGGGCAGCCCGCCGCCGCGTCAGGCAGGCAGGCTCACGCAGGCAGCCCGGTCACGATGGAAGAATACGGGCACAGCACTGCCCGGGCCGCGCGCCGCCGTGCTCCCTGAGATCTTCAATGGCGAGCGCTTCGATCCGGCCCGGTTCGATCCCCAGGGCCGTTGAGGCCCCGCCGAGAAAAGCTCCGTTCATGGCACACACCACGTCTGCGTGCCCGGCGGCGAGGCGATGGAACGGGCAGTTCAGCAGCACCAGTCCCCCGCCGCCGTCGTCCGCCGGGCAGTAGCCCTGCCCCGCCAGGAAGTCCGCGAACGGGCCGGCGCCATCGGGGCTGCCGGCGGAGTCCGCAGGCCCCGCCCCGGTGGCCCCCGCCGGCTCGCGGCCGGCTGCGCGGGCTGCCGACTCACCCGCTGACTGCCCCCTGGCGCGGGCAGCCCGAAGCAGGGCCTCCCGCGGCGAACCGCCGCCGCTGGTTGCGTCCTCGATCGCGGACACCAGCAGCTCGGCGGCGAGATCATAGTGGCGGTCGGGCACCGAGGCCGCGACCTCACCCAAGGCGGCCCGGTACAGCTTGGCGGGCCGGCCGGACCCCGGGCCCTCCCGCCCTCCGAGCTTGCGGAACTCCACGGCCAGCAGCCCGTCTTTCACGAGCCGGTCCAGATGGAACGAGGCAGTGCTCCGCGCCAGGCCCACAGCCTGCGCGGCATCGTCCCGGCCAACGGCATCTGCCGCTGAGGCGACGAAATCAAACAGCCTCCTGCGGCTCTCGTCTCCCAGCGACGCGACCGCCGCCAGCCTGTGGTTCCACGGAAGCTTGGTCATGACACAAGAATATCTCTAAAAACAAGAATCATTGCTTAATCCCCGTGGGGCCCTCTAAAATCGAGATATCCACTTTTAGAAGGAGCGATGCCATGAAAGTTTCCCCAGCCCCCGCCACTCCCGCACAGCAGCTCACGGCGGACCGTCAGGCCTTCCTGCTGCTGCGGACCGTCTTTACCGTTGCGCCGATCCTGTTCGGCCTGGACAAGTTCACAAACCTCTTGACCGACTGGACGATGTATCTGGCGCCCGTGGTGACCCAGGTGGTCCCGCTGCCGGCCCAGACGATCATGTACATCGTTGGCGTGGTGGAAATCGTCGCCGGAGTGGCGGTGGCGCTGCGCCCGCGCTTCGGATCGGCGCTCGTGGCCGCCTGGCTGCTGGGCATCATCATCAACCTGATCATCCTCGGCGGCTTCTACGATGTCGCTCTGCGTGACTTCGGGCTGCTCGTGGGTGCCCTGGCACTGAACAGGCTGTCCCCGCGCAGGGCCGTGCCGGCCGCTACGCCAGGCAGCTAGGCCAAACGGCGGGTCCCGGCAGCGGAGCGAAGACGCCAGGCCACGCCACTACGCCAGGACGCAGACGGCCCGCGGAACGACCTCAATGGTCATCGGGAGCGCCCCGATCCGCTCGCCGTCGGCGTAGGCCACGATATTGCCGGCGGACAGTTCCACGGTGCGGACCCGGCGAAGCCGCACGGCGGGGTGGCCTACGTGCTTGCCGGCAAAGACCTTCGGGAACACGGCCAGCAGCCGGGTCCGGGACAGCCGGTTGACAATGAAGAGGTCCAGGTAGCCGTCATCAAGGGCGGCTCCCGGGACGATCCTCATCCCGCCGCCGATCGACTGGCCGTTGGCGACGGAAATCAGCATGGCGCCCTGCTGCCACTGCTCGCCGTCGGCCGTCACCGTGTAATCGATGGCCCGGAACGACGCCAGTTCCCGAAGCATGGCGAGCTGGTAGCGGATCTTGCCGCGCGGCCAGCGCCAGCCATTGGCCCGCTCATTGACGGCGGCATCGAACCCGGCCGAGACCACGCCCGCAAACAAACGGGAGGATCCTCCGGCGGTGATCCTGCCGGCGTCGATCATCCGGCCGCCGCCGGCCAAAGACTCCAGCGCCCGCTCGCAGGCCGCCGGGAGGTTGTGCAGCGGCAGGCCCAGCGCCCGGGCCGTGTCGTTGCCCGTCCCGGCGGGAATGATGCCCAGCGGAACCCGGCGGCGGGCACCGGCACCGGCACCTTCACCTGCTATCGCGTTAAGCCCGAGGTGGACCATGCCGTCGCCGCCCACGACCACGAGGGCATCCACGCCCGGCTCCAGCGCATCCTCAACTGCCTGCGCGAGCCCGGCATAACTGTCCGCGCACAGCAGCAGGACCTCCGCCCCGGCTGCACGGAAGTGCGCCGCCGCGTCCTTGCCGGCGTGCCGCGCCCGGCCAAAGGATGCGCGCGGGTTGACGGCGACGGCGATCAGCATGCGCTGAATTATGCCAGCCGGCGGGAACCATCCCTGTGCACGCAGTCGTTATTCCTCCAGCCGGTTAAACTGGGCACGCCGGACGCCCACGAACGGTCCGGCATTCCTCCCGCCGGCACCATCAACGAAAAGGATCTCTGTTTGACGCAGGGCAGCAGCTCGCATTACCAGGTCCTCGGGATCCCCGTGACGGCGACGGAGAAGGACATCAAAGTCGCGTACCGCAAGGCCGCCCGGACCGCCCACCCGGACCACGGCGGCGACCCTGCAGCGTTTCGGCGCGTCACGCTCGCCTACGAGACCCTCATCGACACCAAACGCCGCGCCGACTACGACCGCTCTTACGGCAACGCATCCGGCGGCGCGTATTGGTCGCCCGCCGGCGATGAGGGCGCCCACTTCGACGCGCCCGCCGCGGGCAGCCGGGCGTCAGCCAACGTGCGCCGGCCAAACACGCCGCGGAATACGGCCGCGGATCCACCCGTCTACGTTCCCCCGTTCGAGCAGTTTGACGGCGGGTCGGCGGTGCCGCTGATTCCCGCCAGCGTCGCCCGGCAGCAGGTCCACGGCATGCCCCGCAAGCGCGGCATCTTCGGCGCCGAAGCCCGGATCCAACGCGAGATGCGCACCGTGCAGCTCATCAGCAGGCAGATCCTTACCACCATCCCGGCGGCGCGCCTTGTCAACGGGCTGCAGTCCCCGGCGGACAACAGCCACATCGACCACGCGGTCCTTGCCGGGTACCGTCTCGCGATCGTCGGATCCATGCTCCTGCCGCCGGGTGCCTACGCATGGAACGGCAGCACGTTGACCCACGGCGGACGCTCCGTCGCCCCGCCCCAGCTGGGCCACATCGTGCGCCGGATGCAGGACATATTTCCCGAGCTCAATGTCACCGGCTGGATTGTCGTCCACAGCACGGACGGCAATCTGCATCAACCGGTCATCGACCGGCACCGCCGCGCCCCCGGCGGCCAGGGAAGCGGGTACGGGGAAGGCTCGGGCCTTGTCGAGGTGGTCAACGCCGCGGGCCTGGCCCGCGGCCTGAAGTTGTTCCTCGGCTCGGGCCCGGCGCCCAACACCGTCAACGTTCCCGTACTGGCCCGCCTGCTGCGCGGAATGCACTAGATTCCGCCCGGGCGCTCCCCTGCGCCCCGGGGACGGAAGGCCCGAGGCGCGTTCGACGCCGGCGGCTCGCTAGGATGGGACGGTGTTCCGCATCCTCTTCCACACCCCAGAAATCCCCGGCAATACGGGAAACGCCATCAGGCTGGCTGCCATCACGGGCGCCGAACTGCATCTGGTGGAGCCCCTGGGCTTTGACTTTTCCGACGCCAAACTCCGGCGGGCGGGCCTTGATTACCACGACCTCGCCGTCGTGACCGTCCACCCGGACATCGACGCGGCGTGGGCCGCTCTCGAGCCGGAACGGGTATTTGCCTTCACCTCCGACGGCGAGACCACGTACACAGACATCCGCTACCGTGCCGGCGACGTCCTCCTGTTTGGTCCTGAATCCGTAGGCCTGCCAGAGGAAGTCAAACGCAGTCCCCGGGTGACGTCCCGGGTGCGCCTGCCGATGCTCCCATCCCTCCGGTCACTGAACCTGGCCAACGCCGCATCCATCGCCGTCTACGAGGCGTGGCGCCAGAACGGGTTCGCCGGGGCCAAGTTGTAGCGGTCCGCCGCGCAGGCCCGCCAGGACGTGCGGCGGCCACATGGTCGGCCCGCGGGAAAGAATTCCCGCGCAGCGCGCCCATCCAGGTGCCGGGCCGCACCGAATCACTTCTGAAGGCGGACACCAATCCGCCCACTCACATTGTGTCTACCGGGCATTGTGCGGAGAAACGGAAGGGAGCGAGGAGCGGCAGGTGAAAACAGTACATCTGGACAGATCCTCTGCCCGCGTGGCAGGGGCCGGCCTCTCGCCGCATGCCGCACCGATTGGCCCGCGTTGGGCTGCAAGCGCCCTATGCTTGGGAGTGATGGAAACTCCGAATGCCCCGAACCCCGAGGCCGCCGCACCGGCGGACACCTCAGCCGACATCAACGGCCGGCTCAGCAGCCTGCTGGCACTGATTGCCCAGGGCGACCAGACGGCGTTCGCGGAATTTTACAGTCTCACCTCCAGGCGCGTCTTCGGCATGGCACGCCGGGTCCTGATCGATACCGAACTCAGTGAGGACACCACCCAGGAAGTCTTCCTCCAGGTGTGGCAGAACGCCGCCAAATTCAATCCCGCCGCCGGCAGTCCGCTCGCCTGGCTCATGACGATCTCGCACCGGCGCGCCGTTGACAAGGTACGGTCCTCGCAGTCCGCCACCGACCGCGAAGCCAGATACGGTGCCAGCAGCCAGGAGATCGACCACGATTCCGTCTCGGACGAAGTCGGCAGCCGGCTCGAAGCCGAGGCCGTGGTCCGGTGCATGGAGACGCTGACCGATACGCAGCAGGAGTCCGTCCGGCTGGCGTACTACGGCGGCCTCACCTACCGGGAAGTGGCCGAGCGGCTGAATGCCGCGGTACCTACCATCAAGTCCCGCATCCGCGATGGACTCATCCGACTGAAGACCTGCTTGGGGGTGAGCTGAATTGACCGATATGAACGCACATGAGAACAACAACCGCCTCCCCGGCGGCTTCACCGCCGAGATCGCCACCGACCTGTCGTCCGGCCGCGTGGTGGACCTTGCCGAGGTCTATGCCCTCAACGCCGTGGACGACGCCGAACGCGCCGCAATCGAGCAGTTCCTCGCCTCCGCACCGGCAGCAGACAGGGCTGCCTTCAACGAGCGGGTCCGGCAGGCCCGGGAGACCCTGGCCACCAGCTTCACCGCAGAGGAAGAGCCTCCGCCCGGGCTGCTGGACCGGATCATGTCATCCTTGCCTGCGCAGACGTCAGAGCAGGCCGCAGCGCAGTCCCCCGCCGCAGTGCCGCTGCCCGGCACGGGTCCGCAAGCGACGCCGGTGCTGCCGCATCCGGTACGCGACGGCTCCGCGCTGCCCGCCACCGACGAACTCGGTGCGGCCCGCCAGCGCAGGGAAGAGCGCCGCCGCCCGCAGGGCATGCGGAACTGGCTTATCGGCGTCGCCGCAGCAGCCGTGATCGCCCTGGGCGGTGTGGGCGTCGGAGCCTACGTGGCCAACCAGAACGATCCCCTAAATCAAGTGATGCAGGCCAGCGACGTCCGCCAGGCCACCGTCAACGTCAACGGCGGCGGCACCGCCACTGTGTCGATTTCCCCGTCCAAGGATGCCGCCGTCGTCAAAATGAACGGCGTCCCGGCCCCGCCCGTGGGCAAGGTCTACCAGATGTGGCTGATCCCCAAGGACGGCTCCGCACCGGTCTCGCAGGGCCTCATGGACGCTGAAGCCCTGTCCAAGCCCGCGGTGGTCAAGGGCATCGGTTCCGCGGCCGCACTGGGCATTACCGTGGAGCCCGAAGGCGGATCCGCGTCGCCTACCCTGCCGACCGTCGCCGCCGCACCGCTGGACGCCTAGCCACCCGCAGGACACAGCAGGCCACCCGCACGCACAAAGCCGCCCGGGCCTTGGCTCCTTCCGTAGAAGGACTCAAGGCCCGGGCGGCTTTGTGTTGTGACCGGCGGACGGACCGACCGGCGGACGTCCCGCCGGGCCGGCTTTCCGCCCGGCTAAATGACCAGCGAGAGCAGCATGACCAGGCCGAAGCTCACCACGGAGATCAGGGTTTCCATGACGGACCAGGTCTTGAAGGTCTGGCCCACCGTGAGTCCGAACAGCTCCTTGACGAGCCAGAACCCGGCGTCGTTCACGTGCGAGAAGAACAGCGAGCCCGCACCGATCGCGAGGGCCAGGAGGGCGGCGTGTGTCGGCGACAGCGAGCTGGCCAGCGGTGCCACGATGCCGGCGGCCGTCACGGTGGCGACGGTGGCCGAGCCTGTCGCCAGGCGCAGGGCAACGGCCACGATGAAGCCGAGCACCAGAACGGACATGTTGGTCCCCTCGGCCCAGGCCTTCACGGAGTCTCCCACGCCGGCACCAATCAGCGTCTGCTTGAAGCCGCCGCCTGCGCCGACAATCAGGATGATCCCCGCGATCGGGCCCAGGCTGGCAGCGATCTTGCTCGTAATCTTGGCGCCGTTGAGGCCCACGGCATAGCCGAAGGTCACCATGGCCAGCAGGACGGCCAGGGTCATCGCCACGAGCGGCTGCCCGACGAAGTCGAAGAACATCCGGATCGCGGGGGCCGTCTTGGGGTCCGGCCAGATGATGTCCACAACGGCCCTGAGCAGCATGAGGACCACCGGGAAGATGATGGTCAACAACGTGACGGTGAAGTTCGGCGGGCGCTTGACGCCCTCCATGTCCGCGCCGTGCACGGTGTCGACGCCGCCGGCGACTGCGGGGGCACCCACCGGGACCCACCGGGCCGCCAGGCGGGAGAAGAGCGGCCCGCAGATAATCACCGTGGGGACGGCGATGAGGATGCCGAGGGCCAGGGTGGTGCCCAGTTCGGCCTTGACGGCGCTGATCGCGATCAGCGGTCCCGGGTGCGGCGGCACCAGCCCGTGCAGCACGGACAGGCCGGCCAGCGCCGGGATGGCGATGCGCATCAGGGGCATCTTGGAGCGCTGCGTGACCAGGACGATCACCGGCAGCAGCAGGACGAGCCCGATCTCGAAGAACATCGGCAGGCCGATGATCACGGCTACGAGCGTGATGGACCAGACCAGCTTGTTTCCGGTGGCCTTTGCCAGGAGGGTGTCGACCACCCGGTTCGCGCCGCCGGAGTCCGCGAGCAGCTTGCCCAGCATCGCGCCGAGGGCGACCAACAGACCGACTTCCTTCAGGACGCCGCCCACGCCGTCCTCGAAGTTGATGATCACCTTGGCCGGTTCCACACCGGCGGCGAGGCCGACGAATCCTGACCCCAGAATCAGGGCCAGGAAGGGGTGGAACTTGAATTTGGCGATTAGGACCACAAGCAGGGCGATGCCCAGACCCGCGATGATCAGTAGTTGGGTATTGACGCCGGTCCCGGCCTCAACGGCAGCGGGAAGCTGCATAGCTATCAGTGATTTCACAAAAAATTCCTTGGTCGCGGCGAAACGCGGGAAGGCTCAGGGCCTGGCGTCGGCGGCGTCGAGATTAAGTCGGGTGATGATTTCCTGTGCTTCTTCCGCCGGCGTTGCGGAGACCGACAGGGAGATGAAGTTTTCGTCTGCCGTGGGGGCTTCGAGCGCGTCGAACTGGGACTCCAGCAGGGCCGGGGGCATGAAGTGTCCGTGGCGGGAGGCCAGCCGGTCGGAGATCTTGTCCCGTGATCCCTCGAGGAACACGAAAATCACCCCTTCGCCGCGCAGAACGTCCCGGTAGCGCTTCTTCAGCGCCGAACAGGTCACGACGCCGGGATTCCCGGCGCCGGTGTGGGCCCGGATCCAGTCGGCAATGCTTTCGAGCCAGGGCCACCGGTCCTCGTCGGTCAGCGGCTGTCCTGCGTGCATCTTTGCCACGTTTGATTCGGGGTGCAGGTCGTCGCCCTCGGCGAGGTCCCAGCCCAGCCTGCCGGCCAGAAGTCCCGCGACAGTTGATTTGCCGGATCCGGAGACGCCCATGATCACAAGAACGGGGTGTTGCGCAGTCTTCGCCATCAAAGTCTGCCTTCCATCAAATAAATATGATTTAAACAGAGGCCAGCATATGGCAGAGGTTGGGCTGCGGCAACACTAGAAACCGGCGATGGTCCCCTGGCCGTTGACTGTTACGACATGGAAGGCCTCGGCGCTGCGGCCGACGGGAAATCCGGCGCGGGCCCCGGTGCCGAGCATGAGGCCGCGGACCGTGCGTTCCATGGCGTCGACGTCGGGGTGCTGGCTGACGTGGATGTGGATGGCGGCCAGCTTGCTCTCCACATGCCCGGTGACGTCCACGAAGTGGTTTTCGCGCTCTTCCGGCCCGGCGAAGAGCCACAGCCAGGGCAATTTGTAGGCCTCCAGCCCGGACTCGGCCAGTTCCGGGTACGCGAACGGGTTTTCCAGCGCGGGGTACACGGCACGGGTCACCGCCTCCCCCACAGCCAGATGATCCGGATGGCTCTTCTGGATCCGGTTCCAGTTGCGTTCCGGATGCATGGAGAGCACGACGTCGGGCCGGAGCTGCCGGATCAGGCGCACCACCTCGCGCATCACCTCATGCGAGGGTTCGAGGTAGCCGTCACGCTGGTGCAGGTAATGGATGTCCGTGACGCCGACCAGGGCGGCGGCGCGCTGCTGCTCGGCAACTCGCAGCCGCACAATTTCCTCGCGCTGCTCCGGATCAAAGCCGCCGGCGTCGCCGTCGGTCATAATGCAGTAGCTGACCTGGACTCCGGCGGCGGTCCAGGCTGCAACCGTGCCGGCTGCGCCGAAATCGATGTCGTCCGGGTGGGCCGTGAAACAAAGCACCCGCTCAACCCGGGTGGTCTCCGGGTCGAACGGGCTTTGTGCCGGGACGGCGGTGGTGCTCATGCGGTCAGCCTCTGCGCTTCTTGATTTCGGCGGTGGCCTGCGGCAGTACCTGGAAGAGGTCGCCCACAATGCCGAAGTCCGCGATCTCGAAAACCGGCGATTCGGCGTCCTTGTTCACGGCCACGATCACCTTCGCGGTCTGCATGCCTGCCTTCTGCTGGATGGCTCCGGAAATGCCCGCGGAGATGTAGAGCTGCGGCGCGACGGTCTTGCCGGTCTGGCCGATCTGCGCGTCGTGGCCGATCCAGCCGGCGTCCGTGGCAGCCCGCGAGGCACCGATGGCCGCGCCGAGGGCATCGGCGAGTTCCTCCAGCGGACCAAAGTTGCCGTCCACGCCACGGCCGCCGGCCACGACGATCCGTGCATCGGACAGATCCGGGCGTCCGCTGGCAGGCTTGTCGGTGCGCGCCGTAATCCGGGCGGCGGCCCCGGTCACGTCAGGGACCTGGACTGTGATGCTCTCCGGCGCCGTGCCGGTGACCGCGGGCTCGGGCGTGATGCTGTTGGGCTTCACGGTCAGCACGGAAACGGGTGTCGTCGCCTTCGCGGCGCTGGTGTAGGAACCGGCCAGGACCGACTTGTGCGCCGTTCCGTCGGGGTCCACCGCCACGACGTCGGTGATGACGCCGGCGCCGAGCCTGATGCCGAGCCGGGCGGCAACTTCCTTGCCCTCGGCCGAGTTCTCGGCCAGGACCACGCCCGCACCGGCGGCGGCCGCGGCCGCGGCCAGGAATGCCGCCTTTGGTCCGACGAGGTATTCGTCGAGGTCCGTGGCGGACGGGCGGTACAGTGCCTGGGCGCCGTACGCGGCCAGGGTCGAGGCGGCGTCGTCGTGCAGTTCGCCGTTGACGGCGGCGACGGTCTCGCCCAGGGACCGGGCGATGGTGAGCAGTTCCAGGCTCGACTTCTTCAGCGCCGCACCGGGGTTGTCGATGAAAACGAGTACTTTTGCCATGTTCGGATAATCCCCTTTAGAGCAGCTTCTGGGCGGCCAGGAACTCGACCAGCTGGATGCCGGCGTCGCCTTCGTCGGTGATGATGGTGCCGGCCGGCCGCGGCGGGCGGGCCTCTGCGGTCTCGACGGCGGTCCAGGAACCGGACTGGCCCACCTGGGCCGCGTCCACGCCGATGTCGGCAAGGCTCAAGGTGGTGATGGTTTTCTTCTTCGCCGCCATGATGCCCTTGAAGTTCGGGTACCGCGGATCATTGATCTGGTCGGTGACGGAAACGACGGCCGGCAGTGTGGCCTCGATGGTGTCCGCGTGGGTGTCGCCGTCGCGGCGGGCGGTGAGCTTGCCGGCGTCGAGCTCCAGGGACGCGGCGAAGGTTATCTGTGGGAGGCCCAGCCGCTCAGCGAGCTGTGCCGGGACCAGCGAGGTCTCGCCGTCCGTGGAGGCCATTCCGGTGAGGATGAGGTCCGCGGGGACGTCCGCGCCCAGGTGGCGGATCGCGGCGGCCAGCGCCAGCGACGTGGCTGCGGCATCCGAACCGGCCAGGGCGTCATCGCTGAGGTGCACGCCTTCCGTAGCGCCGATCTGGAGGGACTTCTTCACCGCATTGACTGCCCCGGCCGGGCCCATGCTCAGCGCAATGACCTTGTTGCCGGCCGCTTCTCCGCCGCGGGCCTCGGTCAGCTGCAGCGCAGCTTCCAGGGCGTATTCATCCAGTTCGGACAGGATGCTTTCGGAGCGATCCACCGTGTTGGCCTCACCTGTGAGGTGGCGGTCGAACTGCGCATCGGGGACGTGCTTGACCAGCACAATGATTTTCAGAGTTTCTTCCACTGTGTCTACAGCAGCCTTCCATGCGGGTGGACAGCCGCCCCTGACGGGGTCATGGCCACGGAATGCCCGGCAGCCGGGCTGTTCCTAGCTAACCATATAGCCGCCGGGCAGCGCGGCCAGGGTTAAGGTCTGTGTCAGTGAACTGGCCCGGGACGGCAAAGGCCGGGCCGCACCTTTGCGGTGCCGCCCGGCCTGTTTGCTGCTGCCTTGATTTACAGCTGCGCTGTTTGCTGTCGCCCAGCTCTACTGCTCGGCTGCGGCGCCGAGCGTCACGTCGACGTCCTTGAGCTGGCCGCCGCGCAGGACCGTCACCTTGACCGTGGCCCCGGCGGCCTGTTCCCGCACCGCCGCGGTGAGCTGGTTGGGATCGCTGATGGTCAGGTTCTGGAACTTCGTCACGACGTCGCCGACCTTGATGCCGGCCTTGTCTGCGGCCGAGCCGGACTCGACGGTCGCGACCTCCGCGCCCACCGAGAACCCGGAGGAGGACGAGCCTGCGGCCTTGGGCTTCACGCTGACGCCGAACTGCCCGTGGGTGGCTTTGCCGGCGCTGATGATCTCCTGGGCCACGCGCTTGGCGTTGTTGATGGGGATGCTGAAGCCCACGCCGATGTTGCCGCTGCTGCTTCCGCTGGCCGCGTCGCCGCCGGCGGAGGCGATCGCGACGTTGACGCCGATGATTTCGCCCTTGGTGTTCACCAGCGCGCCGCCGGAGTTACCCGGGTTGATGGCCGCGTCCGTCTGGATGACGTTGATCGAGATGGATCCCTGATCCGCGGTGCTCGGAGTCTCGCCGCCGCCGGGGGGCGCGAACTGGAAGCCCTGGTCACCGCCCTGGGAGTTGTCTGCGCCGCCCTTCGGCGCAGCCGAGGATGCCACGCTGATGGTCCGGTTCAGGGTTGAGACAATGCCGTCGGTGACTGTGCCGGTGAGTCCCAGCGGCGAGCCAATGGCGACGGCGGTGTCACCGACGTTCAGCTTGCCCGAGTCGCCGAGAGTTGCCGGGACCAGTCCCGAGGGGTTGTCGATCTTGATCACGGCGAGGTCGGAAAGCGGGTCGGTACCGACGATCTTCGCGGAGTAGACCTTGCCGTCGCTCGTCCGGACCTCCATGGTGGCGTTCGCGGCCTTGCCGTCGAGCGTCACCACGTGGGTGTTGGTCAGCACATGGCCCTGGGTGTCGAGGATGATCCCGCTGCCGGTGCCGCCGTCGCTGCCGCTGGTCGCTTTGATGGTCACCACACTGGGGGAAGCCTTGAGGGCGGCGGCGCTGATGGCGTTGACGTCTTCCCTGTTGTTGACGATCACCGGACCCGCCTGGCTCGTGTTGCTCGCGGCGGACGGGGAAAGGCGGTCGCCCAGCAGGGCGTTGCTGCCGGCCACGACGCCGCCGCCGATCAGGCCCGCGGCCACGATGCTGGCCACGAGGGTGGGGACGCCGAATGCCGCCTTGCGCTTGGGGGCGTGCGCCGGGTCGTTCGCAAAGCCGGGACCGGAAGGGTAGGACGGGCCCGGCTGCGGCTGGCCGCCGTAAGGGTTGGCGCCGTAGTGGGACTGGCCGTACTGGGTTTGCTGCGACTGGCCGTACGGGGGTTGCTGGGACTGGCCGTAGGGCGGGTGGCCGGGCTGGGCGGGCTGGCCCTGGCCGGCCTGGGAGAACCCGCCGTACGGGCCGGTTTGCTGGGCCGGGGCGCCGATCTGCTGGGTATCCGCGGCGGAGGGCTGGTGCTGCTGGTACACCGGACGCGGCGCGCCGTCCTCGGCGCGGTCCAGCCGGAGGGTCGGGTTCTCGGGCGCCGGGCTTGCGACTACTGAGGTTTCGGACGTCGTGCTTTCGGATGCCGGATTTCCCGGTGCCGCCTCAGGCGCGCGGCCGGCATGCGGCTGCTCCGGCGAGCCATCCCGCACTCCCGCCGGTTCCTGATTCTGTTGTGTCGGCTCCGGTGACACACCCGGCACTGGGTTCTCAGTCATGAGACTTCCTTTCATCCTCGTCTGCCTATAACTATGGACGCTCAGGCTGACACTAGAGCGGACATTTGCTGGGAGGTTCCTGAACGGACAGTTTGCGGCCTGCGGGCCCGTGTTTCCCAGTTTAAGCCCGTTTCGCTGGTGGCATATTCCCCTAGGTGGACTGCCTTTTGGGTGCACCATAGAATCAAATGGAAATGCCACAGCGACCTGCGGCTTTACATCTGCGTGGGGGCGCTGCTGCTTTCTGTGACGGCTGGTTCGACCGAACCGGTCCCAGAAGTGCTGAAGGGTTGCACATGCGGTCTAAGTTGAATCGTTTCCTCGCCGTCCTTGGCGTCGCTGGATTGCTGGCGCTCCCCGCCGCTCCAGCCCTGGCCGAAGATCCGGTGGCCATTCCGTCCGGGCAGAACATCGTGGACAGTGCGAACGTGCTCGGCGGCCGCAAGGCCGAGGTCCAGGACGCCATCCAGAAGCTCCTCAAGGACCACAAGTACAACCTCTACGTCATCACGGCAAAGACGTTCGAGAATCCGGCCGAACCCAAGGCGTGGGCCCAGGCCGTCGCGACCAACAAGGGCATGGGCAAGGCCGACGTCATCCTGACCATGTCCGACGACGGCAAGTACTACTTCTCCCCCAGCTCGGCCAGCGCCATCTATCCCAAGACGTCCACGATCGTCCAGAACGCCATCGTGCCGAACCTGGCCGGCGGAAAGCGCGACTTCGCCCAGGCAGCCATTGATACGGCCGCCGCGGTGGGCGACGCGGCCGGTGGCGGCAGCGGAACGGTGCCGTCCGGCGCCGGGGCGGGCAGCGCCGTCCTCGTCGGAGTCGGCGTCGTGGCTGTGGGCGGTGCGGGAACGTACCTGTACCTGCGCAGCCGCCGGAAGAAGGCCCTGCAAAGTTCGGGGGCGTCAGCCGGGGCCCAGGGCGGGCAGCCGGACCCGCTGGCGGGGCTCAGCGTGGCCGAGCTGCGCCGGAAGAGCGATTCGCTGCTGATCGAGGCCGATGACGCCATCAAGTCCAGCGAGCAGGAGCTCGGATTCGCCCAGGCCCAATACGGGGACGCCGCCGTGGGCAATTTCACCAAGGCCCTGCAGGAGGCCAAGGGCCACATGACGGAATCGTTCAAGCTGCAGCAGCAGCTTGACGACCACATCCCCGACACCGAGGAGCAGCAACGGAGCTGGCTCGTTGAAATCATCGGCCGCTCCGAAGCCGCGCTGGCATCGCTGCAGGAACAGAAAGCCGATTTCGATTCCCTCCGGGAGCTGGAAAAGAACGCCCCGCAGGCCCTCGCCGCCGTCGGCGCCGGCGCCGCGGACGCCCAGGCAAAGCTTGCCGCCGCCGAACAGTCGCTGACCGATCTGCGGGCCAAGTACGCCGAGAGCGCCCTGATCCAGGTCGCGGACAACATCAAACAGGCCAAAGAACGTCTCGACTTCGTGCAGAACGCCTCCACGGCGGCACAGGAAAAGCTCGCCGCGGGTGAAAGCAGCCTCGCCGCGGTCGCCGTCCGCGCCGCCGAGGAAAGCCTGCACCAGACGAACGTGCTGATCGGCGCCATCACCAAGGTGGCCGGCAGCCTCGACGAGGCACGCAACAGCCTGGAAGCCGCCGTCGTCGATACCGCGCAGGACCTGGCCCAGGCGAAGGCGATGATCCAGTCCGGCGCCCATCCGGAACTTGCCGGCCCCGTGGCTGCGGCGGAAGCCGCGCTCGCCCAGGTCAAAACGGAAATCCAGGGCGGCAAGATTGATCCGATCGCGACGCTGGAACGGGTCGTCACGGCCCACCAGGCACTCGACCAGTCCCTGGCCGGAATCCGCGACCAGCAGGACCAGGCGCGCCGGGCCCAGGCCTCACTGCAGCAGAGCATCATGTCGGCCCAGGCCCAGATCAGCGCGACGTCGGACTACATCACCGCCCGCCGCGGCGGCGTAGGCACCGATGCGCGCACACGCCTGGCGGAAGCCCAGCGGAACCTGGACTATGCGCTCTCCATTTCCCGCACCGACCCCGTCACGGCCTTGCAGTACGCACAGCAGGCCTACGCGCTGGCGGCACAAGCCGCGCAGCTGGCCCAGTCCGACGTCGACCAATTCGGCGGCTACGCCAACCAGGGCCAAGGCTACGGCCGGGGCGGCATGTTCGGCGGCAGCGGCGGGGGCGGCCTCGGCGGCGCGATCCTCGGCGGAATCCTCATCAATTCGATCCTCCACGGCGGAGGCGGCGGAGGCTGGGGCGGCGGCGGAGGCGGCTGGGGCGGCGGAGGCGGCGATGACTCCGGCGGCGGCTGGGGCGGCGGCGACTTTGGCGGCGGCGGAGACTTCGGCGGCGGGGACTCCGGCAGTTTCTAGCCTGTTCGCCACCCCCGCAGGGGACAAAGTGGGAAGCAGCAGCAGGAAACTTTACAGACCACGCGCCGGCCGCAAGGGCCCGGACAGCGGATAGATGCGATACATCATCGATCACTGGAATCAGTGAGACAACGGAGCAGGACGAAAGGTAACACCATGGTTAAGCAGTCCATTTTCGGCCGCATGGCGCAGCTGGCGAAGGCAAACATCAATTCGCTGCTGGACCAGGCCGAGGATCCGCAGAAAATGCTGGACCAGATGGTCCGTGACTACACGAACAACATCGCGGAGGCGGAGTCCGCCGTGGCCCAGACCATCGGCAACCTGCGCATGCTCCAGGACGACTACAACGAGGACGTCCGCAACGCCCAGGACTGGGGCAGAAAGGCCCTCGCAGCCTCGCGCAAGGCCGACGAATACCGGGCGAAGGGCGACGTCGGCGATGCCGAGAAGTTCGACAACCTGGCCAAGGTGGCCCTGCAGCGCCAGATGGGTTCTGAGAACGAGGCCAAGGCCGCCGAGCCGAGCATCGCGTCCCAGACCGAGGTGGTGGACAAGCTCAAGCACGGCCTCGACCAGATGAAGGGCAAGCTCAACGAACTGACCAGCAAGCGCAATGAGCTGGTGGCCCGGTCCAAGACCGTACAGGCCCAGAGCCAGGTCCACGACGCCCTCAAGAGCATCAACATCATGGACCCCACCTCCGAGGTGGGCCGCTTCGAACAGAAGATCCGCCGCGAGGAAGCCAAGGTCCGCGGCCAGCAGGAGCTCGCCGAGTCGAGCCTGGACGCCCAGTTCAATTCGCTGGAAGATCTTGGCGAGCAGACCGAGATCGAAGCCCGGCTGGCAGCGCTGAAGTCCGGCGGCTCCCCCGCTGCCATCGGCACCGGCGAAAAGAGCGCCGAGTCCGGTTCCACGGTCGAGGAGGCCGACTTCGACAAGCTCTGACGCGCCGGTCCGGCGCTTCCGCAGCACTGCCGCACGCTTCACGCCCGGGGCCGGGCCCCGGCGGCCGAACCTGACACCTCAGGATCGCCCGCCGGGGCCCGGCCTTCGTTGTGCCCTGTGTGGCCCCATGTCTCACCGCACCGACGCCTCCGGCGGGCGCGCGTGTACCGTGGATCCATGTCTGCGACCCTTGTGTGGCTCCGTGATGACCTCCGGCTGGATGACAATCCTGCCCTGGCGGAGGCCGCTGCCCTGCACCAACCCCTGACCGTCGTCTATGTCCTGGATGAGGAGTCACCCGGCATCCGGCCGCTGGGCGGGGCGGTGAAGTGGTGGCTCCACCATTCCCTGGCCGGCCTGGCCGCAGCGCTGGAGGCGACTGGCTCGCGGCTGGTGCTCCGCCGAGGCCCCGCCGCCCGGGTCATCCAGGACCTCGCGGTGGAAACGTCGGCAGACGCCCTGCTGTGGAACCGCCGCTACGGCGGCCCTGAACGCGCCGTCGACGCCGGCCTAAAGAGCTGGGCCGGCGGGGAGGGCCTCAACGCCACGAGCTTCCAGGCGAACCTCATGTTCGAGCCGTGGACCGTGCGCACCGGCAGCGGGGGCCCCTACAAGGTCTTCACGCCGTTCTGGAAGGCCTGCCTGGCCGGTGCCGAGCCCCGGCAGCCGCTGGCTGCTCCGGACCAGCTGCCGGGCCCTGCACGCACCCGCAGCGGCGGCCTGGCGGCGAGCGAAACGCTCGAAAGCTGGGGCCTGCTCCCCCGGAGCCCGGACTGGAGCCCGGGGCTGGCCGACACCTGGACGCCAGGAGAAGCCGGCGCCCTCAGCCGCCTCGAGGACTTCGTGGACGGCCCGGCGGCAGAATACGGCACCGGCCGCGACGTCCCGGGCGTCGAGGGCACCAGCCGGCTCTCCCCCCATCTGCGCTTTGGCGAAATCAGCCCCTTCCGGATCTGGCACACGCTGCGCCACAGCTTCGCGGCGGGGACGCCGGCCGACGTCGGGATCTTCCGTTCCGAACTTGGCTGGCGGGAATTCTGCTGGCAGTTGCTGTACGAGAATCCGGATCTGGCGACACGGAACTACCGGCCGGAGTTCGACCGCTTTCAGTGGCAGCCGGCGTCGGGCGACGAGCTCCAGGCCTGGCAGCAGGGCCGTACGGGCTATCCGATGGTGGACGCGGGCATGCGCCAGCTCTGGCAGACGGGCTGGATGCACAACCGCGTGCGGATGGCGGCCGCGTCCTTCCTGGTAAAGAACCTGCTGGCCGACTGGCGGCTGGGCGAGGCCTGGTTCTGGGACACGCTGGTGGACGCCGATGCGGCGAGCAATCCGGCCAACTGGCAGTGGGTGGCGGGCTCGGGTGCCGACGCGTCGCCGTACTTCCGGATCTTCAACCCGGTCACGCAGAGCAAGAAGTTCGACGCCGCCGGTCGTTACCTGCGCGGATACATTCCCGAGCTCGCCGCGCTGGACGACAAAACCGTCCACGAGCCCTGGAAGGCCGACGGCGCCGCCCCCGGCTACCCCGCACCGATCGTGGACCTTGCAGAGTCCCGGGCGCGGGCGCTGGCAACCTATCAGCGGCTCAAGGACGGCTGAGAGCCGGCACAGGGCCGCCGCCGGCGTTGCCCGCCACCGCGGACTTAAAGCGAAAGGTCCGGAACACTGTTTCCAGTGTTCCGGACCTTTTCTCCAGTTGCGGGGACAGGATTTGAACCTGTGACCTCTGGGTTATGAGCCCAGCGAGCTACCGAACTGCTCCACCCCGCGTCGCTTGATCAACTCTACCCTAGTTTCCGGACCGCCCTGACCACGTGCCCAGTCCGGCACAGCCGGCGTCCAGTCCGGCACAGCCAGGTCGATGAACTGCGGGCCGGGCCGCTCGAGCGGTCGCCCCTTTTGTCCTGTGACCGGTTTCCCGGTTCCCGGCTTCCGGACCGTCCCCCAGCGGCTTAAAACAAAAGGTCCGAAACACTGTTTCCAGTGCTCCGGACCTTTTCTCCAGTTGCGGGGACAGGATTTGAACCTGTGACCTCTGGGTTATGAGCCCAGCGAGCTACCGAACTGCTCCACCCCGCGTCGCAAGATCAACTCTACCTGCCGGTGAACTTGAGGCCAAATCGAGGCGACGTGATGTGCATCTCGCCGCCCGCGGGAGCGTCCGCCCGGGCCTACCGGGCCCGGCCGGCCAAGGCCGCACAGGGATCGAATCCGGTCCGTCTACGCCACAGGCCGGGTTTGCCCCTCCGGAGGGGCAAACCCGGCCTGTCGCACCGTTCACAGCCTGCGCCTGGCCTCGCGCAGCGCGTGAGGACCTGTCAGGGTCAGCTGCGCAGCGTTAGCCGCCCGCCGTCGCCGACGGAGAGGGCGACGGTGTGGCGGTGCCCGCCGGCGCCGCAGGGGTTTCCAGCTTTGCTTCGGCCTCGAGCGCCTTCTGCAAGGCAGCGTTCAGCTTCTTTTGCTGCTCGCCATAGGTCGCGAAGTCGCCCTTCGCGAGGGCGTCCTGACCGGCCTTGATCGCGGCATTGGCCTCGTCCAGCGCGGCCTTCAGGTCTGCCTTCGCATCGGTAGTCCCAGGCGGCGGAGTGGCCCCACCTGGGGTGGTGGGCGTGGCCGGTGTTTGTCCCTTGTTTGCCGAGTCACCTGCTGCGGCACCCGAATTTCCGCCGAAGAGCTGGTTCAAGGCCTCGTCCAGCGTGGGCGCGAACCCGATCTTGTCGCCGAACGCCACCAGGACCCGCTGCAGCGTCGGGTAGGAGGTCTCCCCCGTGGAGCGAAGATAGACGGGCTGGACGTACGCCATGCCGCCACCGACCGGCAGGGTCAGGAGGTTGCCGTTGAGCACCGCCGACGCACCCTGGCGCAACAGGTTAAGGGCCTGCGAAACGGTGGGGTCGGAGTTGAACTTGTTCTGCGCCTGGCCAGGTCCGGGGACCTGGGTCTCGGGCGGGATCTGCAAGAGCCTCAGCTGGCCGTAGCTGTCCGCTTTGACGCCCTTCTTGTTGCCGGCATCGGAGTCCGCGGCCAGGAAGCCGTAGAGCACGTTGCGGGCGTTGCCGTTGACCACCTGCGGGATGAACGACGAGGTCAGCTGGAACGCCGGCTTGTCCTGGTCAGGCATCTTCAGCGACATGTAGTACGGCGGCTGTTTGACTTCGTCCTTGACGGTGGGGTCGTTGGGAACGGACCAGGCGTCAATGTTGGTGTAGAAGCTGTCCGGGTTGGTCACGTGGTAGCGGCCCAGAAGCTCGCGCTGGACCTTGAACAGGTCCTCCGGGTAGCGCACGTGGCTCATGAGCGCGCCGGACATCTCCGAGTACGGCTTCACTGAGGTCGGGAAGATCTTCTGCCAGGCTTTCAGGACCGGATCCTGGTCGTCCCAGGCGTACAGCGTCACGGAACCGTCATAGGCGTCCACGGTGGCCTTGACCGAGTTGCGGATGTAGTTCACCGAGCTGTTCGGCAGGGCTACTGTCCGGTTCGCGGCGGTCTGTGAGTCGGCCGTGGCGGCCGAGAGCTGCTCCTGCTGGGAGTACGGGAAGTACGGGCTGGTGGTGTACCCGTCCACGATCCACTTCACCCTGCCGTCGACGACGGCGGGGTACGGATTGCCGTCAACAGTCAGGTAGGGCGCCACCTTTTCGACGCGGTCCCGCGGGTTGCGGTCGTAGAGGATCTGGGACTCGGCGTTCACGCCGTCGGAAAGCAGCAGGTCCGAGGACTGGAACTTGATCGCGTAAAGGATCTTGTTGAAGAAGCTGCCCACGTTCGGGCCGCCGTTGCCGGTGAAGGTGTACTGCGTCTCGCCGTCGCCTTCCTTGGCCGCGGGCCGGTCCTGCTCACGGTGCAGTGCACCGTCCGGGGCGCCCACGATCGAGTAGTCGGGCGAGTCCTGGCCGAAGTAGACGCGGGGCTGATAGGTCGAATCGTTGCCGAGCGCGCCGGTGGACGGGATGCCCGCCTGCAGGAAGTCCGGCTTGCCGTCCACGGTGAACTTGTTGCCCTTGGCGGCGACGACGCCGTAGCCGTGGGTGTAGACCACGTGCCGGTTCAGCCAGGACTGCTGGTTCGTGGCGAGCCCGTCCGGGTTGAGTTCGCGGACGGCGATGACCGTGTCCTGGATCTTGCCGTCGATCTCGTAGCGGTCCACGTTCAGGGCGCTGGGGAACTGGTAGTAGGGCCGGTACTGTTCGAGCTGCGAGAACGCATCCGAGATCAGGTTCGGATCCAGCAGCCGGATGTTGGCGGTGGTCTGCGCATCGGGGGCCAGCGCGCCGGTGGTGGCGTTGGTGGTGGCGTTGTACCGCTTTTCCTGGACCTTATCCAGGCCGTAGGCGGCACGGGTCATCGCGATGTTCCGCTTGATGTATTCGTTTTCCAGCGTCTGCTCCGAGGGCCGGACCTGGAACTGCTGGATGACCCACGGGTAGACCCCGCCGGCCAGGATGGCCGTGATGATGAGCATGGCGGTGCCGATCACCGGCAGCCGCCACTTGCCGATCACCGCGGCGACGATGAACAGCACGGCGACGATGGCCGCGGCCACGGCCAGGATTGCCTTGGTCGGAATGACGGCGTTCACGTCCGTGTACAGCGCACCGGCCCAGCGCCCGCCGTTATTCTGCACCGTGGAGTAGCGGTCCAGCCAAAAGTTGAGGCCCATCAGCACCAGGAAGGCGGCGCCCGTGACAGCCAGGTGGATCTGCGCGGCTCGGCTGGTGAAGATCCCGCGTTCCATGATCCGGATGCTGCCGTAGAGGTAGTGGGTGAGGATGCCGGCAAGGCCAGCGATCACCGTGACGCTGATGAGGAACCCGGTGACGAACCCGAGGAAGGGAAGAGTCATGAGGTAGAAGCTGATGTCGAGCCCGAACTGCGGATCGTTCTGGCCGAATGCCTCCTGGTTCAGGAACAGGAGGACTTTCTGCCACTGGCTGGCCGCGGCGCTGCCGGCGAACAGGCCAAAGAGGATGGGAAGCCCCACCATCACGACACGGCGGATCGGTTCGAGCTGCGCCTGGTAGCGGTTGAGGTTGTCCCGGATTTCCGAATCGGGGGCGTACACCGGCCGCGCATGGTAGGCAATCCTGATGGCGAAGAAGACGGCCAGGAACATGACAGCGAAACCTGTCAGGAAGATCACGATCCTGGCCAGGTTCTCGGTCAGGAACACTTCGAAGTAGCCGAGCTGCTGGTACCAGAGGACATCCGTCCAGACATTGGCGAAGAAGATGAATCCGACCACGATCAGGGCCACGATGATCAGCGTCGGCGTCAGGGCGCCGCGTCGTGTCTGGGGTCTTCCGGGCGGGACAGTGCTGGCGGGACGGGACAAACTCGGTACCTCATAGCTGGTCGTCTACTGCTGGTTTTTAGTTATCAGTCGCTGCTGTGGCTCAGTCTGGCGACCAAGTGCCGGTGTTGCAGGTTGATGCATTCTAACGGCCGTCACCGCCGTTCCGTCAGGGCCCTGCAGCAGGGTCCCGGCGGGACGGCGCGGCCGTCCATTAGTGCCACGAGTGGGGCCGGCGCTTAGTTCCGCGGCCAGTCTAGTTGTTGGTGCAGACCGGCAGGCCCGATGTGTCGCCGCCTGACGCCGCCAGTTCAACCGCCTTGCGGGCCTCGGTGAGGTTCTCGACCCGGACCACCTGCAGGCCGTCGGGGATGTGGCCCAAGACGTCTTCGCAGTTGGCCGCCGGCGCCAGGAACAGCGTGGCCCCGCCGGACCGCGCCCCCTGCATCTTCTGGGCGATCCCGCCGATGGGTCCTACGGCACCGTCCGGGGTGATGGTTCCGGTACCGGCGATGTGCTTGCCGCCGGTCAGGTCCCCGGGAGTGACCGTGTCAATGATGCCAAGCGCGAACATCATGCCCGCACTGGGGCCACCGACCTTGTCGAGCGAGATGGTGACATCAAACGGGAAGGTGAACTTGTACTGCAGCAAGACACCGAGGATGTAGCGGCCCGCACTGTTTTTGGCCGGCGTGATGGTGACTGGCACCCGGGCGCCGGCGCGTTCCACGATGACCTTGGCGGGCTTGCCGTTGCCGGCGGCCAGTTCCGCCTGGACCACGCCGAGCGCAGTGATGGGCTTGTCATTGATGGAGACAAGTTCGTCCCCTGCCTGCAGCAGTCCTTTCGAGGCGGAGTCGTCCGGGAGCCCGGCCACTTGCATTTTCTGCCCGAACGGAATCTTCAGTTCCTTCAGTGCCGAGGCGATGGCGTTCTCCTGGGAGGTGGTCATCGCGGTGGCGCTCTCCTGCTGGGACTGTTCCTTGGTGACGCCGGTGGGGAACAGCAGTTCCTGGGGGTAGACAGCTTTGGTCCCGTTCAGCCATGCCGAGAACGCTTCGAAGACGCTGACCGGACCGTTGGGACCGCCGTCGACATAGACAGTGGTCAGGTCCAGGCTGCCCTTGGCGGGAAACGACTCATGGCCGCTGACGCTGATCACCGGTTTGCCGTTGTCCTGGCCGATGGTGTTGAAGGTGGGGCCGGGTGACTCGATCACGTAAGGCACGGGCAGGCTCACCGCGGTGATGCCCAGTGCGGCGGCAAGCAGCCCCGAGACAAGCATGGCTGAAGACCGGTTGTTGCGCGGGCGCCGCACGCCGGCGCCAGCCAGTCGTGCCCTCCTGCCCCGGGCAGGGCCGGCCGCTGGGTCGCTGGCGGGCTGCTCACCGTGGGTGATTGTCATCGAACGACCTCTCCGTGCCGGCACGAGGGGCTGCGGCCCTGCCAGGACAAGCCCGAAAGGACACCGCGACCACGCACCAGGGCCGCAGCCTAACCCGAGGCTGCCGCGTGCAAATATTCCAACTTCCAAGCCTACGCGCTTGGGACCCCGGACCGCTCTTTGCCTACAGCGAACGTGGCGCGGTTTCGGCAGACAGCCACTCTTGCACAGGGGTACCGTGAAGTTGAGAAGCAGCCACACCGACGATCGGCGGGATCATGACCTCCAACCCACTCAATCCGTCCAATGGCGACGAGGAACCCAAGGATCCCTTGGCCGAAATGCTCAAAAACCTGATGGGCGGGCAGGGCATGGGCAATATCGACCCCGCCGAGCTCGCCAAGGCAGCAGGCCTCCCGGACGATCCAAACCTCCTGGCCCAGATGTTCTCCCAGGTGCAGGCGATGATGAGTGCCCCCTCGGAGGGGCCCGTCAATTGGCAGCTGGCACATGACAACGCCCGGCGCGTCGCCGCCAGCGGATCCGACCCCTCGGTCACGGCGCCTCAGTCGCGGGAGGTCGATGAGGCCCTTCGGCTGGCCGAACTCTGGCTCGACCAGGTCACCGGGCTTCCGGCCACGGGACTGATTGGCCGGGCGTGGTCCCGCGCCGAATGGGTCGAGGAAACCCTTGGGACGTGGAAGCGGCTGACCGAGCCCGTGGCCAACAGCATTGCCAACGCGCTCTCGGCCGCCATGACCGAGCAGATGCCCGAGGAAATGAAGTCCATGATGGGCGGCGCCTCCTCGATGATCCAGAACATGGGCGGGGCGATCTTCGGCATGCAGCTCGGCCAGGCGATCGGCGCGCTCTCTGCCGAAGTGGTCAGCTCGACGGACATTGGCGTGCCCCTCGCAGACCTTGAAATGGCGCTCCTGCCGGCCAACGTGGCGAAATTCGGTGAGGGCCTCAGCCTGCCGGAGAACGACATCCGCCTGTTCCTGGCCGTGCGCGAGGCGGCACACGCCCGCCTCTTCGTCCAGGTCCCCTGGCTGCGCGGGCACCTGCTCGGCGCGATCGAGGCCTACGCCCGCGGCATCCACATCGACACCTCCAAGATCGAAGAACTGGCACGCGAGATCGATCCGAGCAACCCCGAGGGCATCCAGGAGGCGCTCTCGCAGGGAGTCTTCATGCCGCAGCGCACTCCCGCCCAGGAGCAGGCCCTCGAAAAGCTGGAGACCGCGCTGGCCCTGGTGGAGGGCTGGGTGGACGAACTCACCTGGGGTGCAACCGAGAAGATGTTGCCGTCCGCCGCCGCGTTGCGCGAAACCGTCCGGCGGCGCCGGGCCACCGGAGGCCCCGCGGAGCACGCGTTCTCCTCCCTCGTGGGACTCGAGCTGCGGCCGCGCCGGCTCCGCGAGGCCGCCACCCTGTGGGCCTTGCTCAAGGAAGAGCGCGGGGTGGACGGCCGCGACGCCGTTTGGCAGCATCCCGACCTGCTTCCGACAGCAGAGGACCTGGAAGACCCGCAAGGCTTCAGCGAACGCCGCAAACTCGCCGAAGCCAGCGACAGCGAAGTGGATGACGCCCTGCAGAAGCTGCTTAGCGGAGGGTTCGACGCGCCGGCCGGCGCCGACGCCCCGGACACCGAGGGCACTCCGGGTTCAGAGGGCACTCCGGATTCAGAGGGAACGACGGATTCAGAGGGCACGGACGAGCCGGTGGCCAAGGACGACGACCGTCAGGACGGCGAACCGGACGACGGCGGCACGCCCAAGGCCTAGCCCAACGCTAGTAGGCCCCGGCCGGGATTTCGGTTCCGTCCGGGGCTTCGCCGTGTCCGCCGTCGGGTGCCATGCCGCGTGAGGTGGCGAACGAGACCCCTTCCAGGAAGGCCTTGGCGCGCTCAGTCTCCGGGTACGCCGTCAGCAACCTCCAGAAGGCGGCATCGTGGCCGGCCACCAGGAGGTGGGCCAGTTCGTGGAGCAACACGTAGTCGATCACCCACTGCGGCATGGGCTGCAGCTTCGCCGAGAGCCGGATGGTGCCTTCGGACGGCGTCGCGGAACCCCATCGCGAATTCTGGTTGGTGACCCAGCGGACTGAGGAGGGCACCGCCCTGCCGCCCAAGTACTTCGCCGACAGATCCGCGGCGTGGGCGGCAAGGTCGGCATCGCTGCGGGGGCGGCGCCGGCCGGAACCCCGCGCCGCCCGGTCCCCTTGGCGGCGGAGTTTTTCCAGCATGCGATGGACCCACTCCCGTTCCTGCGCCCTGCTGAAGGACGCGGGGATGGCGACGACGGCGGTGCCGTCCTCCCAGAACGCGGCGACCGTGCGGCGTCGGCGTGCAGAGCGGCGGACCACGACCGGGGCGCCGTCGGCGGTGGTCAGCGGAATGGCAGCCGGAACTGAACCGGACATCACTGAACCCCCAGGCTTCACGGAACCGGGCATCACTGAACCGTGCTTTCGGCCAGGACTGTCAGAACGGCCTCGCCGTACTTCTCCAGTTTGGATGGACCCACGCCGGCGAGTTTGGCCAACTGCTCCAGCGACTCGGGGCGTGCCTCGGCGATGGCGGTCAGGGTGGCATCGGTGAACACCACGAACGCCGGGACGTCCGCCTCAAGGGCCACGTCCTTCCGCCACTGCCTGAGCGCGTCGAACGTCTGTTCCTCGTAACTGGGCGGGCACTGGTTGCAGCGGCCCACCTTGCGCTCCGCGCCGCTGGAGAGCATGCTGCCGCAGACCCGGCACGACGCCGGAACGGCCGCCTTCCGGCGCGGCGCCGGGCCCTTGCCCCGCAGGTGGGAGCTGGCCACCGAGTCGGGGCGCAGGCCGTCCAGGAAGCGCGAGGGCTTGCGGTTGGCGCGTCCGCCGGGCGTCCGGGCAGTGGACCAGGACAGGGACAGGTGTTCGCGGGCGCGGGTGATCCCGACGTACAGGAGCCGGCGTTCCTCGTCCACCGCTTCCGGAGTGTCCGCGAACGAGATCGGCACGAGGCCCTCACTCAGCCCGACCAGGAACACGGCGTCCCATTCCAGGCCCTTGGCGGCGTGCAGCGATGCCAGGGTAACGCCCTGCACGGTCGGTGCGTGCTGGGCCAGGGACCGTTCCTGGAGCTCGTTGACAAAGTCCGGGAGCGAGAACTGCGGGCCCCTGCTGATCACGAGTTCGTCGGCCAGGGCCACGAGGGCGGCCAGCGATTCCCAGCGCTCCCGGAGAGCGCCGCCGCTGTGCGGCGCCGCGTCCGTGTAGCCCAGGGAGGCGACGATGTCCCGGACCAGCTGCCCAAGCGGCTCGGGCGTGGCGGTTTCAGCCACCGCCCGGGTCGCGGCCCGGAGCTGCAGGATGGCGTCCCGGACCTCCTTCCGCGCGAAGAACCGCTCACCGCCGCGCAGCTGGTAGCCGATCCCCGCCGAGGCCAGCGCCTGTTCGTAGGCTTCGGACTGCCCGTTGGTGCGGAAGAGCACGGCGACCTGGCTCGCCGGAGTTCCGGTGTCGAGGAGCTCGCGGATCCGTGCGGCGACAGTGGCGGCCTCCGCCTCGTCATCCGAGCATTCGGTGAACCGCGGCACCGGGCCCGCCGGCCGCTGCGCCACGAGCTGCAAAGGCGTGGCCCAGGCGGCGTCCGCCACCGGGCCGCCGCTGCGCCGGCCGGCGAGGAGGTCGTTGGCGAGCCTGACAACCTGCGGCGTGGACCGGTAGTCCCGGATCAGCTTAACGACGTGCGCCTCGGGATACATCGCTTTGAACCCGAGCAGATGCTTCGGAGACGCGCCGGTGAAGGAGTAGATGGTCTGGCTGGCATCGCCCACGACGCAGAGCTCGTCGCGTCCGCCGAGCCACAGCTCCAGGAGCCGCTGCTGCAGCGGCGAAACATCCTGGTACTCGTCGACGACGAAGTGCCGGTACTGCTCCCGGACGGTCGCTGCCACCTTTGGGTCCTCCTGCAGGATCCCCACGGTGATCAGCAGCACGTCCTCGAAGTCGATGACGTTGCGGTCGGTCTTGACGTCCTCATAGGACTGGAAGACCCGTGCAACGGCGGTCAGGTCGAAGCCGCCCGGATTGCCCCGGCCCTGGGCGTTCTCCAGATAGTTCGCCGGGGTCAGCATGGATACCTTGGCCCACTCGATTTCGGAGGCGAGGTCCCGGATGGAGGCGCGGTCCGTGCTGAGCCGGAGCCGCCGCGCGGCCTCGGCAATCATCTGTGCCTTGTGGTCCAGCAGGTTGGGCAAGGTGCCGCCGACCGCCTGCGGCCAGAAGAACTGCAACTGGCGCAGCGCCGCGGCGTGGAAGGTGCGGGCCTGAACGTTGCCGACGCCGAGGTCACGGAGCCGGCTGCGCATCTCGGCGGCAGCCCGCGCCGTGAAGGTGACAGCGAGGAGCCGTTGCGGGCTGTACACCCCTGAGTGCACGCCGTAGGCGATCCGGTGCGTGATGGCGCGGGTCTTGCCGGTCCCGGCACCGGCCAGGACACACATGGGCCCCTGGAGGGTGCTGGCGACCTCGCGCTGCTCAGCGTCGAGGCCGCCGAGGATCCGTTCCTCCAGCGAACGGCCGTCAGGTTCGGGGGCATCGCCAGGCGGGGCATCGCCCGACGTCGTGCCGCCCGACGGTTCCCCGCCGGGGATGGTGCTGAAGTTCAATTTCTCTGTGGTCACTTTTGCTGCTCAGTCGGTAGTCGGTGTCCTGCGGATTGGGGCAGGCGGTGTCAGCCTGTAGAGGGCAGTGTCAGGCGCTGTCGGCGGCGTCCTGAATGACGCCGCCGAACCAGTGTTCAATGAGGGACCGGGCGATGGAGAGCCTGCTGGAAATGACGATTTCGCCGCTGAGGACGGCGTCCTGCAGTTCGCTCCGGCTGAACCACCGTGCCCTGGTGACCTCGACGCCGTCGGGCCGGGCTTCGGTGTCCGGCGTGGTGGCCGTGAAGCCGAGCATCAGGGAGGCGGGAAACGGCCAGGACTGCGATCCAAGGTACTGGGACGCGGTGACGCGGACCCCGACTTCCTCGCCGATTTCGCGCTGCACGGCCTGTTCGAGCGATTCCCCCGGTTCGACGAAGCCGGCGAGGGTCGAATAGTTCCGGGCGTCGAGCGGTCCGCCTCCGCCCAACAGCAGTCTCCCGTCGGGGCCCACCACGGTGACGATGATGGCCGGATCCGTCCGGGGGAAGTGCTCGGAATTATCGGCCGGGCAGCGCCGGACCCAGCCGCCGGCTTCCGGCTGCGTGGGGGTGCCGCAGCGCGGGCAGTGCGTGTGGGTGGAGTGCCAGTTGGCGATGGCGCTGGCTTCGATGAACAGCGCAGTGTCCGTGGCGTTCAGGCGTGCCGCGACTTCGCGGAAACCCACCCACTGCGCATCGCTGGGAACGCCGGCCACGTGGGCCTCGAATTCCTCGGCCTGGACTTCGAACTGAAGCGGGAGGACAAAGAGGACAAGCTCGGTGCCGGCGTCGAGGTCCGAACCGGCCAGGGCGGAACCGAGGTAAATCACGTGTTCGGGAGCGTACGGGGTGTTGGCCAGGTGCCCGGAGAGCTCGGCGGCGTTGAGGAGCACGAGGCTGTTGCCGCTGACGAGGGCCTGCCTGCCGGAGAGCACAACGGCCTGCGCCGCGCCTGAATCGACCAGCTCCGCGAGCATTCCGGGTTTCACCCGTGCCGCGGATCCGCGGTCGATCAGGGCCGGGCGCACGGGAAGGACGGTCTCCATGAGGTGGTTTGCCGGCAGGAGATGTACCGGCGGTGCCGCACCGTCGGATGCCGGGGATTCGGAGGGTGTTTGCTGTGATGCCGATGAAGATGCCGCTGACTCCGCAAGACTCATACACCCACCGTACTGACTCGGGCAGACAATTGACATTTGCCGACCGGGCCGCCGGGGGCTCCACAACGTGTGCGGGACAGGCCGCTTGCCCGGGATTCAGCGCTGATTTCCCTCCGATTTGTCCCCGATCTCAAGACTCGCCGGAGTGCATCGCCGACTTGGGCGCCGCTCAATCTACCGTGGAAGGGTGAGAAGGAAACCAATCGAACTGGCAGCTGTAGCAACGGCGGCGGTACCCGGCCTGACCCCGACCGCCGTCAGCTCTGCGCCCGACGATCCGGCGGACTTCGACGCGGCCCTCCTCCTGGACTCTGAGGGCAAGCGTTGGCGCGTCCGCTCCCCCCGGCATGCCGAAGCGAGCGCCCGGCTGGAAACCGAATTCCTGGTGCTGCGGGCCTTCGCTCCCGGCATCCGGGCCGAGCTCCCGTTCCTCATGCCCACAGTGGCGGGAACGGTCCGGCAAGGCCAGCTCAGCACGTTTGTCTATTCGCACCTGGCCGGCGCCACCCGCTCCCTGGACGAGCTCAGCAACGGCTCTCCCGCGCTGGCCCGCGAAATCGGGGCGGCCCTGGCCGCGATCCATGACCTCCCGCGGTCAATCGTGAGCAACGCCGATCTGCCCAGCTACACGCCCAACGAATTCCGCCAGCGGCGCCTCAATGAACTGGACCAGGCGGCCACGACCGGAAAAATCCCGCCGCTGCTGCTGCGGCGCTGGGAACACGCCATGGAAGACGTTTCGCTCTGGCGCTTCAATCCGTGCGTCGTTCACGGCGACCTCCACGAGGACAACCTGCTGGTCGAGGGTGAGCGTGTGACCGCGGTGACGGGCTGGACCGACCTGCGCATCGGTGACCCGGCGGACGACATGGCCTGGCTGGTCGCCTCCAACGAACAGGACTTTGTGAACGCGGTCCTGGATCACTACACCTCCAGCCGTCGCGACGTGCCCGATGCGCACCTGTTGCGGCGGGCCGCGCTCTCTGCCGAATTCGCCCTGGCGCAGTATCTGGTCAAGGGCATGGCCGCCGGCAACCAGGAAATGATCGACGAGGCGGAATCCATGCTCGCCACACTGGCCGAGGACGTGGCCGAACACGGCGGCCAGCCGATCAGCGTGGAACCGCTGCCGCAGCCGGTCGCGGCACCCGAACCCGGCACAGAACAAGACATTGCCGACGCCGGTGCTCATGTCGATGCGCCGACGGTCCCGGCCGCGCCGGCCCCTGCGGCCAACGGGACGACGCCCGCCGTCAGCAAGGTCACGCTTCTGCCCATGGAGCCGGTCCCGGGCAGCGCTCCGGCTGATGAGGCCACGGCCGGCATCAGTGCCAGCCCCGCGGTGCACGTCACGCCTATCCCCCGCGAAACGGGGGCTGGCGAGCCGGCGGCTGTCCCCCAGCCCGTCGCAGACACAGCCGCAGACACAGGCGACCAGGCGAGCGCCGAGCCAGGCGCCAGTAAGGCCGCAGGTGCGTCCGCCGACATCACTACAATCCCCGGCGCCGCCAAGTCCTCCGAGTCCTCCAGCGCTGATGCCGCGCTGGACGGCGCCCCGCAGGCGGCTGCCCCCGACCCGGACGCCGGGAAGGTCAGTGAGGCCGGTGACAGCGACACCGGGGCCGCGGTTGCGGCCGGCACCGACACGTCGACGCAATCGATCACCGTCGTCCAGCCCGGCTCTGTCTTACAGCCCGAGACCGCTGTGCAGCGCGACTCCCCTGTACAGCCCGAGACCGCGGCGGAGCCCGGGTCCGGTGCGGAGCCCGGGTCCGGTGACAACACGTCAACCGCCGCGATCACGGTGGTCGACTCCGCGTCCCGCTAGCGCCGGCTGCCGGGCGGTTCAGGTATACTGCCCCGCCCGGCTCGTTCGGCGGATTTTCTCCGGCCGGATGACATCCGCTAGGCGCCGCTGTGCGTCGCTGTCCTCCCCAGCGCCGCCGCCACGATTTCCTCAAGCTTTTCCGCTGATCCGAGGTCATGGGGGCGGACCACCTGGTTGTCGGCCACGTAGTAGAAAGCGGCCCGGACGTCCTCCAACGGGACCCCCTTGAGCCGGGCCCAGGCCAGCCGGTAGACGGCGAGCTGGACTGCCTTGACCTTCAATTGGGCCGCCGAGGGGCGGCGGCCGGTCTTCCAGTCCACGAGATCCCAGCGGCCATCGGCGTCGCGGAACACGGCGTCGATCCTGCCCCGGACCACGACGTCGCCGATCCGTGTCTCGACCGGGACCTCGACGTGGGCGGGGGCGCGCTGGGCCCACTCGGACTGACGGAAAGTTTCGACCATGGAATCCAGGCCGTAGGCCTCGTCGATGTGGTCGTCAGCGCCGGCGGCCTCACCCAGGTCCAGCATCCCGGCGGCGCCGAAGTATTCCTCCACCCAGGCGTGGAAGGCCGTGCCCTTGCGGGCCGACATCCCCGGTTCGCGCGGGATCGGCCTGCGCAGGCGGGCCACAACGGAGCCTGGGTCATCTTCCAGGTCCACGAGAGTCGACGCCGAGATGTGCCCGGGCAGATGCACATCCTGGACCACCGAACGCCGGGAGCGGCGTTCCAGCAAAGTGGCCGCCTCCTGCGCCCAACCGGCGGCAGGACTGCGCAGGACGGGACGTTTTCCGGCCTCCGCGCCATCCGGGCCGGCGGCCATGGCCTGCAGGACGCGGACCGCTGCGGATTCCATGGCCGCCCGCCGGCCCGGGACAAGCCGCAGCCGTTTTCCCGTCCGGGGGTCATGCGGGCCCTCCAGCGGATCATAGGGCCAGGCGGCGACTTCGAGTTCAGAGGTCAGGGGGCTTTCGGCCGGCAGCGCGTCCTCGGTGACGGATAGCGGATGGATTTCGGCCGCGCCGTCGGCGGTGAGGCCCTCGAGCCCGGCAAGGAAGGGAGACATCTCCGCCAAACCGGCCCGGGACCCCACCCACGCAGCACTCGATAGCCAGAGCACGTGTTTGGCACGGGTGTACGCCACGTAGGCCAGGCGCCGTTCCTCGGCCTCGCCGTGCGCCTGGACGGCAGACTTGAACTCCTTCTCGGCGTCAAGCCAGCCTTTTTGGTCCGGCTGGTCCAGGTCCCATTGGGGCAAATCGGTACGATCGCCGCGCAACGGCCACGGCAGTGCCGCACTGCCGCTGCTCCACCGCGAGTCACGGCTGCTGGGGAACGCCCCGGAATTGAGCCCGGGAACGAACACGACATCCCATTCCAGCCCCTTGGAGGCATGCACGGTCAGCAGCTGGACGGCTTCGTGGTTGACCTCCGGCGCTGCGGCATCCAGACCGTTTTCCTCGGCCGCCGCGGCTTCCAGCCATGCAAGGAACGCCAGGACGTCGACCCGCTGGGAGGTGTGCAGGAACCCGGCCGCCGCGTCCTGGAAGGCGTCCAGGTTACGGCGGGCCTGATGGATGCTGGTCCCGGGTCGCGCCGCAACTTCGATGTCCAGGAGCATCGCCCGTTCGACCTCCCCGAGCAAAGTGGTGAGGTCGTCGCCCATGTAGCTGCGCAACTGCCGGAGCTCGTCCGAGAGCCGCTGCAGACGGTCCCGGGCCTCCGGGCTCAGTCTACGTCCGTGCGCCGAGGTCCAGCCGTCGCGGGGCAGCCAGTCCAGGGCCTCGACCAGGCTGGCGGCGTCCGTGATGTCGCCTTCGATCACGGCGTCGTCAGAATCCTCTACAGCACCCCCGGCGTCGCCGGCGTCCAGGCCGCCGGGGCGGCCGCGACGGCGGGCCAGGAAACTGGACCAGTCCCGGAGGGCCATCAGGTCCGCCGGGCCGATCCGCCACCGCGCGCCGGCCAGCAGGCGCATGAGGGAGTCCGAGCGGCCCGGGTCGGCCAGGACCCGGAGCGTAGCGACAAGGTCGATGATTTCCGGCGTGTCCAACAGCCCGCCGAGCCCAACGATTTCGTAGGGAATGCCCCGGACTTCGAACTCGCGGCGAATGCATTCCATCTGCGCCCGGCGCCGGCACAGGACAGCCATGGCCGGCGGAACCGGGTCGGCGGAGTGCGCGGCGTCGAAGTCTGTCACGCGAAATTTCAGCACGTCGCCGGCGATCGCCGCGGCCTCGGCTTCGTCCGTGGCGAACCGTCCCATCACCACCCTGCCGTCCACCGCGGCCGGGCTGGGCTGCAGTGGCGGGACCTCGACGGCGTCGGCGCTTTCCCGGGCCCCGGCGGCCCCGAGGTTCGCCGCCGCCTTGCTCAGCGGCGCCGAAATGAGGTTGGCCGTGGCCAGGATGTGGCGTCCGTTGCGCCACGCTGTAGTCAAGTAAGAGGTGGGCGCCACGGCAAAGCGCCGGGCCTGCCCGCTGCCCCGGTCCCGCGAGCTGCCCCGGTCCCCCTCGCCGCCGTGGGCGGTGTCCTTGCCTTCGCCGCTGACGAGGATCGGGAATTCACGGACGAAATGGAAGAGTTGCCCGGCGGACGCTCCCCGGAATCCATAGATGGACTGGTTCGGGTCCCCCACCGCCGTAACCGCATGGCCGTCGCCGAAGAGCCGGGAGAACAACACCAACTGGGCGTGCGAGGTGTCCTGGAACTCATCGAGCAGCACCACCTTGTAACGCTGGCGCTCCGTTTGGGCGGCGACCGGAATCTCACTGGCCACCCGCGCCGCCAGGGCCACCAGGTCACCGAAGTCCAGGGCGCCGCGGGCGCGCTTCGCCTCGGAATAGCGGCCCACCATGTCCGCGACGCTGGCCCGCGTGCGAAGCATCGCGCTGAGCTCGCCCGCGGCCTGGGTGGGGTTCTTCTTAGCTTCTGCGACATACGGGAGCGACTCGAACGCGGCGACCCGTTCCAACAGCCAGCCACGGACCTGGGCCGGGTCCTGCAAATGCTCGGAGCACTCTCCCGCCAGCTGGATCACGGCCTTGACGAGCGTCGATTTGGCGGACCGGAAGTGTTCGTAGTCCCCGTCAAAGGCTTCCACCACCTCGCTGGCGAGCTGGAACGACTGGGCGCCGCCGAGCAGCACGACGTCGCGTTCGACGCCGAGGCGGAGACCGTAGTCGGACACAATGCCGCTCGCATACGAGTGGTAGGTGGAGACCTTGGGTTCGAGCGCATCCGCGCTCAGCAGCCCGGCAGGGAAGAGCGTGTTCCCGGTGTCGGCCGCCGCGATGCGCGCCACCGCGGCCAGCTTGGCCCGGATCCGCGAGGCGAGTTCACCGGCGGCCTTGCGGGTGAAGGTGACGCCGAGGACTTCCTCCGGCCGGACCCAGCCGTTGGCGACGAGCCACACCACCCGGTCCGCCATGGTGGCGGTCTTCCCCGAGCCCGCCCCGGCGATCACGAGCCGCGGCGTGAGGGGCGAGGAAATGATCAGGGACTGTTCAGCCGTGGGGCTGTTCCCCTCCCCCAGCAGTGCCGACAGCTCTTCCGGGCTGAACCGCGGCTCGGGAGGGGGCGCGGGAAGGGGAGCCGGTGACGGATGCGGGTCGGACGGGCCGCTTGCCGGCGCCTCGGGGCTCATTCAGTAACCTGCTTTCCCCGCACGCACAGCGGGCACACTTCAGGGAGCCGGCAGCCGTGGCCGCCGTGGCCTCCCTTGGACGGATCGTGGCGGGCCTGGAAAACGCTGCCGGACATTACGCGGGCGGCGTCGCCGACCATCTCCAGTGCCCAGTTGTCCTGCGGATCCAGCGGTGCCTGGGCCTGGATGCCGGGGCTCTTGGTGGTGGTGCCCAGCTGGGCCAGGACGGCGCCGCCCGGCAGCGGCGGCGGACCGTCGTCGGGACCCGCGAAGCCGCCGGCCAGCACGGCGGCCTGGTAGGCGCCGAGCTGCGGGTGCCGGTCCAGATCCGCTTTGCCGGGCTGGCGTTTGCCGGTCTTGAGGTCGATGATCACCAGCCGGCCCTCGGCGTCGATCTCCAGCCGGTCGACCTGGCCCCTGAGCACGGCGGGCCGCGCCGGACCGGCGCTTCCGCCCTCGCCCGGATCGGATCCGGCCTGTGTGGAAGCGGCTTCCGCTGGAACGTCCGGCAGCTTCACCTCAAAGTCCTGTTCGACGCCGATCAGGCTCCGGCCCTCGCTGCGCATCACGAGGACATACTGGGCGAGCTTGCGGACCATGGACTCGGCTCGCTGGAAGTCCAGTTTGCCTTCCCAGTTGTCCTTCATCCCCAGCGTGGGCCAGCGCCGGACGAGTTCGGCGACATATTCGCTTCCCGAGGCGTCCGGGAGGTCCTGCGCAATGGCGTGGACCAGCGTTCCGAGGCTGCGGGCAAAATCGGTGGCGGCTTCACCGCCGGCGGCTTGGACAAACCAGTCCAGCGGAGATTTCTGCACGGTTTCGACCTTCGAAGGCGACACGAACACGGTACCGCCCGGCGGAACCACCGCCTCCTCCGAGGACAACTCCGCCAGCCCCCACCAGCTCGCGGGGTGCGCGCCCGGAACCGGCGGCTGGGCCGTGGCCAGGCCCCCCAGCACGGCCGCGGCTTCCGCCGATTCGGCCGCCCTCGGGTCGAGCTGGGCGTACTGCCGCAGTTCCGCGACCAGCGCCCGGAGGGTCAGCGGACGCTCGACCGGGGTAAAGCCCCGGCGGTCCTGCCCGGGCCGCAACGGCGCCACATAGTCCAGGAACGAGGACGGCTGCTCGTCCTCCGAGGACACCGCCGTGCAGATCAGCACCTCCCGGGCGCGGGACACTGCCGTGGAAAAGCTCCGGAGCTCGTCATAGCGTATTTCGCGCAGCCGGCTCTGCGGATCCAGTCGCAGGGCATACTCCACGCCGTGCTCGACGGCGTCGGCGAACAACGTGCTGCCGAGCAGCTCGCCTCGCAACCGGGTGTTGGGCCACACGCCTTCCTGAAGTCCGGGCACAATGACCACCGGCCATTCGCGGCCGGCCGCGCTGGCAGGGGTCATGAGCTCCACCGCGTCTTCCAGCTGCGCCCGGGCGGCCAGGGTATCCATGGGAAGTTCCTGGCTGAGCAGGTATTCAAGGAACTGCTCCGGGCCGGAACCCGGCAGCTGGTCCACAAAGCGTTCCGCGGTATGGAACAGCGCCATCATGGCATCAAGGTCACGGTCGGCCCGGGCACCGGCTGAGCCTCCGGCGAGGGCGGCGTCGGTCCAGCGGGAGGCCAGGCCGGTGGAATGCCAAAGCGCCCAGAGCACCGTCTCGGCGTTGCCTCCGGGGGCACCGGCGGCGTCCCGGCCCGCTGCGATCATCCGGGCAATCCGGCGGGCCGAGTGACCCTCGATGCCCAGCGTTGCGAGCGCTCCCGGCTCCAGCAGGGCTTCGACCAGCAGCGCCTCGCTGGTGCGCCCGCCGCCGCCCAGGAGTTCCTCCCGGCGCAGCGACTGCCGCAGCCTCCGCAGTTCAATCGCGGTGGCGCCGCCTATCCGGGACGTCAGCAAGGACACCGCTGACTCGGGTGTGAGCACGGCAGGGTCCAGGGCCACCGCATAGGCATCGAGCAGCGGACGGACCGCGACCTCGTCCCGGACGGCGGATTCGGCGACCGGGATCCGGACGGGGATCCCCTGGCCGGCCAGGTATCGCTGCAACTGGCTGAGCTGGCCGCCGTTGCGCACGATCACGGCGATGTCCCCGAGTTCCCGGGCGTCGTTCAGCTGCGCTTCGAGGATCCGCTGGGCCACATACCGCAGCTCGTGGACCGGGGACGGCAACAGGTGGGCCTCGACCGTCCCCTCGCGGGCGCCGGCGGCTCTGTCCGGTGTCGGGACTGGTTGGCCGTCCGGCGCCGGCACTGGTCCGGGCTGTTCCAGCCGGCGGGCGGACTGCCCGCCGGACCTGCGGGAGATGCGCCCGGCCACTGACAGCCATGCCTCCGCCACGGCCGGGTCCTGCCGATGCGCCGTCCACAGAGGTCGTTCCAGGATCGTCCCATCAGGGGCCAGGAGGCCGGGAAGCTCCGCCACGAGATCGGGGCGCGCCCCGCGGAAGCCCTGAACCACGGTGTCCGGCGAAGCAGTGATGATGGCATCCTTGCCGGCGGCGATGTCGGCGAGCAATTCGAAGACCGCCGGGTTCGCCTCCTGGATGTCATCCACAAGAATCAGCTGCAGGCGGTCGCGTTCGGCGGCGAGGAAATCGGGTGAGTCCTGGAAGATCTGGCGCGCGGCAGTGATGATGCCGGCGGGGTCGAAGGCCTCGGGCATGCGCAGGTCCAGGACATCGCGGTATTCGGAGTAGAGGGCGGCCGCCGGAATCCAGTCCGGCCGGTTGCACTGCCGGGCCAAGGCTGCAAGGTCCTCGGCGGTCCGCCCGGATTCGATGATCCGGTCAAAGAGCTGGCGCACTTCCTGCCGGAAACCGCGGGTCTGCAGGGCGGCGCCCAGGTCCTCGGGCCAGGGCAGCTCGAGGCCGGGCAGCGCATGGCCCTCCAGCAGTTCCTTGATGATCAGGTCCTGTTCCGGGCCGGAGAGCAGCTTCGGCTGGCGCGGAAGCGGCAGGAGGCCTTCGGCCTTGGCACGGCGGATCAGATCGAAGGCATATGACGCCCAGGTCCGTGCCGGCGTCGTGCTCAGGCTCCGGTCCAGGCGGGCCGTGAACCGGTCGCGGAGCGTATCCGCGGCGAGCCGCCCGGGAGCCAGGATGAGCATCCGCTCCGGATCCAGGCCATCGCGCAGGGTGCGGCGGACGGCAGCCTCGACAAGGACCGTCGACTTGCCGGTGCCGGGCGCGCCGGGCACCAGGACGGGGCCGGAGCCGGGCGGGACCTCGACGGCGGCGAGCTGGTCCGGTGACAGCACCGGCACCGCGCTGTGCTGGGTCCGGGGCGGCAACAGGCGCAGCCCCGCTCCCGTTGCGCGCCCCGCCCCGGGAAGGGGACGGGACCCGGACCGCTGCAGGCTTGGTTCGAGGTGGCTGGGGGTACTCACACAGTCATTTCATCATCGGGTACCGACAATTTATGCGACTCCCGCTCGAGCCGCTCCGCGATGGCATCGATCCGGTCGAAATCGGCGTCGGTGGGCGCCCACCGGCCGGAGGCCAGGTCAACACGCCAGCGCCCCTCGCCGGTCCGGCGGAAGTCCTCGTAGCGGCCCAGCAGCGGCGTCCCCTCCTGCAGATAAAGGCTCAATGCCTCGTGCTCCAGGCCGGGCGGGGCGTCCCCGCTGGATTTCAGGACGCGCCACCAGGGCACGCTGCTGCCATAGTGGCTCATGACCGATCCGACCTGGCGCGGGCCGCCGGCGCCGAGGAGTTCCGCAACGTCGCCATAGGCCACCGCTGTGCCGGCCGGGATCAACGCCACGAGCTCCAGCACCGCCTCCACATACTCCGTCCGCATCGGTCCAGCCTAGCCGTTCCGGACTCCGGAACCGTGCCCGGGCGGCACGCGGCACGGCGGTCAGGAACTGTCAGTGGCAGCAGTTACGGTTGAAGCATGAGCACTTGGAACACCCTCCCCCGCGCAGCCTTCGACCTCGAAACCACGGGGCGGAACTCCCGCGCGGCGCGGATTGTCACAGCATCCATCACCGTGGTGGACTCCGACGGCGGGATTGTCCAGGAACACGAGTGGCTCGCCGACCCCGGGGTTGAGATTCCCACCGAGGCCAGCGACATCCACGGCGTCACCACCGAGAAAGCCCGCAGCGAGGGCCGCCCCGCCGCGGAAGTGACGCGGGAGGTCGCCGCCGTGCTCCAGGAGCTTTTCGACACGGGTGTGCCGGTCATCGCCTTCAACGCCAGCTACGACTTCACGGTGCTCGCCGCCGAGTCTGCCCGCTACGGCGTCCCTCAGTTGAGCCGCTTCCCCGTGCTCGATCCGTACGTCATGAACAAACAGGTGGACCGCTACCGCAAGGGCAAGCGCACGCTCACCGCCTTGTGCGAGGAGTACGGCGTCAATCTGGACAACGCGCATACTTCCGCGGCCGATGCCCTGGCAACCCTTCGGATGCTCGATGCCATGGCCGGAAAATTCCCCAAGCTCAGGATGCCGGCGGGCAACCTGCACCAACTCCAGGTCGAATGGGCCTCTGCCCAGGCCGCGGACTTCCAAAGCTACCTGCGCAAGACGAAGCCGGCCGCCGTGATCGAAGGCGACTGGCCCGTCCTGCCTCCCGAGGATGCCAGCCGGGGCGACTTCTAGGATTTCCGAACGCGGGGATTCCGGACGCCTGGGCGCCGGCGGCGCGGGAACACTTCTTAAAACGAAACGTTCGCCGGCGGAACGGGCTTAACTAGTCCGCCGCTGCGCGCAAATCCAGTGATTGCGACGGAGGTCACACCGCCCGGGGCTTCCACTTGCCGCCCGCTCCGGCGCCGATGATTCCGCGTCACCCGGCCAGCACTATCAGGATCACCGCCGATCACACATGAACCTGAAGATAGTTCGCAGAACGCACACACCAGCTCTGATCTGTTCGGATTGAATGGGCGTCCACGTCGAATGACACAATTATCTTTCGCGGCGTGTCTGCTCCACCCGGCGCCCAAGCCAGCGGCCGGGGGCCCGATGAGCCTCCCGCGACCCACTGAATTTCAGACGAAAGTGATTGCGTGATGAAAAGCAAAGCCTTGAAGTGGCTGACCACCGTTCCCGTGGCCATCGCCGTGGCGGTTTCCCTTGCAGCCTGCGGCGGCGGTTCGGCCCAGTCAACGGCGTCACCGACGGATGCCCTCCAGGGCAGCGACCAGAAGTCCTTGGACAAGTACACCACCAAGGACGTCACTCCCCTGGACAAGATTGACAAGTCCAAGCTCGGCCTTATCAGCGAGGGAACCCTGACTGTGGGCACCCTTTCGGACGCCCCGCCGAACATCTACATCGATAAGTCGGGCAAGTTCACCGGCTACGACAACGAGCTCCTGCGCGCCATTGCGGACAAGCTGGGCCTCAAGGTGGAGTTCAAGGCGACCGGCTTCGCCTCGCTGCTCGCCCAGGTCCAGAACAAGCAGTTCGACCTCGGGTCCTCCTCGATCTCCACCACCGACGCGCGCCGTAAGACCGTCGGCTTCACCAACGGTTACGACTTCGGCTACATGGCCGTCGTCGCCAAGAAGGACTCCAACATCAAGGGGTTCAAGGACCTGACCAAGGACACCCGCATCGCCGTGGTCCAGGGCACGGTGCAGGATGACTACGTCACCAACACCCTCCAGATCGAACCCGTCCGCTTCGAGGACTACAACACCGCCTACGCCAACTTGAAGAACGGTCAGGTTGACGCCTGGGTCGCTCCGTCCCAGCAGGCCACCGGCCAGGTCAAGGAAGGCGACGGCACGGTCATCGCCGAGTCGGTTGTGAACACCCAGAACTTCACCGCGTACGCCGTGAACAAGGAAAACCAGCCGCTCATTGACGCGCTGAACTCCGGCCTCGACGCCGTGATTGCTGACGGCACCTGGTCCAAGTTGACCAAGGAATGGTACCCGGACCGCGAGACCCCGGCCACGTGGTCCCCGGGCTCCAAGGCCGTCACCGTTCCGAAGTCCTAGTCCATGGATGCACTCGATCAACTCGTAAAGACCTTCTTTGACTGGGAGGCGATGGCAGCCGTCCTGCCGAACATGATTATGTTCGGCCTGCCCAACACCCTGATCCTGGCGGTTTCCTCGGGCGTGCTCGGGTGCATCCTGGGCATGGTCCTGGCCGTCATGGGCACGTCCCGCCTGACGCCGCTGCGGTGGCTCTCCCGGATCTACACGGACATCTTCCGCGGCGTTCCGGCTATTGTCATCATCCTCCTCATCGGCCTCGGGCTCGGACCCATAGTCCGGGTAGCGACCGGATCCACGAACCCGTTCCCGCTGGCCATCTTCGCCCTGACGCTCATGGCGGCGGCCTACATCGGCGAGATCTTCCGCTCGGGCATCCAGAGCGTGGAAAAGGGCCAGCTGGAGGCGTCCCGGGCCCTGGGCTTCAGCTATGGCTCGTCTATGCGCCTCGTGGTGATTCCACAGGGCGTCCGGCGCGTGCTCCCGGCCCTGGTCAACCAGTTCATCGCGCTGATCAAGGACTCGTCCCTGATCTATCTGCTGGGCCTGATCGCCAGCCAGCGCGAGATCTTCCGGATCGGTAACGACGCCGCCGCCAATACGGGAAACCTCTCGCCACTGGTTGCCGCCGCGTTCATGTACCTCATCCTGACCGTTCCGCTCACCCACTTGGTCAACTACATCGACAAGCGCCTGCGCACCGGCCGTCCGGAGAAACGGCAGCCGGACGACGCCGCGGCCCTGATCGGGAAGGGAGCACAGCCATGAGCGAATTCGCCTCCGGCTCGCTGACCGGCAAGAACCTGCACTTGTCCTTCGGCACCAACCATGTCCTCCGCGGCATCGACCTTCATGTCGAGAAGGGCACCACCGCCTCGGTGATTGGCCCCTCCGGCTCAGGGAAGTCCACGCTGCTGCGTGTCATGAACCGCCTGATCGAACCGGATCAGGGCGACATCCTGCTCGATGGCCGCTCGGTCCTGAAGGACAACCCGGACGAGCTGCGCCAGCGGATCGGGATGGTGTTCCAGCAGTTCAACCTGTTCCCGCACAAGACCGTGGTGGACAACGTCTCGCTGGCGCTGCGGAAGCTGCGCAAGCTGCCGGCCGAGCAGGCCCGGGCCGAGGCACTCGAGCAGCTCGACCTGGTGGGGCTCAAACACAAGGCCGACGCCCGTCCCGCCAACCTCTCCGGCGGCCAGCAGCAGCGTGTCGCCATTGCCCGCGCCCTGGCCATGAAGCCGGAGGTGATGTTCTTCGATGAGGCCACCTCCGCCCTCGACCCCGAGCTCGTCAAGGGTGTGCTGGCGCTGATGGCCGACCTCGCCAAGGGCGGCATGACCATGGTGGTAGTGACCCACGAGATGGGCTTCTCCCGCAATGTCTCGGACACTGTGACGTTCATGGACGCGGGCGTCGTCGTCGAGTCCGGTCCCCCGGAACAGATCTTTACCAGCCCTCGGACCGAGCGGCTGCAGGGGTTCCTCGCGGACGTTCTGTAGTTCGCGCCAGCGTCCCGGCAGCTTAAATGACTGATGGCACCCGCAGCGGCGGGTGCCATCAGTCATTTAAGGGCTGAGGCTATGGCTTGGCGCCGGCGGCCGCCTTCGCCGCGGCCGGGAGGGCGTCGAAGATCCGGTTCATCGCGGTGTCGTCGTGGGCGGCGGAGAGGAACCAGGCCTCGAAGACCGACGGCGGCAGGTAGACGCCGGAGTCCAGCATGGAGTGGAAGAACGGGGCGTAGCGGAACACTTCCTGGCCCTGGGCGTCCTCGTAGTTGTGGACACCCCGGGCGCCCGTGCCGAAGGCCACGGAGAACAGGTTGCCTGCGCGCTGGATGGAGTGGTCCACGCCGGCCGCATCGAGTGCGGAGGACAGCGCCGCGGAGAGTTCCAGCGAGCGGGCATCCACGAACGAATAGACCTCGGGGGTGGCGTGCGTGAGGGTCGCGACCCCGGCGGCCATGGCCACCGGGTTACCGCTCAGCGTCCCGGCCTGGTAGACGGGGCCCAAGGGCGCCAGGTAGTCCATGACCTCCGCGCGTCCGGCGAGGGCCGCCGTCGGCATTCCGCCGCCAATCACCTTCCCAAACGTCAGCAGGTCCGGGGTCCACGGCTGGGCGGCACCGGCGGCGCCGCCGGTGAGGCCCCAGTAGCCGGAGTAGCCGGTGCGGAAGCCGGTCAGGACCTCGTCGAGGATCAGCAGGGCGCCGTGTTCGCGGGTGATCCGGGCAAGGCCGGCGTTGAAGCCGTCGCCGGGGGTGACCACGCCCATGTTGGCGGGAGCGGCTTCGGTGATGACGGCGGCAATGCTGCCACCGTGCTTGGCGAAGGCGGCTTCGACGGCGCCGAGGTCGTTGTAGGGCAGCACGAGCGTCTCGGCGGCGGTCGCGGCGGTGACCCCGGCTGAGCCGGGCAGCGCGAGGGTCGCCAGGCCGGAGCCTGCGGCGGCGAGGAGGCCGTCGAGGTGGCCGTGGTAGCAGCCGGCGAACTTGATGATGAGGTTGCGGCCGGTGAAGCCGCGGGCGAGCCGGACGGCCGTCATGGTCGCCTCGGTGCCGGTGGAGACCATCCGGACGCGCTCGGCGGCCGGGACGCGCTCCTTGACGATTGCGGCAAGGTTGGCCTCGTCCGGCGTGGAGGCGCCGAAGGAGAGACCGCGGTCGACGGCGGCGTGCACGGCTGCCAGGACCTCCGGGTGGGCGTGTCCCAGCAGCGCCGGGCCCCAAGAGCAGACGAGGTCGACGTAGTCGGCACCGTCGGCGTCGGTCAGGTAGGCACCCTTGGCGGACACCATGAACCTCGGCGTCCCGCCCACAGAGCCGAAGGCGCGCACGGGCGAGTTCACGCCGCCCGGCATCAGCTGGCGGGCACGGTCGAAGAGTTCCTCGTTGCGAGGCATGCTGGAAGTCATGGTTCCTATTCTTTCAGTTCGCGGCGAAGTCAGTTCGCGGCCAGTTCAGTTGGCGCTCAGCAACGCGGCCACGCGGGGCGCCACTTCGGTGCCGAACAGTTCAATGGAGCGCATCATGGCCGCGTGCGGCAGGGTGCCGTTGCTGTACTTGAGATCAAAGCGGTCCACCCCCAGGTTCTTTTTGAGCAGGGCAATCTTCGCGGCCACGGTTTCCGGTGACCCGACATAGAGGGCCCCCTCAGGCGTACACATCGCGTCGAACTCGCCCCGGCTGGCCGGGCCCCAGCCGCGTTCGGCCCCGATCCGGTTCCGCTGCTGTAGCCAGTGCGGGAAGAACTCCTCGCGGGCTTCCTCATCCGTGGCGGCAACGTGGCCGGGCGAATGCGTGGCCATCTGCTGCATCGGGTGCCCGTACTTGGCCATGGCCTCACGGTAGAGGTTGGCCAGGGGCGCGAAGGACCGCGGCTGGCCGCCAATGATCGCGAAAATGATCGGGTAGCCATACTCGGCGCAGCGCAGCACCGACTCGGGCGTGCCGCCGACGCCGATCCAGGTCGGCAGCAGGTGGTGTTCCAGCGGCGGGTAGACGCTCAGGCCGCTGATGGCCGGCCGGGTACGTCCCTCCCAGTGGACCGGTTTCTGCGCCCGGACCTTGTCGAAGAGCTCGAGCTTTTCCTCGAACAGGACCTCGTAGTCCGCCAGGTCCAGACCGAACAGAGGGAAAGACTCGATGAAGGAGCCGCGGCCCAGCATGACCTCTGCCCGGCCGCCGGAGATGGCGTCCACGGTGGCGAAGCGCTGGAACACCCGTATCGGGTCATCGGAGCTGAGCACTGTCACGGCCGAGCCGAGACGGATGTTCTTGGTGCGGGCGGCCGCCGCGGCCAGGAATACCTCCGGGGCGGAGACCGCGAAGTCGCGGCGGTGGTGCTCCCCCACCGCGAAGGCGTGCAGGCCGATCTGGTCCGCGAGTTCGGCCTGTTCCAGGAGCTGGCGCAGCACCTGGGCGTGCGGGACGGGATGGCCGTCCGGGAAGACCCCGACGTCGCCGAAGGTGTTCAGGCCCAGGAGGATGCGGTTGGGCCCCACCGGCGCGGTGGGTATGGAATTGAGCGGGGCATCCGCGGATTCGGGGGCCGTGTTCATCGGGTTTCCTTCAGCCAGCCGGCGAGCTCGCTCGCCCAGTAGGTCAGCACCATGTTGGCGCCGGCGCGCTTGATGCCCAGGACGGACTCGGTGATGGCGGCCCGGCGGTCGATCCAGCCGTTTGCGGCGGCGGCCTCGATCATCGAGTACTCGCCGGAAATCTGGTAGGCGGCCACGGGGACCGGGCTCATGGCGGCGACGTCGGCGAGGATGTCCAGGTAGCTCATGGCAGGCTTCACCATGACCATGTCGGCGCCTTCGGCCAGGTCCAGGTCCACCTCGAGGATGGCCTCCCGGCGGTTGGCGGCGTCCATCTGGTAGGTGCGGCGGTCGCCGGTCAGCTGCGAGTCGACGGCCTCGCGGAACGGGCCGTAGAACGCGGAGGCGTATTTCGCTGCGTAGGCCACGATGGCGGTGTTGGCGTGCCCGGCGTCCTCGAGGGCCTGCCGGATCACGGCGACCTGGCCGTCCATCATGCCCGACGGGCCCAGGACGTGGGCGCCGGCGTCGGCCTGGGCAACCGCCATCTGGCCGTAGATTTCCAGGGTGGCATCGTTGTCGACATAGCCGTTGGCGTCCAGGACACCGCAGTGGCCGTGGTCGGTGAATTCGTCCAGGCACACGTCGCTCATGACCACGAGGTCGTCGCCGACCTCGGCGCGGACGTCGCGGATGGCTTTGTTCAGCACGCCGCCGGGGTCCAGCGACGCCGTCCCGCGCGCGTCCCGTACGGCGGGGACGCCGAACAGCATGATGCCGCCGACACCCAGCTGGACAGCCTCGGCCGCGGCACGCCTGAGCGAATCGGTGGTGTGCTGCTGCACGCCGGGCATCGAGGCGATCGGGTTGGGCTCACTCAGGCCTTCGCGGATGAAGGCCGGCAGGATGAGCTCCGAGGCTGAGAGCCGGTGTTCGGCCGTCAGCCGGCGCATGGCCGGGGTGGTGCGGAGCCGGCGGGGGCGGTGGGTCGGGAAGCTCATATGGTGTCCTTTGCTGAGGGCTCTGCGGCTGACGGATGCGGTGGGGGCTGCTGGTGGTCAAGAGACCGGACGACTGCGGCAACCAGGCCGGACGCCGTCGGCTCTTCGGCGACGGCGTCGACGCTGAGTCCGAGGGAGGCCGCCTCGGCCGCCGTCGAGCGTCCGATGGCGACGAAACGGCAGGTGCCCAGCGGGCCGATGTCCGCGTGGATGCGGCGGGCGGCGCTCGGGGAGGCGGCGACGACGGCGTGCAGCCGCCCGGCCCCGATTTCGGCTTTCGCCTCGGCCGTGGTGAGCACGGTGGGCGGCGGCGCGTCCTGCCCGGCCGGACTGATCCCCTGCGACATGGTCGCCTGTGGCGGGGCCGGCGGGAATGCGGGCAGCGCCCGCCGCGGATCGGCAGGATAGTCGACGGTGTTGTACGCGGTGACGGCCTGGACGGCCGCACCGCGGGCCTCGAGGCCCTTGCGCAGCCGCGGGTCCGCTATGTCCGCCTGGGGCAGGAGCACGCTGCCTTGGTTCGCGGGCCAGATGTCGAGCAGGCCCGTGCCGGATTGCTGGCCCGTGGGTGCAAGGTCGACGCTGATGCCCCGGGACTCCAGCTCACGGCGGGTCGCCGGGCCGATCGTGGCCACGAGGATGCTGCCGGGCAGCCAGCTACTGAGGGAGGCGCCGCGTTCCGCGGCTTTCGCCTCAAGGGCCTGGACCGTGGTCACGCTGCTGATCACGAGCCACGTGTAGGCCCCGGCGCCGAGGGCGTCGAAGGCGACGTCGAGGGAGTGCTGGTCGCTGGCCTGCTCAAAGTCAATCAGCGGGAGCAGCAGCGGCTCGGCGCCGACACGGCGCAGGGCCGTGACGAGTTCCCCCGCGCGGTCCGGGCTGCGGGCAACCAGCACGCGGGCGCCCTCCGGCACCCTCATGCCGGTTGGGCCGCCCGTGTGGTTGCGGTCGCTGTGCGGTGCCATGAAGTGGTGGATCCGTGGTTCAGGAGGCTGTCAGGTCCGCGATGTCCGCGGCGCCGCGGGCCAGCAGGACTTCCGCCAGCTCGATCCCGAGCAGCGTTGCCCCGACCTCGGTGAGGGCGTCGGTGGCCTTCTTGTCGCGGACGGTTGCCGTGCCGTCGACGGCGCAGACCACCGCTTCGAGGTACAGCATGCTGCCCTTGCGGTAGGCGTAGGCGCCCACCGGGGCGGCGCATCCGGCCTCCAGCCGGGCCAGCAAAGCCCGTTCCGCCGTGACGGCGAGCCGGGTGTCCGGATCATCGAGGGCCGCGAGGGCCTGCGCCAGCACGCCCTGGGAGCCTTCCGTGGACCCTGCCCGGCGGGGGGCGTCGGCGGTGCGGCATTCGATGGCCAGGGCACCCTGCCCGGCGGCCGGCAGCATGATGTCCGTCTCGAGGTATTCGCTGACCGCGTCGAGCCGGCCGATCCGGTGCAGTCCAGCGGCTGCGAGCACGACGGCGTCGAGGTCGTTTGACTTGCCGTCAACGACGGCATCGTTCGTGTTGCCCGACAGCCCGGGGACGCGTCCCAGCCGGGTGTCCACGTTGCCGCGGATGTCGCGGATGTCCAGGTCCGGGCGCACGGCACGGAGCTGGGCCGCGCGGCGCGGGGAGCCGGTGCCGACGCTCGCGCCCCTCGGCAGGTCGGCGAGCTTCAGCCCGTCGCGGGCGCACAGCACGTCCCGGACGTCGACGCGTTGGGGTGTGGCCGCGAGGCTCAGGCCGAGGGCCGGACCGGTCGGGAGGTCCTTGAGCGAATGCACGGCGATGTCGCAGGTGTCCTGCAACAGGGCGTCGCGGAGCGCGGCGACGAAGACGCCGGTACCGCCCATCTGGGACAGCGAGCCTTTGAGGACGTCGCCGTCGGTCCGGATATGGACCAGCTCCACGGGGAACCCGCCGACGGCGGCCAGCTGGTCCGCGGTCTGCTGGGTCTGGGTCAGGGCGAGTTTGCTGGCGCGCGTGCCGATCCGGACGCTCATGCGGTCCCCTGGCCCGCCGCAGCAGCAGCCGCGGCTGCCCTTCCCGCCGCCGCGGGGGCGGCCGGGTAGGGATCGTGTCCGGTCCCGACGGTGGTGTCGGCTCCGGCGATGGTGGGTTTTTCGCCGCGGAAGTTAGCGCAGCAGCCGGGACGGCAGACGTCGTACCAGGGGCCGAGGTTGGTCAGGTGCGGCCGCTCGGCAATATTGTTCGCGACGGTCCGCTCGCAGATGAGGTCCACAAGCCCGGCGACAAACTTGCGGTGCGTTCCGGGCGTGGGGACACGGGTTGCGGCCAGTTCCAGCCGGGCGCAGGTCTCAAGCGCCTCGGTGTCCAGGTCCCAGACCACTTCCATGTGGTCGCTGACAAAGCCCAGCGGCACAATCACGATGCCCTTGACGCCCTGGCCCGCGAGCTCCTCGATGGCGTCGTTGATGTCCGGTTCGAGCCACGGCACGTGCGGGGCGCCGGAGCGGGACTGGTAGACGAGGGACCAGGGTGCGGTCAGGCCGGTCGCGTCTTCCACCCGGCGGATGATCTCGGTACCGGAGGCCAGGTGCTGTGCGGCGTAGGCGGAGTCTTCCTCAAAAGTGCGCGGCTCGCCCTCGGACCGGCCGGCGGCCTCGGCGTCGCGGGTCGGGATGGAGTGCGTCGCGAACAGGATGTGCACGGGGGCGTCCGGGGTGCCGGCCGCGGCCAGCTGGGCACGGACGTCGGCGAGGCCGGCCCCGGTTCCCTCGATGAAGGGTTCCACGAACCCGGGGTGGTCGAAGTACTGGCGCACCTTGTCGACCTCGAGCTTGCCGTCGAGCCCGGTTTCGGTCAGCGCCATGCCGATGTCCTCGCGGTACTGGCGGCAGCTGGAGTAACAGGAGTAGGCACTCGTGGTGAGCATGAGCACCTTGCGGTGGCCGGCGTCGTAGATCTCCTGCAGGGTCTGCGGGATGTACGGGTCCCAGTTGCGGTTGCCCCAGAACACCGGCAGCGCGATGCCGCGGGCTGCAAGTTCGGCCTCGAGGCCGGCCTTGAGCTGACGGTTCTGTCCGTTGATGGGGCTGATGCCGCCGTTGGCGCGGTAGTGGTGCGAGACCTCTTCGAGCCGTTCGTCGGGGATGCCGCGGCCGCGGGTGACGTTGCGGAGGAACGGGATGACGTCCTCCTGGCCTTCGGGTCCGCCGAACGAGGCGAGGAGCACGGCGTCGTACTCCTTGGGGGCCATCCGGCCGGCCTCGGTGACGGTGTTCACGGCGGTTACCGGGGCGGCGGATTCCTGCGGATCGAGCGGGCTCATGCCAGGACCTCGGCAATCTCGGCGGCGGTGACGCGGCGGCCGGTGTAGAAGGGGATTTCCTCGCGGACGTGGTGCCGGGCTTCGGTGGCGCGCAGGTGGCGCATCAGGTCCACGAGGTCCACGAGCTCGGGGGCTTCCAGTCCGAGGATCCATTCCCAGTCGCCGAGGGCGAAGGAGGAGACGGTGTTGGAGATGACCTGGGGGAAGTCGCGGCCCAGCATGCCGTGGTCGCGGAGCATGGCGCCGCGCTCGGCGTCCGGGAGCAGGTACCACTCGTAGGAGCGGACGAAGGGGTAGACGCAGAGCCATTCCGCCGGTTCCACGCCGCGGGAGAACGCCGGGGTATGGTTCTTGGCGAACTCGGCCTCCCGGTGCACGCCCATGGCGGACCAGACGATCTCGGTGCCGGCGAACAGCTTGCTGCGCCGGATGTCCCGCACTGCCCGCTGCAGGGCTTCCGGCCGGGGACCGTGCAACCAGACCATGATGTCCGCGTCGGCCCGCATCGCCGAGACGTCGTAGCTGCCGCGGTGGACAACTCCGCCGTCGGCGAGGCTCTTCATCAGGGCCTCGAAGTCCTCAGCGGCATCGGCGCCGCGCAGGATGTCCGCTGACCGCTTGAATACGGTCCAAAGGGTGAAGAACTGCTCAGTTGAATCTTCGGGCGCCGATGCCCCGGCGACTGATTCTCCGGGGGCTGACATTCCGGTTTTAGTGACAGATTCGGCAGAAGTGTGGCTCATGCATACCAGTCTGCCTCCTCTCCCCAGCTAAGTCGAAAAAAAGCACTTCTACAATGCGTAGAAGTGCTTTATTTCACATGCGGGGCGCGGGAGGTGGGAGGCGGGTCCGCGGGAGGCGAGTCCGTGGGAGGCGGGTCTGCGTGAGGGGCGCGTCCGCGGGGGCGGGTCCTGTCAGCTCCGGCGCATCCGGAGGACCGCGGCGCCGGCGCCGAGCGAGAGCGCCACCAGGCCGATGCCCCAGCCGACCAGCGGGGACAGGCCGGCCGGTTCCAACGTCGAGGTTGCCTCGAGGAAGGAGTTGCCGGAGTGGCCCTTGGCCGGAGCCGGCGCCTGGGTCCAGCCGGCTGTGTTTGAACCCGTTGGGGACGGGTGCGGTGTGGCCGACCTCGAGGCCGTCGCCTGCGCGCCGGCACCGTTGCCCGCGGCCGGCACTGAGGTGCCGGACTGTGGATCGGCGGCCGGGTCGGCGGCCGCGCTGCCCGGTGCCGGCCGGCCGGGGGCCTGTCCGGTGGGGGCAGACCCGGCGGATCCGCCTGCGGCGGGAGCTCCCGGAGCCGGGGCGGCGGGGTCCTGCGGCCCGGCGGGCGGCGCAACCTTCGCGGGCGGGGTGCTCGACGCCGGTGGGGTACTGGTGCGCGGGGCCGTGGGTTCGGGATCGCTGGGCTCGGGGTCGCTGGGCTCAGGGTCGCTGGGCTCGGGGTCGCTGGGTTCCGGGCTGCTGCCGCGCGACGGCGACGGGGAGGACTCGCCCGAGCCGGCGGACGGCGAGGGGCTCGGCGTCGTCGAGGAGCCCAGCAGGCTGTCCAGCACGTCGCCGAGGCCGAGGGTCAGCGAACCCTGCGCGGACGGCGCGGTGGACGCCGCCGCGGACAACCCTGCGGCCGCCTGCGAGGCAGGAGCCCCGACGGTGCCAGCCAGGACGGCCCCGAGCACGACCGCCGCCGCGCCGCTTCGAAGGCCCCGATGGCGGCCGGTCTTCGTTGTTGACACCTTGGACCTGAAAATAAACATGGTCATCGAGCCTAGCCGGAATCGACCAGCAGGAAAAACTTGCAAAAACCGCGAATTTCCGGCACGAAACCGCAGGGACCGGAGGGGTTCAGGGTGCCTTTGGAACCCCTGTGATTCGTGTGACTGAAGGTGGGTTTGGGACTCAGGAACCTCGTTCGGGACAGCCTAATTCAGGCTCACCAAATTCAGCGCACGCACATTGAGGCAACCACATTCAGCGCAGCCACATTCAGCGCAGCCGCGTTCAGGACAACGTTCAGGACAACAGGGCGCGGACCTGCTGCGGGGTGTCGGCCACGATCGCTGCCAGGCCATTGCCGGACAGCCAGCCACCCACCACGGCAAGCGTGCCGTCCGCGGCACAGACGCTCCGGACGGCCGCGATGCGCTGCCTGTGGCCCAGGGACGCAAACGGCAGCGCGCCGGCCCAGCGGACCACGTCCCAATCGGCCACGTCCCCGGCGCCGACTGGCACTGCCAGCAGGACCGACGCATCAGCAAGGGCTGCGCGGAAAAGTTCATCGTCGGAGCGCGGCGCCGCGGCCAGTCCGCCGCCGCGGGACTCGGGCAATGCCCGGGGAGTAACAGCCCCTGGAGCTGCGCTCCGCCCGTAGGAGAGCCGGAGCACATGCCGTCCCGGGCCTGCCTGCTCCGCCAGCCACGCCCATTTGGCGGTGGCGTGCGTCAACGCCTTGGCCTGCACACCCGGGCTCTGCGGCGCAACAAGCACGCCGGTGCCGCGTGGCGCCGCGTCAAGGGCCGGGAGGTCCACTACGAGCGTGACAAGGCTGACGTCGGGTCCGGCATCGGGGCGGTGGCCGGCAAGTTCCGGCAGGGACTCCTCAAGCAGCCCGACGGCGGCGGGACCGTCGACCGCAATCGCGAGGAGCCCGGCGTCGAAAGTGGCCTGGTCCGTGGCCACGCGCCAGCCGTCGGCGGTGCGCCGCACTGACCGGGCCGCGGTGCCGGGCAGCAGGATGACTCCGCGCTGACGCAGATCGGCCAGCAGGGCGGCGACGAGGGTGTGCATGCCGCCGCGAAGGCCGGCGACGGCGGAACCGGCCTTCTGGAGCCCGCCGGCCTGGCCTGCTCCGGACGGTCCGGCTGGTCCGGGGGGGCCGCCCGTGGCGGCCGCCGCTCCCCTGCGCTGGGCCGCGACGGCGGCGGCGAGGGAACCATGCTGGCGGATGCCGGCCCGCAGACCGGGGGCCACCATGTCGACGTCGAGCACCGACGGGTCGGCCGAGTGCACGCCGCCGACCACCGGTGCGACGAGCCGGTCCAGGACCCGCCTGCCCATCCGCCGGCGGACCAGGGCTGACACGCTCGTTGCCCCGTCAGCGGTGCCCAGCGAGGCCGGCAGCACAGCGTCGACGGAGGCGCGGAGGGATCCCAGCAGGCCCAGCGACCGGCGGACTTCCGGGTCCCACGGGCTCGCCGGGATGCCCAGCACACCGGTCTTAGGCAGTTCCCGGGGGCCGTCAGGCAACTGGACCCAGGCCCCGCCGGGGTTCGGCACGACGATCCCGCCGGCCAGCCCCAGCTCCGCGGCGAGATCGGCTACGGCGGCGGTGCGGGTGGCGAAAGACTCCGCACCGCTGTCCAGGGTCAGTCCGGCCACGACATGGCTGCCGACACAGCCGCCCCAGGCCTCGCCGGCCTCCAGGACGGTGGTGCGGACCCCGGCCCGGGCGAATTCCCGTGCCGCAAGCAGTCCGGAAATCCCGCCCCCGATCACAACGGCGGTACCTTCCACGGGAGTCCCGGCGGCGCCTGCGTCCACGCCCCTACTCCGGAGCGATGGAGTGGATGAGTTCGACGACGCGCGTGAGCACCTCAGGGTCCGTCTCCGGCGGCACACCGTGGCCGAGGTTCAGGACGTGCCCGGGCGCCGCGGAGCCGGCCGCGATCACCTCTCGGACGTGGGCTTCGAGGACTTCCCACGGCGCCGAAAGCAGTGCCGGGTCGATGTTGCCCTGCAGCGGGACGGTGCCGCCGAGGCGGCGGTTGGCTTCGTCCAGCGGCAGCCGGTAGTCGACCCCCACGACGTCGACGCCGACGTCGCGCATCGCGACGAGCAGTTCCGAGGTGCCGGTGCCGAAGTGGATCAGGGGTGCGCCCAGGTGCCGGACATGGTCCAGGGCACGGGACGACGCCGGCGCAACGAAGCGCTGGTAGTCGGCAAGTCCCAGCGAACCGGCCCAGGAGTCGAAGAGCTGGCCGGCGGAGGCGCCGGCTTCCAGCTGTGCGCGGAGGAACATCCCCGAGGCATCGGCGGCCCAGTTGGCCAGGGCAGTCCAGGTTTCGGGGTCGGCGTGCATCATGGTGCGCGGGCCGAGATGGTCGCGGGAAGGCTTGCCTTCCACCATGTACGCGGCGAGGGTAAAGGGCGCACCGGCGAAGCCGATCAGCGGGGTGCTGCCGAGCTCGGCCACCGTGAGCCGGACGGCTTCGCGGATGGGCTCCAAGGCCTCCCAGGTCAGCTGCGGCAGGGCGGCAACGTCAGCGGCCGTGCGGACCGGTTTGTCCAGGACGGGTCCGACGCCGGGCACGATGTCCACTCCGACGCCCGCCAGCTTGAGCGGGATGACAATGTCCGAGAAGAAGATGGCGGCATCGACATCGTGGCGGCGGACCGGCTGCAGGGTGATTTCTGAGGCCAGCTCGGGGCGCAGGCACGAGTCCAGCATCGCGACGCCCTCACGGACCTTGAGGTATTCGGGCAGTGAGCGGCCGGCCTGGCGCATGAACCAGACGGGACGACGGGAGGGCTTGCCGCCGCGGTAGGCGGTGATCAGCGGCGAATCCGCGGTGCGGCCGTCCATCAGCGGGTGGCCGGCGTCGAGGCCGCGGGCGGCGCCGTCTGTGGCGGCGCCGTCAATGGCTGCATTGCCGGCTGCGCCGTTGTCGGACGTACTGAATGTGGTCGTGCCGGCACGTGCCGCAGCGCTTGGAGTCATGACTTCGATTGTGCCCAAATTTGTGGCCAAAAGATAACGACAGCCTGTCACGCCGGCTCTGACACCGGCCCCGAGTGCCGCGTCGTGGCGGGAATCACAGGCCAGGGTGCCTGAGCCCACGCCCGGACAGTTGTTCTACACGGGCGCGAAAAAGCTATGATGGTGATGCTGTGGTTCTTTTTTCATTGGTGGCTACACACGCCGACATCGACCTCGAAACCGTTGCTCAGTTGAGCACCGGTGCTTCAGGGATCGCCACATCCGCCCTCGCCGGATCGCCGGCCGTGGCGGGTGCCGTTGTCCTTGCCACCTGCAACCGCCTTGAAATCTACGGCGAAGCCCCCCATCCGGACGCCGTCGCCGCGGCCCGGGCGGCCCTCATCACCCACATCAGCGGCGCCAGCGGACTCAACGATCAGCTCGTCTCCCGCGCCTTCAGCACCCGCACCGGCGCCGAGGTCAGCCAGCACCTCTTCTCGGTCAGCTCCGGGCTGGACTCCGCCGTGGTGGGCGAACGGGAAATTGCCGGGCAGGTGCGCCGCGCCTTGATCACGGCCCAACACGAGGGCACTGCCAGCTCCGGCCTGGTCCGGCTGTTCCAGGCCGCGTCCAAGACCGCGAAGGACGTCGGTGCCCAGACGGCGTTGGGTTCGCGCGGGCTCTCCATCGTCTCCGTGGCCCTTGACCTCGCCACGGACCTGTCGGAAAACCCGGACTGGTCCGCCAAGAAAGCCGTCGTCTTCGGGACCGGCGCCTACGCCGGTGCCACCATGTCCCTGCTGCGGGAACGTGGCTGCACCGATGTCTTTGTCTATTCCTCCTCCGGCCGCGCCGCCGGCTTCGTCGCCACCCGGGGCGGCACGGCACTGAACGAGGACACGCTTCCGGGCGCAGTTGCCGCCGCCAACGTCATGATCGGCTGCAGCGGCTCCGACAGCCGGGTCGAAGCGGACGAACTTGCCCGGATCCGGGCGAACTCGCCCCAGCCGCTGATCGCGATCGATCTCGCTTTGACCCATGACTTCGACCCGGCGGTCGGCGACCTCGACGGCGTTGAACTGCTTACGCTGGAATCGGTCCGGCTGGCCGCACCGCAGGAACAGGCCGAGTCGCTCGAACAGGCCAGCAGCATCGTGGCCGGGGCGGCCAGCGCCTTTGAGCAGGAGCGCGAGGCCAGGAGCGTCGACTCGGCGATCGTCGCCTTGCGCCGCCACACGATGAACGTCCTGGATGCGGAAATGGAAAAGGTCCGGGCCCGGCACGGCTGCACGGCCGCCGCCGAAGAAGTCGAATTTGCCCTGCGCCGCATGGTGAAACAGCTTCTCCACGTCCCCACCGTCAGGGCCCGCGAACTGGCCTCCAACGGACAGCAGGACGCCTACATTGCCGGTCTTGAGGCGCTGTACGGCATCACGGTGGAGCCCACCGCCGGCGCAACGGTTGCAGGTGCCGCCGGTTCCGGGGCCGCGTGCCCCGTGGACCACAACGCCGCTGTCCACAACCCCGGTGTCCATAACCCCGGCGACCCGAGCCCCGCAGCGGGCGACATCCGCGAAACCGCGTAGCTGCCCCGCGCCTCCCCGCACCGCGGCTTATCCCTGGATTATCCGGGGAAAGCGTTGATCCCGGTCATTTCGGCCGACACCTGCCAGAGCCGTGTGGCCGCCTCCCGGTCCACCGCGTGGGCATCCACTCCCCTGATCCTGGCTTCGGGCGATCCCGGCACCGTGGCTTCGGCGATGTCGCAGTCCTCGCAGTAGACGCCGCCCATTCCTTCGAGCGCCGGCGCCGTCGCGGCCCAGACCGAGGTGGCGGCGCCCTGCGCGGGTGTCTTGAACCGCGGGTCGAGTTTGCCGTGCTCGTCCATCCAGCCCGCGGCGATCATTTCCTCCCGCGGCAGGTGCCGTTGCAGCTCCGTCATGATCCCGCCGGGATGTACTGCGAAGGCGCGCACGCCAAAGTTCCGACCCAGGGCATCGAGCTGGACGGCGAAGAGCGCGTTCGCCGTCTTGGCCTGGCCGTAGGCACGCCACTTGTCGTAGCCGGCGTCGAAATTGATGTCATCGAAGCGAATGGCCGAGAGCTTGTGGCCGGTCGAGGACAGCGAGACCACGCGGGCTCCCTGCGCCGCGGCAAGCGCCGGCCACAGCAGGTTGGTCAAGGCAAAATGGCCCAGGTGGTTCGTGGCGAACTGTGATTCCCAGCCGGGTCCCACCCTTTGCTCCGGACTTGCCATGATGGCGGCGTTGTTGATGAGGATGTCCAGGCTGCGGCTTGAGCCCGGCGCCGCGCCAGGTGCCGTTCCGGCCGCCGCGCCAGGTGCCGTTCCGGCCGCCGGGCCAGGTGCCGTTTCGGTCGCCGGGCCGGCCAGGAAGCCGGCGGCGAACGCCTTCACACTGGCCAGGTCCGCAAGGTCCAGCTCGGCGACGCTGACGCCGCCGCCAGCCGTTGCCGGCGTCAGCCCCGCCGCGGCCAGGACGTCGCGGGCATGCTCGGGCCGCCGGGCCGGCACCACGACAGTGGCGCCGGCGGAGGCCAGCGCCCGCACGGTCTCCAGGCCCAGCCCCGAGTAGCCGCCCGTGACAATAGCGGTCTTCCCGGTCAGGTCGATGCCGGCAATGACGTCGGCCGCCGTCGAATCCCGGCCGAACCCGGAGCCAATCTTGCGCTGGGACGTCACTGTATTTTCCTGACTCACGGCATTTTCCTGGCTCACGGCGTCTTCCTCTTTCACGACATTTTCCTCGCTCATGACCAAGCCTTTCGTTTTAGGGCGCCGCTCGGCGGAGCGTGTTGTGCGGTATCGCGGCCTTGCTGGCCATATGGCCCGCCAAGGCTCAGTACACCGGTTTCCCGGGCTCCACGTCCCTTACCCAGGCGAGAATGCCGCCTTCGAGGTGGCTGACGCGCCCGTACCCGGCGGCGCGGGCCGCGGACAGGACGGCGGCGGATCGTGTTCCGGCCTTGCAGTGGAAGACAATTTCGGCATCCTGGGGCAGTTCCTGCCACGCCTCGCCGGCAAGGATGCGGCTTTGCGGGATCAGCTCCGAGCCCTCAATGCGGACGATTTCGTATTCTCCCTGCTCCCGCACGTCCACGAGGTGGAAGTCCTTGAGGCCGGCCTTGCGGGAGGCCAGCATGGTGGCGAGCTGGGTCGCCGTCACGGTGTGCTCGGTACCGGCATCCGCCGTTGGAGTGATCCCGCAGAAGGCCTCGTAGTCGGTGAGTTCGGTGATTCGTGCTGCCGCCGGGTCCTTGGTCACCTTGATCTCGCGCCAGGTGCCGCCCAGCGCGTCATAGAGCGCCAGCCGGCCCAGCAGGGACCGGCCGACGCCGGTGATCAGTTTGACCGCCTCGGTCACCATCAGCGCTCCGACGGCGGCGCACAGCATGCCGAACACGCCGCCTTCGCCGCAGGACGGCACGGATCCGGGCGGCGGCGCCTCCGGGTAGAGGTCCCGGTAGGTGGGCCCGAACTGTTCCCAAAAGACGCTGACCTGGCCGTCGAAACGGAAAATCGATCCCCAAATGTAGGGCTTGCCGAGGATGGCGGCGGCGTCGTTGACGAGGTAGCGCGTGGCAAAGTTGTCGGCGCCGTCGAGGATCAGGTCGTAGCCGGCAAAGAGTTCCAGTGCGTTGGACGCGTCGAGCCGGACGTTGTGGAGCCGGACATCCACGAGCGGGTTCAGGGCCGTAATGGCGTCGCGAGCCGACTCGATTTTCGGCCGGCCCACATCCGCGACACCGTGGATGATCTGGCGTTGGAGGTTGCTGAGGTCGACGTCGTCGTCATCGACGATGCCAAGGGTGCCGACCCCCGCGGCGGCGAGGTAGAGCAGGGCCGGGGAGCCGAGGCCACCGGCACCGATCACCAGGACTTTCGCGTTCTTGAGGCGTCGCTGGCCGATCGCGCCGATCTCCGGAATGATCAGGTGCCGCGAGTAGCGTTCCACCTCGTCCGGACTGAGGTCCGCAGCCGGGTCGACCAGCGGTCCGGGCTGCGGACCCAGCTTCGTCTGGGGGGTTGCGGGGGCACCGGCGGCGGTGAACTTGGAAGCCATACTTCAATCTATGCCCGAAGATACCACCAGGTCATATTACCCGCGCGTAAGGTGTAATTGAGTGCAAGGTAGTTCAGTACAAAATGCAGACGATTGCCATTGCGCGCAATGGGGTGAATTAAGGGAAAGAAGGCCGACAGTGGTTCATCAGGCACCGTTGGAGCGGGACGAGTCCGGCAAGCCGACGGCAGTGCAGCCGCGGAGCGGGCAACGTTCGGCCCGCCTCCCCCGCGACGAACGCCGGGCGCAGCTGCTGGCGGCCGCGCAGGAAGTTTTCGTGGCGAACGGCTACCACGGTGCCGCCATGGACGAGATCGCCGAGACCGCCCACGTCAGCAAGCCGGTGTTGTACCAGCACTTCCCCTCCAAGCGGGACCTCTACCTGGCTCTGCTGGACAGCCACCTCAGCAAGCTGACCGACCTCCTGCTTGGCGCCCTGAACTCCACCACAGACAATGACGAGCGCGTCCAGGCCGTCATGCGCGCCTACTTCCGCTTCATCGCGCACGACGACCAGGCCCACAGGCTCGTCTTCGAGTCGGACCTGATTAACGATCCCGACGTCAGCGCGCGGCTGGAAACGTTCAACAAGACCTTCGCCGACGCCGTCGCGCACGTCATCGCCGAGGACACCAAACTGCCTGAGCTGGAGGCCCAGCTGCTGGGCCGCGGACTCGCTGGCATGGCCCACGTGAGCGCACGGTATTGGCTGGAAACGGACGGGAACCTGGATCTCGATGTAGCCAGTGACCTCATCTACCGTTTAGCTTGGCGCGGAATCTCCCGCTTCCCCAAAGAGACCTAGACTACAACTAGAGATTGACCTTAGACATTTTTTGGACGTTGATTGGCTGGGAGGCCTTGCTGTGGAAGTAAAGATTGGTATTCAAAACATTGGCCGCGAAATTGTCCTCGAATCGGCGCAGGATGCCGAAGCCGTCGCCAAGGTAGTTGGCGACGCGATCGCCAAGGGCAGCGAACTGCGGCTGACGGACGACAAAGGCCGCCTGGTGATCGTCCCCGCCAATGTTCTGGGCTACGTGGAAATCGGCGCAGAAGAGGCCCGCCGCGTCGGCTTCGGTGCCCTCTAGCCCCGTTCTTCCCACCACCGTTCCTTCATCGCAGTTTCTCCATCGTGAGGTGTCCTGAATGCTTTCCCTGATTGTGGTCGCCATGGTGACCGTGGCTGCGGGTTTCGTGGTGTGGGCCAACGACAAGCGCCACCAGAAGTACGGCGTCGCCGTCCCCGCGGGAGTTGCTGCATCCGTCGGTATGCTCAGCTGGATCATCTTCATTGCGGCCGGATTCGGCTACCAGCCGGGCCTGACCTGGATCCCGTGGATTCTGCCGATGGTCCTGGGCACTGCGGCCTCGATCGCGGCCGTGGTGTACCTCGGCAAGGCCCGGACGCGGCAGGACACCGAGCGGCTCACCAGCATCCTGAAGCTCTAGCTCTTTATCCCCGCGCAGCTGTTTTCCGCGCGCAACCGTGACCACGCACCCAACGGGGTGCGTGGTCACAGTTCGTTTGGGGTTCGGCCGGGTGCACCGCACCGGAGTCACTCCGAGGCGGAACCGTGCCCATCACTTTTGTCGGAGCCCTCAAATAGACTCGAGCCATGGAAGCCGTCAGGGATTTCATCAGGGATCTCACCGCCTGCGAGGACGAGGCGCAGGGCACGGACCGGGGTGCAGCCCCGGTCGGGCAATCCGGTCTGGACGCCGCCCTGACCGCGCTGCGGGCTGTGGGTTCGACGGCGGTGGAGGATGCGGGGTCGTGGGGATTCCGGGCCGCGTCGGACTTCGCCGGCAGCGTGGAGGAAGTCTCCCGCGCGGTGGAGTATCTGCAGCTCGTCGCGGCGGCCGCCGTGGACCGGACCAGGAAGCAGTCCGCCGCCGCGGGCACGGGGGCTGTAGCGGGGGCGGTCACCGCGTGGACCACCGGCTGGCGTGAGAGCCCCGCCGGGTGGCAGACCGGCGCACCCGGAACCGTGGAACCCGCCGGCACTTCCTTGGCCTCGGATCCTTCCGGCACGTCCTTGTCCTTGGTTCCCTCCGGCACGTCTGTTGCGGCTGCTCCCGCCGGAACCCCCGGAACGGGTGAGTCGGCGGTGCCGGAATCGGTGCTGGATGACGGGTACCGGAACACGGTGGAGTTCCTGCGGGCGCGGCTGCGGATCGGCGCCGCGGAGGCCAGGCGCCGGCTCGGCCTGGCCGACACGCTGCTGCCCCGGCAGGGACTCGGCGGCCGGCCCATGGCGCCCGTGCACCCGGAGCT